>DEHS01000103.1:0-133 GCA_002352055.1 Legionellaceae bacterium UBA2794
GAGATAAACAAAATGAAATTACATGCTAACGTAACGGTGTGATAGATAATTTAAGTGAGATAGTCAATATTGAGAAAGTTGATGTAAGTAATTGGTTATTTCTATTACTATAAAAGCTTGAGGTTAAAACCCT
>DEHS01000103.1:192-2715 GCA_002352055.1 Legionellaceae bacterium UBA2794
TCAAGGAGTAACGTTTTATGGCGAATGTGGATTGTTAAACGGCCATTGTAGATGTGTGACTGAATATGGTGATTATAATGCTACCAGTAATGGTGGTGATAGTTACTGTGGTTCACTCCCTTAATAAAGTTGAAACACTTAGTACCTACTTATACTATTAAGTAGGTTTTTTGTTTTTTTAAGTAAAAATCATTTAACCTATTCAAAATGAAAAATCTTTTGATGATTCTAATTTTTTTTATGTGGTTGGCTTTTAGTTACTGTAATTCATCAGTGGAAATGCCTGTTATATTAGTCAAAGTGAAAGGACTTCCCACAAATAAGATATATTTAACCAGCGCCTTTAACCCAAAAGTTGTTTATGATTCTGCTTTATTCAATAATAATGAATTTGTTTTATCCCAACGATCAATTACTGATCCAGATTTGCTATCAATTAGATTCTTTGATTCTGTTTCCAAGGGCAATAAGATAATGATCATTACAAATGAGTATACCAATTCAGGCACATCTGGTTTTATGCCAGAAACTGAAAAAATTGTGATTGTCGGAACCTACATAGTAACGGCTGAAAGATTCACGAATCCATTTTTGATGACCGCAAAAGAGCAAAACAAGACCTTTCTTAAATATCAAAATACAAGACTATGGGAGCCAAACAACTTCAAAGATCGAAATGTTCAATTTTTGTCGCTTATAAACAAGGTCAAGGAGAATTCATTTTCATTTTACGTGTTAAATCAAATCGCAAATGCAAAGGAGTCATTCACAAAGAACGAACTTTCAGCAATCTATGATCAGTTTGATGAAAATGTCAGAAATTCTCCTAAGGGACATTTGATAAAGAACTTTATCAATTCTAACATTGCTCAGCAGACCAATTTTTCAAACATAACATTTGCATCTTTCAATGGGCAACTTGTAAAACCAGTAGATGATGATAAACTGACATTGATAATATTTTGGGCCAGTTGGTGTGGTCCATGTCGAGAGGAGATTCCTTTGTTGAAGAAGCTTCGTATTCAATTTAACGAAGATTCATTAAAGATGATCAGTGTGTCTATTGATGAGAATAGAGAGGATTGGATAAAAGCACTAAAGAAAGAAAATATGAGTTGGAGCCATGCAACAATACCTGCTGGTGGTCTCCCAAAGATTAAAACTATATTTCGCTTTTCTGCTATACCTATAATGATCCTTGCCGATAAAAATGGAGAGGAGATTGCAAGAATAGAGGGATTTGAATCAAGTACATATGATAGGGTAAAGGACAAAATTCAATTGGAACTAAAAAAAAATAAGAAAGATACTTTTCTATCGCCGTAAGTAATATCCCCAGCTTGGCATAATGACAGTGGCGGATTAATCTTAGGAGAATTAAATAAGGTAAATCAAAAGGTAAATGAACGCCTTTTGAATTGCTTATACAAAAACATTTTTAATTACCTTGATGAGTAAAATGATGATTTTTTTCAGATGCTGGTATTGCCATTTCTCACAAGCCCACACCACATCCATTACACGCCGATGCTGGTGTTTTCACCAGTATCGCAAGCTTTGTAAACTAACAAATTTATTCCTACATTAGTCAAAGATTTTTTACTACTCAACAGAATGGCCGCAATACTTCATTGCTTCAATCAGGAATTGGTTACCCTTTTTGCTGTTCATAAACATAAGAACATAATAACAGATAGACTCTCTTTTATGGTGGAACACAAACGAATTGAATTATATTAAATGAGTTTGTAGTAATGAATAATCGCATACACCTAATATGGCAATCACTTACGGATCATACCATATTGACAAGAGGTTATTGAAAGAAGAAAGCCTCAGCGCTTTAATTTATGGTAGTATAAAACAACTAAGAAATAGCTACATGTTGCCGAAATATTTGGGGGTATTATATTGGTCTATCATAAAATTTTATGGTAATACTATATGATTACTGTAAGTTTATTTCTTATTATTTTAATCGTTCAATTTTACTCTTTTGAAAATGCCTGTACATTCTGCCCCAAAAGAACGCCGGCAAACAACTAATGACTGGCTGAAAGCCACCGGCAACAAACCAAATAAAAAGTATTGCCGGACGCAAATAACCAGCCATGTCTATTATCCGGCACTTTGTTTCCTTTTCTGCTTTTTAAATTTTGGTGCTAAAGCATCTTCCGCTGCACAGGCTCATGCTTCCTGTTTTTATAAATTTAGTTATGATGTTTTGGCGCATATACACCGACCCTGGCGAGAGCTTTTTGTAAATCACTACTTGGGTTTAATGAGTGAGATAAACAAAATGAAATTACAAGCTAACGGAGCCGTTTGTTAGATAATTAATGTGAGATAAACCATATTGATAAAGTTGATGTAAGTTAATTGGGTATTTCTATTACTCTAAAAGCTTGAGGTTAAAACCCTGTTGAAACCAAAAAATTAATTCGTAGATTTAAGTAGTGCGCAATACTTAAATAGGTTGCCTGCGAATGATTAATAATTTCACAGATAGCAACTGCTGTGAGA
>DEHS01000015.1 GCA_002352055.1 Legionellaceae bacterium UBA2794
CTCCCTCAAGGGAGAAGGGAACATTAGATGCCGTAAATTTTCAAGGAAACAAATTTTCAAGGAAACAAATAATGACCTAATCCTCACTAAGAAGAAAGGAACAGCAATGTGCAAAGCACATAGCGCATTCCCCCGAAAATCGACATACGCAGAATCCAAAGGACCAGTGAAGAGGCAAGGTCGCACGAAAAGGCATAAGGGAAAAGCGGAATGTATGCCCATATATGAGCATTCCACTATGCCTCCGTGCGTTCACCCCACCCTCATCCCTAGCCCTTCTCCCTCAAGGGAGAAGGGAACACTAGGTGCCATAATGTTCAAGGAAACAAATAATGACCTAATCCTCACTAAGGAGAAAAGAACAGCAATGTGCAAAGCACAGAGCGCATTCCCCCAAAAATCGACCTACACAGAATCCAAAGGGCCAGTGAAGAGGCAAGGTTGCACGAAAAGGCATAAGGGAAAAGCGGAATGTATGCCCATATATGAGCATACACTATGCCTCCGTGCGCTACCCCACCCTCATCCCTAGCCCTTCTCCCTCAAGGGAGAAGGGAACACTAGGTGCCATAATATTCAAGGAAACAAATAATGACCTAATCCTCACTAAGGAGAAAGGAACAGCAATGTGCAAAGCACAGAGCGCATTCCCCCAAAAATCAAACATACACGGAATCCAAAGGACCAGTGAAGAGGCAAGGTCGCACGAAAAGGCATAAGGGAAAAGCGGAGTGTACGCCAGTACATGAGCATTTTCCCGCATGCCTTTTCGTGCGAGATTGACCTTCAATGGTCCTTTGGGGGGGTTGCAAGATTTAGGGGAAGGGGTATAGTTTAAGAAGTTTGTAATACTCACAGGAAGTTATTTTATGCACATTGGTTTAAATTTTCAGCTCGGTGAAACATATGACCTGCTTCGTGACACCGTCCATCAATTTGCGCGAACCGAGATCGCTCCTTTAGCAGCAGAAATAGATGAAAATAACTCTTTTCCCAACCAATTATGGAAAAAATTGGGTGACATAGGACTTTTGGGAATTACAGTTAGTGAAGAATATGGTGGTGCAAATATGGGATATCTTGCGCATGTCATTGCTATGGAAGAAATCTCACGCGCATCAGCGTCAGTTGGTTTAAGCTATGGGGCTCACACAAACCTGTGCGTCAATCAGATTTATTTAAATGGCAATACTACGCAAAAGCAAAAATATTTGCCTAAACTTATAAGTGGGGATTACGTTGGCGCACTGGCAATGAGTGAGTCGAATTCTGGTTCTGACGTTGTGTCAATGCAACTGACTGCTCGGGCAGTTGGCGATATGTATATTCTGGATGGCACCAAAATGTGGATTACCAATGGTCCAGATGCTGATGTACTAGTAGTATATGCCAAAACGAATAAATCTGCAGAAAGCAAAGGCATAACCGCATTTATTATTGAAAAAGGGATGCCTGGATTCAAAACCGCTCAAAAACTGGATAAGTTGGGCATGCGAGGTTCCAATACTTGCGAACTGGTGTTTGAGCAATGTGAAGTTCCAGCTGAAAATATATTAGGCGAACTGAATCAAGGGACCAAGGTGCTGATGAGTGGCCTGGATTACGAACGCACGGTTTTAGCAGCTGGGCCGGTAGGAATCATGCAGGCGTGTATGGATGTTGTTTTACCCTACGTGCATGAACGCAAGCAGTTTAATCAAGCGATTGGCGAATTTCAATTCATCCAGGGTAAATTGGCAGATATGTATACTGAGCTCAGTGCCGCTCGCGCCTATTTATACGCGGTCGCCAAAGCATGTGATGATGGTTTTGTAAGTCGTAAAGATGCAGCCGGAGTTATTTTATTTACATCTGAAAAGGCGACTCAAATGGCGCTGCAGGCCATTCAGACTCTTGGTGGGAACGGGTATATCAATGAATATCCAACTGGACGACTGTTAAGGGATGCAAAATTATATGAAATTGGGGCAGGCACTTCTGAAATTAGAAGAATGCTTATTGGTCGTGAACTTTTTAAAGAAACCGCATAAGGAAAATAGCTCATGGAACATAACGATGTAGTCATAGTTGCAGCAAAAAGAACCCCAATGGGTGGAATGTTGGGTGATTTATCCGCGTTAACGGCTCCAGAGCTAGGTGCAATCGCTCATATGGCCGCCATAGAACAATCCGGGGTGAGTCCAGCNNGAAATCGATGAGGTTATTACCGGTTGTGTGTTGCAGGCAGGTATAGGCCAGGCTCCAGCGCGGCAGGCGGCTATAAAAGCGGGCATCCCAAACTCTACCGGCGCTACCACTATTAATAAAATGTGCGGCTCAGGCATGAAAGCGGTGATGATGGCACATGACATGATTAAATCCGGCTCCGCCCAGGTTGTTTTGGCGAGTGGTATGGAAAGCATGAGTAATNNTGCAAACCATTTTAAATTTAGTCGCGAGCAACAAGACAAATTTGCTGTTGACTCCATGAATAAAGCACTTCGTGCAATTGAAAGCGGGGCTTTTGCTGAAGAAATTGCTCCTGTAACATTAAGCACCCGCAAAGGTGATGTTACAGTTACGGTTGATGAAGGCCCGGATGCAGCCAAAATTGCCAAAATTTCGCAATTAAAGCCTGCTTTTAAAGCAGACGGCACAGTAACTGCTGCAAACTCAAGTTCCATTTCTGATGGAGCTGCAACTTTAATATTAATGAGTGCTGCGAATGCTGAAAAAAGAGGGCTGAAACCCTTAGCGCGAATTGTAGCTCATGCTAGCCATGCTCAAGCACCTGAATGGTTTACAACTGCTCCTGTTGACGCCATTCGCAAGGTCATGGATAAAGCGTCCTGGAAACCCAGTGATGTGGACTTATATGAAATTAATGAAGCATTCGCCGTGGTTACCATGGCAGCAATGAATCAGCTTGAATTAAATCCAGAACAGGTTAATATTCACGGCGGTGCCTGCGCATTAGGTCACCCTATCGGAGCTTCTGGAGCTCGCGTACTCGTTACTTTAATGCATGCATTAAAGCAGCAAGGCAAAAAACGCGGTATAGCAAGCCTGTGCATCGGTGGTGGTGAAGCTACAGCGATGGCTATTGAATTAGTTTAGTTGGAATAAAATTGGGGCATGCGTGAGTGTGCCCCCAATTGTTACCAACCACTTAAGTTATAAAGCGCCTGGTTTTTTATCCATTGGTGCTGATGTAAATAATAACAATAAAGGATGTACATGCTGCGACAAAGTCTCATATACCTGCTATTAAGTATTCTAATAGTAGTCTTTGCTAAATACGCCCATCTCCTCGTCGTTTATATAGATATGTTTTTTACCTATGTTAATATAAAATTAACTCCGGTTTTCAGTCATACTGGCTGGGGTATACTTCTAAGAAAAATTTTGGTGCTGATGATTCTGCCTTTAATTATTGCTGCGATTCCAGCACTGATTTATCGAGTCATCAAAGGGCATGAAATGCCTCATTTTATGGCAACGGTATGGGTAATATGGACTGTTATAGTGTTGAGCGATATTTTGATACGGTAAGGACAAACCATGGTGACTCTAGTCAGTCAGATCAATACAGGCAGTCAGGAATTTAAAAGTAATGAAACAGCCATGCAAAGCCTGGTTGAAGAATTACAAACAAAGATAAACCAAAACGCATTGGGTGGAGATGAGAAAGCCCGTGCCAGACATTTGCAACATGGCAAGTTATTGCCTCGTGAGCGTTTGTACCAGCTGCTGGATCCAGGAAGTCCTTTTCTTGAATTTTCTCCCTTGGCAGCCTATGAAGTATATGATGATCCCGTTCCTGGTGCGGGTATTATTACCGGTATTGGCTATGTTTCCGGAACTGAATGTGTCATTGTAGTCAATGACGCAACCGTCAAGGGCGGAACTTATTATCCACTTACCGTTAAAAAACATTTAAGAGCGCAAGAAATTGCTCTGACCAATAACTTACCTTGTATTTATCTTGTCGATTCAGGTGGCGCCTTTCTCCCGTTACAAGATGAAGTCTTCCCTGATCGCGATCATTTTGGACGTATTTTTTATAATCAGGCGCAAATGTCCGCAAGAAATATCCCTCAAATTGCAGTGGTAATGGGTTCGTGCACCGCGGGGGGAGCTTATGTTCCTGCTATGGCGGATGAATCCATCATGGTAAAAAATCAGGCTACTATTTTTTTGGGTGGTCCTCCCCTAGTTAAAGCAGCTACTGGAGAAGTTATCAGTGCTGAAGAATTGGGTGGTGCTGAAGTACATTGCCGCAACTCCGGAGTGGCAGATCATTATGCAGAACATGATGCCCATGCGCTTCACCTTGCTCGAGTCTCAATTGCTAATTTAAACCGCAAAAAAAATGAATCGATTAAACGTATTGCAACGATTGATCCGTTATATGATAGTCATGAACTCAATGGAATTGTACCTGCAGATCCCAGAAAACCCTTTGATATTAAAGAAATTATCGCACGGTTAGTAGATGGTTCTGAATTTGATGAATTCAAGGCGCTTTTTGGTACCACTTTGGTGTGCGGTTTTGCACATTTATACGGATATCCAGTAGGAATAATTGCCAATAACGGTATTCTTTTTAGCGAAAGCGCATTAAAAGCTACACATTTTATCGAATTATGTTGCCAGCGAAAAATCCCTTTAATTTTCCTGCAAAATATAACCGGATTCATGGTGGGCTCAAAGTATGAGGCTTCTGGAATTGCCAAACACGGAGCAAAAATGGTTACTGCGGTAGCCAATGCCAATGTTCCTAAGTTTACCGTTATTGTAGGTGGTAGTTTTGGAGCAGGTAATTATGCGATGTGTGGGCGCGCCTATAATCCGCGCTTTATGTGGTCCTGGCCAAATTCAAGAATTTCTGTAATGGGAGGAGAGCAGGCTGCTAATGTGCTCGCTCAAGTGACCAAAGACAAATATATGAAACAAAAGAAAGAGTGGCCTTGTGAAGAAGAGGAACAATTTAAAGCAATCATGCGCAGTCAATATGAAGCGCAAGGCAATCCATATTACGCCAGTGCCAGATTATGGGATGATGGTGTCATTATGCCGCAAGATACCCGTACTGTTCTTGGTTTAAGTTTATCCGCAGCCTTAAATGCCCCAATTGAATCGACACGTTTTGGCGTGTTTCGCATGTAAAGGATATGAGTGTGAATGATTTATTATATGAAGTTCAAGACCATGTGTGCTACCTGACCATTAACCGGGTAAACAAACATAATGCTTTTGATAATCACCTGTTGGCAGAAATGCAAACACAGCTCAATACTGCATTAGACGACTCTAATATACGCGTCATTGTTCTCAAGGCAAACGGAACACATTTTTCTGCAGGTGCGGACTTAGGCTGGATGCAACGTATGGCAGACTATAGCGCAGAAGAGAATTTAAAAGATACCATGGTTTTAGGCAATTTAATGTATTCATTAAACCAAAGCCATAAACCTACTATTGCAATGATTCAGGGATCGGCTTTTGGGGGTGGTGCAGGACTTGCAGCTGCTTGTGATATAGCTATAGCAGCAACAACAGCCCGATTTTGTTTTTCAGAAGTGAAACTTGGCTTAATACCGGCAGTGATAAGTCCCTATGTGGTTAAAGCCATGGGTGAACGAACCGCACAGATGCTGTTTATGAGTGCAGAAATTTTTGATGCACCGCGAGCCCAAAGTTTAAACCTGGTGCAGCATTGTGTTCCAGAAGATAATTTGCTTGAATTTACTATGGAATATGCGAAAAAAATAAGTCTCAATGCGCCCGAAGCGGTGATCATGTCGAAACAATTGGTACGTTATGTAGCTGATAAAAAAATGGATGAGGAGCTGGTGTATTACACTGCGTCTCTCATTGCTCAAAAAAGAATATCTGCTGAAGGACAGCAGGGACTAAAGGCTTTTCTAAATAAAGAAACACCCAACTGGAATTAGGGGCTTGCATGTTTAACAAAATTCTTATTGCCAATAGAGGCGAAATTGCCTGTAGAATCATTAAAACAGCTCGCTCCATGGGCATTCACACCGTGGCAGTTTACTCTACCGTTGATAAAGACAATCTTCATGTGACCCTTGCAGACAGTGCTTATTGCATTGGCGAAGCACCTGCTAAGGACAGCTATTTAAACAGTGATCGGATAATACAAGCAGCGGTTGCAAGTGGCGCACAAGCCATTCACCCTGGTTATGGATTTTTATCAGAGAATCCAAAATTTGCCCAATCTTGTGAGGACGCGGGTATTGTTTTTATAGGTCCATCTGTGTCTGCAATGGAAGCCATGGCATCCAAGCAACTGGCCAAACAACTTCTTGAAAAAACAAATGTCCCGTTGACACCTGGTTATCATGGTGCGGAGCAAGCCGAAGAACTTTTGTTACATGAAGCAAGAACCATTGGTTTTCCCGTACTGATAAAAGCCGCAAATGGTGGGGGTGGCAAAGGCATGCGTGCTGTTTCTAATGAAGCTGAATTTAGTGATGCTTTGGCAGGAGCGAAAAGAGAATCGCTGGCAAGCTTTGGCGACGATACCATGATAATTGAAAAACTGGTTGTAAATCCACGCCATGTTGAGATGCAGATTATGGCTGATAACCATGGAAATGTGGTTCATCTTTTTGAGCGTGATTGTTCCATACAACGCCGTCATCAAAAAATCATAGAAGAAGCCCCTGCGCCTGACCTTTCCCCTTCCATGCGTGCACGACTCGCAGAAGCTGCGTGTGAGGTTGCGTTATCAATTAACTATCGAGGTGCGGGAACAGTAGAATTTTTAGTGGATAATAACGAGCATTTTTATTTCATGGAAATGAATACTCGCTTACAGGTAGAACATCCGGTTACTGAAATGATAACTCATATCGATTTGGTTGCCTGGCAGTTGAAAATTGCAGCTAATGAGCCTCTTCCACTCAAACAGGAAGAAATAAAATCACATGGGCATGCGATAGAGTGCCGCATTTATGCAGAAGACCCATTTAATGAATTTATTCCCTCAATCGGACAACTCAATTTTCTTCAAGAACCCACCGGTAAAGGGTTACGGATTGACTCAGGAGTTACAATTTCCTCATCAATAACCAGATATTACGATCCAATGATTGCCAAACTTATTGCCTGGGGAGAAGACAGAGCAGAAGCACTGCAGCGATTACAAAATGCATTAACTCAATATTATATTGGCGGAGTTAAAACTAATATCCCTTTTCTGCAAGCAATATGTGCCCATCCCAAGTTTAAAAAGGCACAGTTAAGCACTGATTTTTTAACCCAGGAAACTTTAAACCTGAGTCAACCTGATAAAAAACTCGCTTTATTAATGGCTATAAGTTTTGATTATTTAAATACGATACAAAAACTCAATGATCCTCTACTTTCAGACTCTTTTGCCTGGGAAATTAATGGCCGCGCTCACTGGATTTGGCGATATCTTGAAAAAGACATGGTAGTTGAGGCAAAAATTAATCCCATTAATAACGCACAATTCACTGTGGTCATAGATAACGAAGAATATCCAATCACTGCCAAAATACAAGATGACATTTTGCGAGTAGAAACTCAAGGCCAACAGCATCAGGTAACTTTCGTAAATAATGTTGCTCATATTACTTTTTATAGCGAACACGGCGCATGTGTCGTAGAACGATTCAATTGGAATAAGCTTAATTCTCAAGATAGTTCACATACAGGCCAATTAACAGCCCCTATGCCTGCCACTGTCGTTGCGATTCTTAAAAATAGAGGGGACGCCGTTAAGGCAGGCGAGCGCTTGATAATTCTTGAAGCAATGAAAATGGAGCACACCATTCATGCACCGATTGATGGTATATTATTAGAAATATTCTATGAAATAGGCGCCCAGGTTAACGAAGGGGCTGAGTTACTATCCCTTAGTGAACCGACCTGATTAAAACGAGATTATTATGGACTATCCTCAACAGGTAACGATAATAGAAGTGGGTCCTCGTGATGGCTTACAAAATGAGGCATCATTTGTATCAAGCTATCACAAAGTTCAATTAATAAATTTACTCAGTCATTCAGGTCTAAAAAATATCGAAGTGACTAGTTTTGTCTCTGCGAAAGCCATCCCCCAATTAGCTGACAATGGTGTGGTGTTTGAAGCGATTGAAAAACTGCCTGGAATAGCTTATTCAGCTCTCGTTCCCAATGAGCGCGGAATGGAAAAGGCATTACAAGCTGGAGTAAAGGAAATCGCGGTTTTCACCGCTGCCAGTGAGTTATTTAACCAACGTAATATAAATTGTTCTATAAAAGAAAGTATTGACCGATTTAAACCGGTGCTTAAACTCGCTAAAGAGAATCATATTAAAGTACGTGGATATATCTCTTGTGTGCTTGGCTGTCCTTATCAAGGGGAAATTTTACCAACACAGGTGGTCAATGTAGCGCAACAGCTTCTGGAGTTAGGTGTTGATGAGATTTCCCTGGGAGATACAATTGGTGTTGGCACTCCCAAACAGACTCAAATGGTTTTAGATAAAATACTTAAAGTATTGTCTCGAGAGCAGCTGGCCATGCATTTTCACGACACATACGGTCAGGCCATGGCCAATATTTATACCTCATTGAATAATGGAGTTCATCGATTCGACAGTTCGGTAGCAGGACTTGGAGGCTGTCCCTACGCAAGAGGAGCCAGTGGTAATGTGGCAACTGAAGACGTACTTTATTTGATGCATGGTTTGGGTATTGAAACTGGAGTCGATATTTTTAAAATAGTGGCAGCAGGAGATATGATTTGCAAAGTACTTGGACGTAAAAATCAGTCAAAAGTGGCAAATGCCATGTTGGCCAATCCCTGTAATTAAGCCGGTAACCAACAAATACTAACGGGACGATAAGCAAGTGAGAATTTATTCATGAATAAAGCTGTATGGATACCAAAAAACCCGCAACAAACAAAAATGTGGCAATTTATGAATTTTGCAGCGCAACAGCATTGTCAAGTTTTTGAAAATTATAATGATTTACACTCCTGGTCCGTGAAACATCCTGATTCGTTCTGGCAAACCTTATGTGATTTTTTTAATTTAAAATTTGATACCCCTGCTCATCAGGTTTTAAATTACTATCATGACATGTTAGATGCTCGCTGGTTTTCAGGAGCACGATTTAATTTTGCAGAAAAACTGCTCAGCAGAAGAGATAGCCACCCGGCTTTAATCAGCGTAAATGAGAACAATTCTCGCGAAGTTTTGACTTATGCTGAACTTTATCAAGCAGTAGCTGAATGCGCTTCGGGTCTGGAAACTTGCGGAGTTCATACTGGAGTGCGCGTTGCAGCTCTGATGCCTAATACGGCATACACCATAATCGCTATGCTGGCGACAACCTCTTTAGGTGCCATATGGTCTTCTTGCTCACCAGATTTTGGGGCTCAAGCCGCGATTGACCGCTTAGGACAAATTGAACCGCACGTGCTATTTATTTGTGACGGCCACCAATATCAAGGTAAAAAGCATTCAGGTGCCGGAAAAATTGCAGAGCTTGGTAAAGCCCTTACTTCTTTGAAACAGATAGTGATCTGCCCTAACATTGAGGAACCAGTGGATTGCTCCAAATTGCCCAACGCAGTTTATTGGTCTGATTTTATAAAACCTTCTGCAAAGTGTGAGTTTAACTCATTACCTTTTAACCATCCAATTTATATTTTATTTTCATCGGGGACAACAGGTAAACCAAAATGTATTATCCATGGAGCTGGAGGCACTTTAATTCAGCATATAAAAGAACTTGGGCTTCATACGGATCTGGAGGCTGATGATAAATTATTTTTTTATACGACATGTGGCTGGATGATGTGGAATTGGACTGTATCTGCCCTGGCTTTAGGGGTCACCTTAATTTTATATGAAGGGTCACCCACTTATCCTGAAAACAATAAACTTTTTCAGCTGATAGATAAGGAACAGGTTACTGTGTTTGGTACCAGTGCCAAATATATCTCTGCAATAGAGAAGGCGGGAGTAAAACCAAAAGAAGAATTTAATTTATCATCCCTGCGCTGCATCCTTTCTACAGGCTCCCCTTTGTTGCCTAAAAACTATGATTTTGTTTATGAGCAAATAAAAGATGACATTCAATTAAGTTCTATTTCGGGTGGAACTGACATTATTTCGTGTTTTGCTTTGGGAAATCCCATGCTTCCTGTGTATAGGGGTGAATTACAATGTTTGGGATTAGGAATGGAAGTAGATGTATTGGATGAGAACGGTCTTTCTCTTTTGGGTAAACGAGGAGAGCTGGTATGCACCAAACCATTTCCATCCATGCCTGTCGGGTTTTGGAATGACCCTGAAAAGACTGCTTATACTCGAGCCTATTTTGAACGTTTTCCTGGAATATGGTCGCATGGAGACTTCGCTGAAATTACGGAACACGAAGGATTAATTATTTACGGTCGCTCCGATGCGGTTTTAAATCCAGGCGGTGTGCGAATTGGTACCGCTGAAATTTATCGCCAGGTAGAAAAAATAGATGCAGTAATTGACAGCATCGTTATTGGCCAGGAGTGGCAAGATGACGTTCGGATAGTCTTATTTGTCAAATTACGTGAAGGGAATGTTCTTGATGAGGAATTGAGAGATGTCATTAAAAAAACCATAAGGAATAATGCATCACCTAGGCATGTTCCAGCTAAAATTTTGCAGGTAAATGATATTCCTCGCACCATTAGCGGCAAAATAGTTGAAGTAGCAGTACGCCAGGTGGTTCATAACCAAGAAGTGAATAATCTGCAATCTTTAGCGAATCCCCAGGCATTGGAGAATTTTAAAAATAGAGATGAATTGCAGAATTAATTGTTATTCTGTTGAGGCTAATGTGGTTTCTTATGATATTTCACCTTCAAATTTCCTTTCTTCTAAATTTTAGGACATACAAAGCTCCATTCTCCCTCTAGGGAGAGTAGAACACACCGAACGATGAACGCTCCTCATCCCCGCCCTTCCCCATAGAGAACTACTTAAATACACTGCTAAACTTCTTGTATCTAAGTACAGTTTGTGTATACTTGGCACTTGCGTCGATTTGAAACTCAGCTTGCGGACGCTCAAAAAAGTTATATTTTTTGAAAATACGGCTAAAGCGAATTATGAACCCATCGCTTTTTCCCACCGCCAGCTCTAAATCCAGGTTATAGTAAATGATTGAACTGTGTGGATTAACAAAATCCTATTCGGGAAAACCCGCTTTAAAAAATGTAAATTTATTCATTCAGGAAGGCGAAATTTTTGGCATTATCGGCAAAAGCGGTGCTGGTAAATCTACTCTACTTCGCTGCATTAATCTTTTAGAACGCCCTGACTCAGGTGAGGTCATTATTGATGGACAGTCTTTAACTGATCTATCAGGAAAAGAGCTCGCAACAGCACGTCATAAAACCTCGATGATATTTCAACATTTTAATTTACTAAACTCTAAAAACGTTTATGAAAATATTGCCCTGCCCATGCGAATTCAGGGTATAGATGAAGAAACTATTCGTTTGAAAGTTGAAGAACTATTACCCATAGTAGAATTAACAGACAAAAAACATGCTTATCCTGCTCAGCTTAGCGGCGGCCAAAAGCAACGGGTGGCAATTGCACGAGCCCTTAGCTGCTCACCTAAAATTTTATTATGTGATGAAGCGACCTCAGCTCTCGACCCCGAAACTACTGATGCAATTCTGAATTTGTTAAAGAAAATAAATACATTATATGGCATCACCATAGTACTTATTACTCATGAAATGGATGTAGTCAAACGAATTTGTAATCGACTTTCCGTTATGGTTGATGGTTTAGTCATGGAAACAAGTGCTTTATCTGATGTATTTAATAATCCTGACGGTCTGGCCAGAAACATGCTTTATGCTCAATTAAGTCCAGAGCTTCCTTCTTGTCTAACGCGCAGGTTAGCCTCTTATGTTACTGAAAAACCTCTGTTGCGATTATTTTTTCAGGGGGATAAAGCAACCGTTCCATTTATTAGCAAAACCAGCAGAGAATTAAAAACAGACATTAACATTTTATTGGCCAATATTGATCGTTTTGATGCAATTACTTGTGGGGTGTTGGTTGTTGAGTTGACCGCCCATCAACTGCTTCTTGAGGACTTTCTTGAGCGCTGCAATGAGGCGGGATTAACTGTGGAGATTTTGGGATATGTATTACCCGATGGTTTATGATTTAATCACTGCAACTGGTGAAACTCTGTATATGGTTATTATCAGTACTTTTGCTGCTACCGTTTTGGGATTGCCCTTAGGTACGGTGCTCTATTCTTCTCGGCATATCAAACCGAATCCAAAGCTCTATAAAATTCTATCCGCATTGATCAATATATTTCGCTCAATTCCTTTCATCATATTATTAGTTGCTATCATACCCTTTACACGCCTTATCGTAGGCACATCTATAGGGATGAACGCAGCTATTGTTCCTTTAACTTTAGGAGCAACACCTTTTTTTGCACGTTTAATTGATAATGTGTATCAAAGCCTCCCAAAGGGCCTTATTGAAACAGGCTATGCTATGGGTGCAAGCACCTCTCAAATTATCAGGCACATTTTACTACCCGAAGCCAGGCCTGGGTTAATCCATGCGATTACCGTCACCGCCATTACCCTGGTTAATTACTCTGCTATGGCAGGAACTGTGGGTGCCGGTGGTTTAGGAACTTTGGCAATTAACCATGGATATCAGCGTTTTGATGCAAGCGTCATGATTGCAACAGTAATAATTCTGATTCTTATGGTACAACTTATTCAAATGGCAGGTGATTATCTTGCAAAACATTATGTGCATCACTAATAGGAGTTTTAAGCAATGCGATTAATAAGTATTTTAATTTTAATATTAGGTTTAGCCTCATGCAATAAGCCTGCACCTAATACTCTAGTGGTGGGAACTATTGCAGGGCCTGAAACGGAACTTATCGAAACCGCACGGGAAATCGCTAAAAAAGATTATGGACTATCTATTAAGGTCGTTGAATTTAATGATTATAATTTACCTAATGAAGCGTTGCAGGATGGAAGTTTAGATGTGAATGTTTATCAACATTTACCTTATTTGAAAGCTGCCATGGCAGCTCATGGTTATAATTTACAAGCGATAGGTCGTACTTTTGTTTACCCTATGGGAATTTATTCAAAGAAATTTAAGTCTTTAACCGATCTGCCAGCTAAAAGCATCATTGCAATTCCTAATGATCCCAGTAATGAAGCACGTGCTCTTTTACTACTCCAGGAAGCCCAATTAATAACGCTTAAAAATACATCCAACAGCAATGTGCCGGAAATTGACAGCAATCCAAAACAATTTCAATTGAAAGAGATGGATGCAGCACAATTACCACGAGTATTACCTGATGTTGCTGCCGCAGTAATTAATACTACATTTGCCCTGCCTGCGGGATTAAACCCGTTAAGAGATGCATTATTCACTGAGAATAAGGATTCTCCTTATGCCAACATTATTGTTATTCGTAAGGATACTGAAAAAAGACAGGCATTAGAGCTCTTTGTTAAAGCATTAAATTCTGCACCGGTTAAAGCGAAGGCGAAACAGCTTTTTGGCAATGCTGCTATTCCAGCGTGGTAAGGTAAAACCTGTGGTCGGATCATTGATCCGACCTTCCAAATTTTGAATATCAATTACTACAAAATCAAACTAAAATCTTAATTTTATCTTAAGGAAATGCTGTTATACTCTAATTAATTAATCGATGGACGCTCATTATGGCTATATCAGATACAGTTCGACAAATTAAAAAATTTATTACAGACAAATCACGCCCAACCCTAACTCCAGATGAAATTCAAAACCTTTATAATGAATATCGAGTCAATATTGGATTAGGTCCAAACGCTTCTTTTAGTACTGATGCGTTTAACAACTTAGTAAATGAGAAACCTGCTAATTTTCACATTTTTGAAAAAACCAAAGGACCGGGCGGTCTTGAAATTCACAAAAAACTAACCGATGAATCAGCCACCAAAATCGGTAAAGGAGCTGAAGCAGCAAATGTTAGGGATACCATTGAACTCGCTTTAAAAGCTCAAGACAAGTTTAATACAGCACAAAAAGAGTATACCGAATCCGTTGCAACATTTAGCGAACTCATCAAAAAGATACCGGAAAAATATGGTGCTCAAGATGTTATCGGTAGGATGACTGCCATTAAGGACGAAGGTATTGCCGCTATAAAAGAACAACACAAACATGAACTGGATACATTAACCGCGAAATTTGGTGAAGAACCCTTTAAAACCAATCTAAAAGAAACTTTAGGCATAGCCGGAGAGGATGATTACAAAGCCGTTCAAAAAAGTATGCTGGATGAGATTAACAAATCCCATAAAGCACAGTTAAGTCAATTTGAAAAATCTACTTCTGAATCCCTAAAAACGTTACATGATGCTGCGCAAAAGCAGGCGAAAGAATTTGTCTTCATTGCTCATTTACATAAAAACCATGAAACCATGCGTGAAGAACTGAGAAAAATTGCCGCCAAAAAAGATGCAGATGCAAATATAGTAAGGCCCTTAAATGCAGCAATTGATGTAAATGAAAATAAGTTGATCATTTCGGGCATCACTTTAAATGATTTGCCAGTTATTAAAAGCATTACAGGCAGAGAGATTACCCATGATTCTGCAACGGGTAAGTTCGAAATGAAACTTCCTCATAAAATATTTAACCCACTTTACTATCTGGATCCAAGAAAAAATCTTGAATCCGATTTGGCTTTACTGGCTCAAGGAGTCAAGGCCTCGGGGTATACGGGAATCACTACCAATATTAACATCTCAAATCCCAAAATTGCTATGGAGCGTGCAAGACAAGCTTATAAAGCAAATATAGAAGCAGGATTTGAGCCTAAAAATATAAATATTGTGGTAAACGGTTCAAAAATTAAACCGGAAGATTTGTTCAAAGAGAACCCTTCCATTTTACAGCATCTGGAACAGAAATCCGCTAAAATCATCAAAGAATTAGCCGANNAAAAGAGCTGCAGCTGCCGCAGCAGCTAATCCAGCACAAAACCCAAACCCTCACGCTGCTCTTGCCCCCTGATAAATTAAGAATTCGGCATTTTATTTTATAATGCCGGATTCATAGCACCACTTTCTGCTCAAAAAATTCCACTACTCCTGAGCCCTAATATCTGTTACTTTAAGTCAGTAATTAACACCTGTTTCAATCACTTAAAATAGGCTTTAAATTACGCAATTAAGGATATCGTTACTCAACGGGTTGGCTAAGGAGATGGCTATGAGTGCTCGTAGTTTTGATGAATTTGATAATGAAATAGAAGACAGTAAGGAAACCGAAACAGCAATCCCTGAAGCAAGTCCCTCAACAAAGCTTGCCAGACGGCGAAAAATTGAAGATTTATTCGAAGAAAAACNNTTCGGTTAACTAAGTCAGGGGCAGGATACTGCCCTGCTACTTCATACCCACGGCTGGATAAAGATCAAATCGAATAGTCTTCCCATCAATAAAAGCTCCAGTAGGTAGTAATGGTTTGATTTTTTGTGGCCACTTGACTACTACCTTTTGTTTTACCCGGGTTATTGCCAGTTCAATTAATTTTAATGCATCGAGATCTTCACCTATAATTTGTTGTAAGACTTGCAAATCTTTTTTTACTAAAGCAGATTTAGACCGTTCAGGATGCATGGGATCTATATAAATTACATCAGGGTAGTGATTTGGCTCCAATCCTTCCAAATAGGTCAATGCATCTCCATGATGTATGGATAACTGTAACGGTGACTCATTAGCTTTAATTCTGACTTGCAGGGCATCAGCTAGCAATGCTGCAATCACAGGATGACGCTCAATCATTAAAACATCAGCACCGAAACTCGCCAGCACCGCAGCATCACGGCCCCAACCTGCAGTCGCATCAATTATTTTTAAACCCGATTTTGGTTTACACGCGCGAATAAGTCCCTGTTTTTTTCCTTCATCCTTTCTTTTTCTTAAGGTTTCAGAATTAAAATCAGCAAATAATGGTGAAAAGTTAGGAAGTTTTAAGGTAAGTTTATCCATACCAACAAACAAACAGACTTGAGCGTTCTTCTCTAAACGGAAATTTAATTGCTCAGCCAACAACTCTGCTTTCTCTCGTAGCTCATCGCTTTCATAACCAACGACCGAAATCTCATTCATAATCTTTTAATAACTGATCAACATAACTACCCAAAGAAGCATATACCGGTACTTCGGGATATGCGCTTAAAGCCATCTTATCCGTCATTGAAGACAACACCATAACTGGATTGGCGCCTACCGCACGCGCTGCCTGAATATCAGATACTCGATCGCCGACAAAGGGTACATCTTTCAATGAACTATTCAGTTTTTTTGCCAAGGCATGAAGCATTCCAGGTTGTGGCTTGCGGCAAAAACAGTGCTCATCGGGATGATGGATGCAATATTCGATTGCGTGAATATCTCCTCCGGCTTGGCGTACTGACTCGAGCATTTTTTGATGAATTCTTAATAATTCATCTTCTGAATAAAGACCTCTGGCGACACCTGATTGATTGGTAGCCACTCCAATAAGATAGCCCGCTTTAGTGAGACGCGCTATGCCATCCAAACTCTCCGGAATGAGAATAAACTCATCAGCGCTCTTTATATAATCAAATGAGTCCTGGTTAATTACCCCATCCCTGTCTAATAAAATCACGCGTCTCATGGAATCTGTAACATGGAAATATCAGCCACACCCTGCAGTAATTTTTGCAAACGAGCCAACAGAGACAATCGATTATTTTTGACCTCTACATCATCGACCATCACCATTACTTTATCAAAAAACATATCTACAGGCTCACGAATACCGGCCAATTGTTTTAATATAACCCCATAATCTCCCTCGCGATAAAGAGGTTCTAACGATTTATCCAGACTAATAATCTGTTCGTATAAAATCTGCTCTGCACCTGACTCTATCAACTGTTCGTTGATGGGTGAAATGACATCCGAGGTCTTCGAGTGGTTTAATAAATTGTTCACCCGCTTGCAAGCAGCTGATAAAGAAGCTGCTTCAGGCATGGTCACAAATAATTTCAACGCATTAAGACGCTTATCCAAATCATACAACCACTCATCCTGACGCGCACGCACAGCCATGAGTAAATCAGTCCCTACATCCTGAGCCTGATAATAGGCGTTCATTCGATCGAGTATAAAGGTCTTTAACTCACTAAGAACTTCCTCATCTAATATCACGGTCGAACCATAATTTTCTGCGGTTTGGGCAATTAATTGGGTTAAATTTAGTTTGGCAGGCGTAGCGCATAGCATACGCACTACAGCTAATGCATGGCGTCTTAATTTAAACGGATCTTTAACTCCGGACGGTTTTTGCCCGATAGCAAAAATCCCAACTAAAGTATCAAGACGGTCAGCTAAGGATAATGCCATACCGAGAGAAGATTCCGGTAAATTATCCGCGGCAAAACGTGGCATGTATTGCTCATTTAAAGCCCTAGCAACCTGTTCATCCTCCCCATCATGAAGCGCATAATAATAGCCCATTAAACCTTGTAATTCTGGAAACTCACCCACCATTCCCGTTAATAGATCACATTTACTTAATTCTGCCGCTCGTTCAGCATGTTGCGATAAACACTCTAATGTGTGACTTAAAGGCCTCATCAACGCTTTAATCCGCATGGCTTTATCATGTAATGTGCCTAATTTAATCTGAAAAACCACTTGATTTGTGGCTGCAATATGAGAACTTAAGAGATTCTTTTTATCCTGACGGAAAAAAAATGCAGCATCACTTAATCTGGCACGCATTACTTTTTCGTTACCTAATATAACCTGCTCAGGATTTGAACTTTCAATATTGGCGACGGTAATAAAGTGAGGGAGTAAATTACCCTTTGCGTCTCTCAACGCAAAACATTTTTGATGCGATTGCATTGAGGCAATAAGTGCTTCGGCAGGCACTTCAAGGAACTGGCTTTCAAAATTTGCCATCAAGGCTTGTGGCCATTCAACAATAGAGGTCACTTCATCTAAAAGTGCTTGTGGCATTATTACTGTAGCCTGGTAAGGTTCAGCCAACTTAGATATTTGGTCTTTAATTATCTCACGACGCTTGGCGAAATCAGCGATAACATAGGATTCTTGCATTTGAGCTTCATAACTTTGGGCTGAATCAATGATAACTTCCTGCGGATAATGAAAGCGATGTCCTCGACTCTTGCGACCTGTTTTAATACCTAAAAGTTTATATTCCAGGACTTCATCACCAAAAACCATTACTGCCCAATGAACTGGGCGGGCAAACTCAGCATCTCCATTACCCCAACGCATTGGCTTGGCAATTGGTAATGCCGCCAACGCTTGAGTAACTAACGAAGGGATCAGATCCCTGGTTTTACTACCAGCATTTACGGATTCAAAAACCATCCATTCGCCTTTTTCCGTATCTGTTCGGGTGAGTTCTTCTACTGTAACGCCACACGACTTGGCAAACCCTGACAAAGCGGGAGTTGGATTACCCTCATTATCAAAAGCAGCTATTACAGCTGGCCCTTTACGTATAGTCGTTTGACTGTTCTGCTCCCTTTGCAAGTCTTTAATGGTTACTGCAAATCGCCTGGGAGTTGCAAAACGACGGACATCACCATAGCTCAGTTGCGCTTTATCCAAAAGAGCTAATAACTGTTTGGCAAATTCGTCAGCCAAGGGCCAGACCGCACCTGAAGGAAGTTCTTCACAACCTAATTCAAAAATAAAATCATTGACCATCACACACCTTTTGCATAGGAAAGCCTAATTGCTCACGTGCCTCATAATAGGCTTGCGCCACTGCCCGGGATAACTGTCTGACTCGTAGTATGAAACGTTGTCTTTCAGTAACCGATATTGCCTTTCGTGCATCCAGCAAATTAAATGAATGAGAGGCTTTCATGACCATTTCATAGGCAGGTAATGGTAAATGAAGGGCAATAAGTTTTTGCGCCTCGCTTTCGTAATAATCAAATTGATGAAAAAGCTCTTCTACATGAGCATGTTCAAAATTATAAGCAGACATTTCCACTTCGTTTTGATGAAATACATCACCATAAGTCAGAATACCGTGAGCGGTTTTGCACCAGGGTAATTCAAATAAATTATCGACCCCTAGAACAAACATCGATATTCGTTCCAAACCATAGGTTAATTCGCCAGTCACCGGTTTACAAATCAAACCACCTACTTGTTGGAAATAAGTAAACTGCGACACTTCCATACCATTTTGCCACACTTCCCAACCTAAACCCCAGGCACCTAAAGTGGGTGACTCCCAATTGTCTTCAACAAAACGAATATCATCAGCAAGAGGGTCTACCCCTAAAGCACGCAATGAATCCAGATACTTTTCCTGAATATCCAAAGGAGAGGGCTTAAGTACCACCTGAAATTGATAATAATGCTGCACACGATTTGGGTTCTCGCCATAACGCCCATCAGTGGGGCGTCTTGAGGGTTGTACGTAGGCTGCTGACCAGGGTTCTGGACCAATCGCACGTAAAAAAGTGGCCGGATGAAAGGTTCCTGCACCTACTTCCATATCTAACGGTTGTAAAATAGCACAGCCCTGCTCTGCCCAATAATGTTGTAAGGTTAAAATTATATCCTGGAAGGTTTTGGGTTTAGTCATAAAATCTCAATTACATATGTTTCGACGGGTCTAACGCGCTCATTCACTTAACAGCAAAAACGGCACCTGGGAAGGTGCCGCTTAAATATAAACTAATTTCCTGCTGCTTTCTTGATCAGCTCTTGCAAGGACTCTTCGGTCGCAGCGCCAGGAATAAACGAGGGTTCGCTTCCTGTTTTAAACTGACCATTTGGCGTTGCAGCAACAATAAATGCAGGTGTGCCCATTAAATGCAACTTTTCTGCGAGGAGACGATTAGACTCTAAAATGTCACTCACCTCTTTGCTGTTCATATCGGTTTTTAGTTTATTCATATCTAAACCAACAGATTTTGCAGTATCCATTACAATTTGGTCGTCAAGACGTTTATCCACTTTTAACAATGCATCATGCATTTGTTTGTATTTTCCTTGCATCCCCGCAGCAAGGGCTACTTTTGATGCCATTTCAGAGCTTTTACCAAAAATGGGGAACTCTTTGTATATTACTCGCAAACCACTGTCTTTCTTAACCAGGCTATCCATGGTAGGAGACATTTTTTTGCAATGAATGCACTGATAATCAAAAAACTCAACAACAGTTACATTGCCTTTTGCATTGCCCACTGTTGTTAATTTACCTTGAAATAATTGATCTGCGTTTTCACCAATCGCGGATTGTGCTTGTTGTTGCATATTTTGTTGTTGCTTTTGTTGAAGAGCTTGCGATGCTTCAAGCAATACTTCAGGATTGCTAATTAAATAATCATGAATGACTTTCTCAATTTCTTTCTTTTGAGCATCAGGCATGGGGGTAGTGGTCGTGTTAACATCTGCCGCCATTAGTGCGGGTGATACTAAAGATGTTGCCAATGCTCCTGCCGTTAATAAATTTGTAAATTTCACACAATTCCCCTTTTAATAGTTAGCTAATCATTGAACCCATTAATTTAAAGCAAATTCTTTCGCCAAACGCACCCTAGCATCGACTTGAAAAAAATTCAATAGACTTTGCACGCAAAACACATGTACCTGGATGCTTAAAGATGAGAACATTCGTCCACTACAGTTAAATTTGCATAAGCCAGAACCAGCCACTTCATTCCATGCTCTCTAAACTTCACTTGTACCCGGGTATGCGCCCCACTTCCTTCAACTGCCAATACAACACCCTGACCAAACTTGGCATGAAGCACATTTTGCCCCATGGGAATTCCTGAAGTTTCAGCTGCTGAAGGCATTTTACTGGGAGATATACTGGATTGGGTGCGTGTTTTTACTCGTACTTCATCTAATAACTCCTGAGGTAATTCACGTAAAAATCGTGATGGTCGATGATACTCTTCGCGACCGTATTGCCGTCTGACCTCTGCATAGGAAATCACCAGTTTTTGCATAGCTCGAGTCATTCCTACATAACATAATCGTCGCTCTTCCTCTAAACGTCCTGGTTCTTCCAGGGATTGTTTACCCGGAAATACCCCTTCTTCCATGCCCACCAAAAACACTATAGGAAATTCAAGACCTTTCGCTGCATGTAAGGTCATTAAATGAACGTAACGTTCATGCTCTTCAGCCTGCATCTCTCCTGCTTCAAGTGAGGCGTGGGCTAAAAATGCATTAACGAGGGGTAACTCTTCCTCATCGTCCTGGTCATAGCGAAATTCTTTTGCTGCATTAATTAATTCTTGTAAATTATCAAGACGAGATTCCGATTTATCGCCTTTAATTTTGGCAAAATGCGCGTACAAGCCACTTAACTGAATTACTTCGTTTAATTGTTCGTCCAACTCCATATCCATAGTTCTAACTTTCAAGTGGTCCATAAGCTCGATAAACCGAGCTAACGCACTTCCGGCTCTTTGAGCCATATCCCCCGATTGTAATAAAGTTTTAGCGGCCTGCCACATGGAGCTTTGTTCCGCTTTAGCATAATGCCGCAAATCATCAAGCGTTTTTTCTCCTATGCCTCGGGTCGGGAAGTTAACTACTCGCTCAAAGGCGGTATCATCATCAGGATTAATTAACAATCGCAAATAGGCTAGTGTATCTTTAACTTCCGCTCGATCAAAAAAGCGCACGCCCCCATAGATACGATAGGCTATACCAGCCCGTAATAGAGCCTCTTCCAGAACTCGAGACTGAGCGTTAGATCGATATAAAATGGCTATTTCATCAGCACTACTTCCCAGATTAATTTCCATCATAATACGTTCACTGACAAATCGGGCTTCTTCCAATTCATTAAACGCACTGTAAACGAGAATTTTTTCTCCAGCACTGCCAGCAGTCCATAAATCTTTACCCATTCGGGAATTGTTATTAGTAATCAGTGCATTAGCGGCTTCCAGAATAGTGCTGGNNAATTTTGTTCCAGTCGAATAATCCGCGTGTCTTTAAAATCGCGAGAAAACTGCTGAATATTCTCAACTTTAGCGCCTCGCCAACCATAGATGGATTGATCATCGTCACCTACCGCAAGAACTGCCGCATTGTCGCCGGCCAAGAGGCGAATCCACGCATACTGAATGGTGTTCGTGTCTTGAAACTCATCAACTAAAATTGCCTGAAACCGCTGGCGATAATGAGATAGAATTTCAGGGTTATCTCGTAACAATTCATGAGTTCGTAATAATAATTCCGCAAAATCAATAACCCCTGCTATTTTGCAGGCTTGTTCATAGGCAGTATAAATAGTCACCAAAGTTTTAGTGGGACCATAGTGCAATGCATTAACATGCTGGGGTCGAACACCCTCATCTTTACGTCCATTGATAAATGACTGAGCCTGCTTTACGGGCAATTGATCTGCATCCAAATTTAAAGAAGCAATAACACGCTTGATAACCCGCGCCTGATCTTCAGAGTCAAGAATATGGAATTGCTCAGGCAGATTTGCTTCTCTATAGTGTCGTCTGAGTAAGCGATGGCATAAACCATGAAAAGTACCCACCCACAAGCCGGATACGGGCGTTGATAATAAACTACTCAATCGAGAACGCATCTCACCAGCAGCTTTATTAGTAAACGTTACCGCAAGAATGGCATGGGGAGACAGATTTTCATGCTCCACTAACCAGGCAATTCGACTTACTAACACCCGCGTTTTGCCACTGCCAGCTCCTGCGAGCACCAAAGTATTCGCTAATGGCGAGGTTACCGCCTCCTTTTGTCTTTCATTCAATCCCTTAAGTAATGCTGCGATGGTCATAAAAAGTACTTCCCACAAACTGTTGATAAGGCATTATCTTCAATTTGGCTGATAAAGACAAAGAGAATTACAACTCATTAATCCAGATACTCTCCCAGTATTGCTTTCAAGCTACTGAGGGAGCAGAATATATTATTAAATAAAACTTACTCTTTACTATATTATAATTCTAAAGGATTACTCATGCATTCCCTATATCCAGCAATAAAGCCTTATGCGCAACACGAATTTAAAGTAGGCGATCCTCATTCGTTATATATAGAGGAGACGGGTAATCCGGAAGGTATACCGGTAATTGTTTTGCATCCTGGACCAGGAGCTTGTGCAGATTCTCATTTACGTCGTTTTTTTGATCCACAACGATTCAGAATTATTCTTTTTGATCAACGCGGTTGTGGTCGGTCAACTCCTCATATGGAAATTAAAAACAACGATACCAGTGCATTACTGGAAGATATTGATGCAATTCGCGATTTTCTGAACCTAAAGGAATTTGTTCTGTCTGGTGGTGGATGGGGCTCATTACTGGCTTTACTTTATGCACAACGCTTTCCACATCAAATTAAAGCATTACTGTTACATCAGATATTTTTAGGAAGACAACAGGATATCGATTGGTTTTATAAACAGGGAGCAAGTCTGGTGTACCCTGACTATTGGCAAGAATTTACCAGTATTATTCCGGAAAACAAACTGGGTAATATTCCTCAGTTTTATGCCGATTGTTTGCAAGGCCCGAATGAATTGGCCAGGATGAGTGCTGCTAAAAGCTGGGCATTGTGGCAAGCGCGATGCAGTAGCTTACAACCTCACCTGTACGTTATCGATCAATACAGCGATCCCCACTTTGCCTTGGCTTTAGCAACCGTAGAATCATATTACATTAATAATCATTATTTTATCGAAGAAAACCAGGTGATGAATAATGTTCACAAAATAAGGCATATTCCCGCCTATCTGGTACATGGTCGTTTTGATTTGGTTACCCCACTTGCTAGCGCATGGCAGTTGCATCAGGAAATTCCTGCATCCAATCTGCGCATCGTTCGTGATGCGGGACACTCGGATAGAGAGTCGGGCATCATAGATGCTTTAATTTATGCCAGTAAAGAAATCTCCAAGCAGGGTCTTGATGCATGCTGACTGTGATTCAAAGAGTTAGCGAGGCCCGAGTAATCATAGATGATAAAACTGTGGGGGAAATAAACAAAGGACTATTAATATTTTGTGGCTTTGACCCCGTGGATACCCTCAATACCCTTGATCGGATGATCGAGAAATGCATTAATTATCGCATTTTCGAAGATGATTATGGTAAAATGAATTTGAGTTTACAGGAAATTGATGGAGAACTATTATTAGTTCCGCAATTTACCATCATGGCAGATACTCAGAAAGGATTACGCCCCAGTTTTTCAAGAGCTGCCTCTCCTGAATATAGCCGTGAGCTTTTTAGCGAGCTAATAAATAAAACTAAGATGAGGTATCCCAAAACACAAAACGGTTGTTTCGGGGCCAACATGCAGGTTCAATTATGTAACGAAGGACCTGCGACATTTTTACTGGAGTTTTAATCTGGTTAATTGAAAGGTTGAATTTATATGCTGATAAAAAACATGCTGATCTACAGTGAAGACTCTCCGATTATAAGCCATGTGCACATAGATGAATTCAATAAGTGGACCTTCATCAACGAGAATGATTTCGAAGCCTATGATGGTGAAGTTATCGACGCACAAGGTTATTATACGTTTATGCCTGGCATGCTGGATGCCCATATTCACGGTCATGGCGGATTTGATTTTTCCGACAGTACTACTCATGAGCTGCAAATTAAATCAATATGCAGTTCACTGGGTAAAACAGGCCTGTCTTATGCCATGGCAACCCTGGTTTCCCTTTCGTTAGATGGACTAAAGGAGCGACTAAAGACCCTAAATAACTATATAGTAATACAGAATAGTCAGCCCCAAAAAGGCTTGACCCAAATTGTTGGAGTCCACCTGGAGGGTCCATTTATCGCCCAAGAGTGTAAAGGGGCTCATGATGGGCATGTACTGCAAGAAACAATTAACCTTTCCTGTTTTCAAGAAATCATCTCCGTAGCTCCCGCAATTAAGGAATGGAAAATAACTCTTGATCCTTCCTTACCAGGCGCTATTGAATTTATAAATGATGTTAAAAAATTAGAAGCAGCTGGTATATTCGTTAAAGTTTTTCTTGGCCATTGTAATCCACCGCAACACATCATATCAGCGGCGATTAACGCAGGAGCTGCTGGCTTTACGCATTTAGGGAATGCGTGTAAAGAAGGATGTAGCCGTAAAGCAGATCTCAGTCATCGAAATGAGGTTCAGAGTAATCTGGTGCAATGGGTTTTAGAACATACTGATCAGGACTATGGCATAGAGCTGATTGTTGATGGCGTGCACTTGTCGGAGTCCTTCGTCAGGTTAATTCATGCGGCAGCGGATGATAAAATCATGCTTATTACTGATGCCCTAGGACCTTCTGGACTTAAAGATGGTCCATTTAAGCTGGGTTCTTTAGGTATTCGCAAAGAGCAAAATAATTTTTACCTGGTGGATGAAAATGATTCCTTTATTTTGAAAAAAAGTCCTTCAGGCTGGGAAAAAACTTTAGCAGGAAGCGCGGCATCTCTAGCCTTTTGCGCGCAGACATATACCCAATGGATAAAACCTATGCTAAAAACTCATAGCACTATTAATGCCTGTCTTTATAATGCCTTAATAAAAAATCCCAGAGTAACTTCACTCTCAAAAGCAGCCATAGCCCAATTACCTGATGAGCAAAATTTTGTTGTATTGAATAATCATGGCGAGTTAGTTCTCAGTATGTGTCAGGGATTAGTAGTGAAACATAAAACGCTGAAACAAGATAATATCTTCCTATCAGAACATGTGTTACCAAATGAGTTGCACAAGAGTGGGCCAAGGATTTAATCTATACATTCTTTCTGGTTGACCTCTACCCTTGTCTCAAATGTTCAAATCAATTATAGGTCTTACTCCGCGCCCGCTGGTAACGTTAAGCCCGCAGAATGAAATGGAGTTCCAGTTTGCATTAGAGCTAAAGTGGTGTAACATCGATAAAAGCATCTAATAATTAGAAAAATCATGCGTTTAATTGCACTGTTCGCTACTATTACTGGAGCGTTAATACTCACTGGTTGTTCGGGCAAAGGGACTAATCCTGTTGATCCCTTTGAACCCTTAAATCGCAAAGTACATAAATTTAATATGGCCGTTGACGCTACTGTCTTAAAACCACCGGCTAAATTATATAAAAAGGTGGTACCACCCTTAGTTCGTAAAAGCATTAATAATGCGTTTAACAATATCGACATGTTGCCAAGTATTGCCAATGATATTCTTCAGGCAGAAGGTAAATGGGCCATTAAAGACTCCTGGCGTTTTGTAATTAACTCCAGTCTCGGTGTTGGCGGGTTGTTTGATGTGGCAGAAAAATTTGGATTACCACCACATTATAATGATCTGGGACTTACGCTTGCCAAATGGGGTGATAAAAAATCTCCATATATTGTCATCCCTTTTATTGGGCCAAGTACCATACGAGATGGAGCAGGATGGTTATTTCAGTTTGCTTTATGGACCCCATACGTTTATCTCGATAATGATCCGCTTGCATTTGGAATGGTCGGTTTACGTTATCTTGATCTGCGTGCTCAACTTCTTGATTCAGAACAAATTATGAATGAAGCACTCGACCAATATTCTTTTATTCGTGATGCATATTTACAGCATCGAAGTTATCTTATCGCTGGAACTGAACAGGACAATAATTCCCTCTATATCGATGATGCCAATGCAGATAAAGCAGCCTTGGCTGATGGCACCACTGGCCCGAGTAATAGTGGTGGTATCGATTATGTGGATGAGTAAAATTTAACGAATTAATTTTAAATAGTTTTTGTAGCCTGTTTTAGACGAAGTCGTAAAACAAGTATTCGGCCATCCCGTATATGACTTCGTCTTATACGGGCTACCTTAAGATTCTATTGGGTACAAGATGTAACATAACAGGGTATATACGAGTTGGGCTAGGAAACCTTCAAGTTCGGTGAGACATAATTATTCAGGCGTTACCCTTTTTTAATCGCTCCAGACAGCGCATGTAATCTCCTGTAATATCCAAACCTGTTTCAGCCATAATTTCACGGGCGCAGGTGGGGCTGGTCACATTAATTTCTGTTAAATAATCCCCTATGACGTCTATCCCTACAAAATAAAGTCCTTTTGCTTTTAATACTGGAGCCAATTGTTCACAAATCCAACGATCCCTATCAGTGATTTCAACCACTTTTCCAGTTGCACCCGCTGCAAGGTTCCCTCGTAATTCTCCCTTAGCCGGTATACGTGCAAGGGCATAAGGCACGGGTTCTCCGTTAACTAACAAAATACGTTTATCGCCAGTATCCGCAATTTCTGGAATATATTGCTGCGCCATGATATTAATGGTTCCGCCTTTTGTTAATATCTCCAAAATAACGGATAGATTCCTTCCTTGTTCATCGACATGAAATACAGAGTTTCCTCCCATGCCCTCGAGCGGTTTAAAAATACTATTTTTATGGGTTAGCCAAAAAGCCTTTAATCGTTGGATGTCTTTTGAAACTAATGTGATAGGACAACATTGAGGGAAATTTAAAGTAAAAAATTTTTCATTGGCATCACGAAGACTTTGTGGCTTATTTGCAACCAGCACCCCTGCTCGTTCAGCAAGTTCCAGGGCGTAGGTGGTATAAATGTATTCCATATCAAAAGGAGGATCTTTACGCATCAAAACAATGTCAAAAGCACTTAACGAAGTCTCATCTAACGTCTTCACCTTAGCCCAGTCTGAACTGTGCTCCTCTCCGATTTCAATTTCATGAACACGAGCATAGGCCTGACCGTCACGACAAAATAAATCCTTTTGGGTAAAATATACGACCGACCATCCTAGCTCTTTGGCACTTTTAATCATACCCACTGTGGTATCTTTATAAGGCTTTAAATAATCTATTGGATCCATCAAAACAGCAAGTTTCATTATTCTTCTCCAATATTAGCCACTTCTCTGGCCGCAGCAAGCGCAGCTAATCGGGCTATAACCCCATAAACATAAAAACGATTAGGAGAATCAACAGGTGCCAATTCATCATTTGGCATATTGCAGGCCTGAGCAAATGCCAGAGGCTCAAAATGCATGCCAGGTGCATTGAGATTTTCGGCAACTCCCCGTTCTTTATGCACACGATAAAACCCACCTACAACAAACTGACCAATCATGTACACAACAGGCTCGGCAACAGCTCCATCAGGCATCGTTTCAAAAGTGTATACACCCTCTTGAATAATAACTCGATCTACCTTTCGACTTCCTTTACTAGCGGACATCTTGGTACGTTGTTTTCTGTTTAGCTGACGTAACTCTTCACCGTCATGAACCATCATGACACTCATGCCGTACGTTCCATTATCTGCTTTAACCACAACAAAAGGTCGTTCCTCAATGCCATAGGTGCTGTATTTATCTCGCATTTGAGCCAGAATTTTGTCCACTTCCACAGCCAATTGGTCAACACCCTCCTGAGCCATAAAATCGATTCCATCCAGAGCACTATAATAAGGCTCAATTAGCCAGGGATCGATATCAACCAACTCCGCAAATTCTTTAGCAACTTCAGCATAAAAATGAAAGTGAGTGGATTTTAATCGAGAAGCCCATCCTAATTTGGCTGTAGGCCTTATCCTTTGTTGAATACCTGCTAATATTTCAGGGATCCCTGCAGAAAGATCGTTATTTAACAATAAAAAACAGGGGCTGAAATCGCTTAATCCTACTCTATCCCCTTGACGTTTTAATGGTTCTATTAATAACGTTTCACCATGATCCAGGGTAACTTCTACCGGGTCTTTAAGCTCTGGATCCAAACTTCCGATGCGAACAATAAAACCTGCCTTGGTAAAGATTGTTTTTAATACATTCAGGCTTTGTAGATAAAATTGGTTTCGGGTATGACTTTCCGGGATTATCAGTATTTTAATACAGTCAGGAATATATCCGACCAAAACCGATTGCGCCGCCTGGATACATAACGGAAGAAACTCTGCATTGAGGTTATTAAAACCGGCCGGAAATAAATTAGTATCAACAGGCGCTAACTTAAATCCCGCATGCCTTAAATCAACGGAAGACGTCAAAGGAGCAGGGGTTTCCTGCCATTTTTTTCTGAACCAGGTCTCAATAACTGCTACCTGATTTAAAATAACTTTCTCTACATGGTGTAAAGGCCCCGAATGCGCTGTAGTTAAATTAGGAACTGGAACTTCATCAGCGTTCATGTTATCTCTCAAAAATTTTAATGAAACGATGTTACCGAGGTTGCACCTAAAATGAAAGAGTTCCGCCCATCAAGAATCACTCTTCATTAAAAAAATATCAAATTAAGTCTTTTAAAAATATCAAAATATTATGAATTTATATAAATCACAAAGACCAAAATATTTACAGCAATCCTGTAACATGATAGGATTTTACACTTTAAAACATTATTACTGAGCAAGGATGGCTTTATGTCCTATTTAATTGAAAGTATCCGTTTAGCTTTTTTGTATCCTAACCATTTAGACTGGCTAATAAAATCAATCGAATCTCAATCCATTCCGATGTATACCTTCAAATGGGATGAGCTGAATTTTCTTGAACAGAATCTTGGTGAATTTCTTAACCAATCTCCCCTGCCTAAAGATCTGTTAATCAACCTCTGTAAAATATGGTCAGAAAATATCAAATATCAACTGGAAACACTAAACCAGTTGCCTCTATCTCAACAGGTACAGTGTTTGGATGACTCCAATGAATTCAAGTATATAGATGTTAATGACGAGCAAAATACAATCTTCTTTAATAATTATTTTTTTACCATACCAGCCAATATAACATCAATTTTTCATCAATATATCGAACAAAATACCCCCATACAATACGAACTTCCAAACCCAATATCAAACGAAGTGGGTAATATATATCATGACAATATAGAAAAAATTTTTTGTGATCCGGCCAGTTGTTATTCGTTTGTCAATTTAATCAGCAAACGTAATATCCCCTTAAACGTTATGCATCCAGACGAGCTTTCTTATCTAGAGAATAACATTCACCGATTAATCTGGGAGTCAACGCTTCAAGAAAATACCCTTATTAACCTTACAAAAGCCTGGAAAAATTATTTATTGGAACAACAACATAATAATTCGTTATCAGGCTCTATCTTTACTTTATCCAAAACAATTATTGATGCCATTGACAACTATCTTCAAAATCGGGTGACGAATTCCTATAACGTGAGAAAAAGTATTCCAGACTATAATAAAAAAAGAAAACGAGAGGAGCCCGAAGTTGTGGAATTATCTTCGATAAATTCCAACTCAAATCATGTGATGGACCATGTCCCGCACCTAAATAAAAAAAGAAAACTGGCAATTTTACAAAGCGACCAGTTAACTCTTTTAGGATATGATAAAATCCAGATCAATAAATTTTTAGCTAAAAAGCATCGTAGTGGTTATATTGAGCTACTCAATACCTATAGTCCCATCTTGACGAAGAGATTTTCACACCAAAAGGTTCTATCCTTTCCAGACAAACAAAAGGATCAACTTGAATCATTAATAAAATACTATGGTGAATTAAACGAGCTGGGGTTATCTTCTAACCAAATAGCCAGAATATATAAAAAAATTGGGGTAGATGGAAATCTCGAGGAATTTACTTATCAATACAGAAAGTTAATCAAAAATAATACCAAAGAGTTACTTCTAAACATTGGTTGCCGATTAAATGGCCATCTCAATTTAAAGGAGCTCAGCGAATTCAAAGAAGAAAAATCCAAATTAAAAAAAAGTTCACTGCTCCAATTTCTAAATAATGATAATGGCTATCTTATTGTTCAGGCCATAGAAGCTTATTATGAATTTTTAACAAAACAAGCGGGATTTGAGATAAGTCAACTATGTGAAATAGCTCAAATAAAAGGCTATCTCAACATAAATTCTATTATCAACGCCGTAAATTGCTTCAAATACATTAAATTTACTCCTGCGCAATATATGGAAATTCTTAGCGAGATTTCTGGATACATGAAACTAAATATCATCGAAAGGTATGCCGAAGACTTGTATAAATCCAATTGTTCTGCTTCCTTTTTAGTAGAGTTAATGAATAAAAGAAGTATTCGTGCGAGCAATTCGTACTTTGACAATGAGATTAGACAACTTAGTCAGGCCCACAATAACCCAAGTATAAATAATCGCTACAACTTTTTCCCAGAAACATTCATTGAATTCAATCCCGATTATGAACAAGACCACAATCATTCAAAGAATACGCCTGTTGGCCCAAACTCTTAATGGGCATTAATAGGTCAGAAAAGTTACTAAATCATGAACTATTTTGAGGTTTTATGGCATTAACTTATGAAGAAATAAAATGCGCCCTGTCCAGCAACGAGAATTACTATAAATTTCATGAACGTTTAGTCCAAACGGATTGTGTATTAATAAACATGCATTTGGACGACCAGAATTTATTTGTCCATGAGATTGGAACGTTATTAACTAATTCAAATCTCTCGCTTCATCAAAAGCATCAGTTTTGCACAACTATTTTGAACCGAATAGATTATGAAATAAAATTGTTCCCTAATATGAATCAAATTCTATACCACGCAGTACCCATATTGAAACAATATGTCGGCATCTCGCTACAAGGAGAGACATCATGTTCACCAATAAATTACTACACGCCCCCAAGTGCCACGCCATATGTGGACCATAAGAGAAAAGCTACGTCAGAAATTCCATTAACCACCTTCACTAAAAAAAGGAGAATTGAACCAGCACCTGTTATCAGCGATGAGTTGTCGACTAAAGAGTTATCCACTCTGGGCTTCAATCAGAAGCAGATAGATCAAATCATCAAGCATCATGGAAAAGAAGCAATTCTTAACTATGGCGGGAAATTACTAGGAAAATATGTCCCCCATGATGAACTGACCTTAATAGTGAGCCGAGCTGGGGGAGGTAAAAATCTCGAAGCATTATATACCCATATAAATACATTTTTAAAAAATAAATTTGATTTACCTACAATTATCAGTTTCGCCTACCTCGGTAATGCAATGGCCTTTATGGAGTCAGTACTCAACAGCATCAATGAGCTTGAACTTTTGGGTTTCTCCCAAGAGTACATTGCTCAAATGGGTATTTTCCATGGAAATAGTCAGGTGATTATTAATCTTAAAAATTACTATATTCAATTACAAAAGTTAACCTTCACTCATAAGCAGTTTACTGATTTGATGACGGATCAAGATGCGCTTAAAAACCTGATTGCTATTAATAGCCATTCAGAATCAATTTATGCTTTAAAACTCACGCCTGAACACTTGCTGTCCTTTTTAAAAACTGAAAACGGAGCCAAAAAATTAGCGCTCATTTCTGATTGTTGCCAGCAATTAGTCTTTCTCAAGTTATTACCCGACCATATAATCGAATTATTGAGCACAGCGAATGCGTTTGAACTATTTAAAGTGATAAAACAATCCTGTTCGTTCTTGAGTAATCTAAATTATGATTCCAATAAATTAATGCAGTATATTAGAAATAACCACTTAACCATTCAGAAAGACAATCCTGATGCTTTACAATCGATTTTAAAAAATAATTCAAATAGTCAAAATAGCCTCGGTCCTAATTTTTTTAAACAAATAGCAAAAACAAATACCATAAATAATGCACGTTCCCTGCCAAACTCCCAGTTGTATTCAAAACAAGTAATTGAAGAGGCCACAAAACTGCACCAATGGATATACGAGGCGCTAAATAATGAATTCCGATATGAACTGGCCTTACATCATATGGAACATAATAAATTGCCACTACCGGTACTCGTCTATTGTTCTAAATCGCTACCCGAGCTGCTGAATGAAGCAACTATATTGCCATCGCATGTTATAAAATTCTATGAACGTTTCAGGTTACAAATCACTAATCAAATTAATTTACCGACCTTCGATGATCAAAGAGAATTATATAATAGCGATTTAGAAGCTTTTAAAAATAAACAGGCAGATCTGATAAAAAAGGTACCAGAGAAACCTATACACTACCTCAATTGGAAACTGGGTCAGGTCTTGAATTCACAAATTAAGGTTCAAGAATTTATAGAAGAGATGACTAAGCGGCCATTCATATTATTTCCAATAAAAAAGGAGCAGAAAGCTGCTGCAGTCTTAGCGGAACACCTGCCCAATTTAATTAAAAATGCAACCAGTAACAAAATCATCCTAAAAAGCCTATGTATCCAATGGCGTTCATTAATTAATAGCCAAATTAATCACATTGAAATCAATAAACCAAATTATTACACTGAGTTTGCTAAGTTAGTTCTTTTAAATTTAGATGATACTTTGAAAAATTTAGACCAAGTGTCAGTGAAACCAAAGAAAAATGTGGGCAAATCAAAATATCTTACTAATAAAGGGACCACCCCATCCGATGATGAGAAACAATCATTTGATGTCAAGCTAAAACAGCTAAATTTTCCTCAGGAGTTGATAAGCCGCATCTTACAACAAAGCAGTGAGATTATTTCTCAACTTCTAAAGAGTCAGCCTACACTATGCAAAGTATTTAATCATAAGGCATTGTACCTGTTGGCGGTATCTAATAATGCATTAGTCAGGTTAAAAGAAGCTCCAAGTCTTTTAAACAAATTAGCTCAGTTAAGTTTAAGTGCCAAAGCAATAATCAATTTAATTAAAAAAGGGAAAGCACATGCTTTTATCGAGAGTTATCGTTCTTTAAATCATGTCTTATCACAGGAGGAATTGCAGATATTGCTTGGTCNNTGATTGTGATTTGATAAACATCCAGTCGCAAATAAAGGAAGAAAACAATTTATATTATTTTTGTATCTACTATAAAGATTTAATTAAATACAATATAAATAAAGACTGGATATTCAAGACCGCCCTTTGTCCTCAAAGCACTGAAATACTTTCGACTATTAAAAATGGAATTAATAAATTAATTCAAGATGGGTTTTCTGATGCTCAAATTAGAGCAATGGATATTTATCAGGATGACATCAATGGATTCACAAGAATAATTGCTTGTTGGGACATGTGGTGTGATTTGGATTTTTCCAAGGATGACTTTATTCTTTTGCTGAAAACTCCAGATAGAATGAACCGATTTGAGGCAATCAAGAGGAATATCTTTATTATTAGAAATAACATTACAGCAATAGAGCTCATTAACCTGCTAAATCAGTCTGGTCTCGAGCAATTTGATCTCAGTTTATTAAATCTGGTGAATCTGGATCTACCCAAAGTGAGTGAAGTGAATAATTTTACAGTCATTGATGATTCGGTAATACCTTATTATGATGATACCCATGCGTGCTTTATCGAGGACACCCTAACTTTTGATGAACCACAATCAGGCGATTTTATTAATAATATGGCGATATGGTAAAATGCAACCCACCGGCTCATTAACTGGCTAATTAATAATAGAGATTCTTTTATGCCCTCATTTATAACTCAAATCAAAAAAGCTTTATTAACTGAAGAAAATTGCACTAACTTTATAAAGCTTCTTGCTGCAAACAAGATATCCTTAATTGGTGAAACAATTGATGAGTTGGAGAAGAGTACTAATGAACTCACTAATTTATTACACAACTCCACGCTCAACCCAAACTTGAAACAAAGGCTGCAATCGGCCATTTCAAATTTTATCCAACATAAAATTACGAACCATGGTATCAACCTATTATCGTATGAAGACCTTAAATTAGCATCTTATTATTCGAGTACAGACCCTTCACAAACAAGTAAAAAAAGAAAAATCGACACTATCCTCGAGACTGAAGGACCCAACAAAAAGTTAAAATTAGCCCAGGATAAAGTTAAAAACTATTTAGAAGAATTAGACCAATTAAAATTCTACCCGCTAGATGATTTGCGCCAAATTAATCAGAGGACAAATGGTGAGGAGATACTAAAAACCCTTTTTGAGTTACATCATGAACTGATAAAGAGATTAACTAAAAATCAAATCATCCAAATAGCATTAGTTCCCAATACTAATGGATCCCTTTTTAAAAATAATTGTACTAATTTTATTAAACTAACCGAGCTAAATAAACAGATAATCTATGACGATCACATCCTGATTAAAATTCTGATCTACAATACAACTGATTTAATTATAACGAATTATCCAAAAATTCATGCCTTAAACCTGAGTATCAATGAAATAGCTGACATCACCTGTTTTATTCAAAATGGTGCTAACAATCTCCAGGTTTTTTTAGAAAAATTTGAACCATTATCAACATTTGGTTTGAAAAAATCCCAAATCATAGCCAGTGCAAGGAATTATGATGGAAACCTCATTCTTCTTAAAATAGAAACGATACTCAATACATTAAGTGCTGCTGGCTTTACGATTGAGCAATTTAAACAGATATTTATTATCCCTGATTTTTTTAAAATACTTGAGGAAATTGATAAATTATACTCTTCCCATCATGACTGGACTTTTGAGCCTGGTGAAATTATCGAAACAATAAGAGTAACGAACGAATTTAATTATATCGCTTTTGCTCAAAAAAAAATAAATTCTCTATCAATTCTCAAAGCATCGAAAATAATTGGCACGAACTCACCATCCGATAATTTGCTTGTTACTCATAGCATCCAAAATCTGGATCCTTCGAATCAATGTGGTTTTTTTTCCAACCCCAATACAATACCCATAAACACAGTAACGCCCTCTTATTACGATACAGTGCAAAACGCATTAAATAATATGACTTCTTGCGAGTCGTTTAAAAAAGAGTTAGCAACCCTATCCATACCTTATAATCTACCTCAGACGGAATGTAATCAGTTTTTAGTTAAAATACCCGCACTACTCGCTGATTCATCCCTGGATAACAAGATATTAATCAGTCTTTGCCTTAGCTGGCTAAACAACCTGGGTGATACCAGGAATGGGACCATGCAAATGGATAATTTTTGGCAACAATACAGAAACACCCTTTATAACCATTTATGGGAATTTACGCATATCGTTCTTCCTTTTCGGATTCTAAATACACAATTCACATTGCTACGTAATCTGGATGAAACGCCTGCCGTTTCCAGGGATCGCGAGAATTTTTATCATAATACGATTTATATTTTAAAAACAGCTCAAAATGCAGTATCAAAATATCCTGATTTCAAAACACGCTTAATCGATAAATGTATTAATTGGTCTGAGCAGATGAGTGACCTAATAAAAATACAGTCCGCCTCCCCTGAAAGTAATATTTTTGCTAATAAAGTAATAGATTTAGTACAACGGATAATTGCAGATATAAAATACATATCTTATTACGTGGCTGAGTTTAATCCTGTTGCAACCAATTCATCAAATCCAGTTACTAAACTTTCTGGACCGAATACGACTACCCTCATTGATTTAACAACCTCCAATCCCACATCTCCCTTACCTCTAAATGAGAACACTAATGAACCAACATCAAGGTCTTCTACCTCACCATATACCTTTTTTAATTCTTGGCTATTTACCCCAAGTCCTTTGAATCCAGATACTTCCATTGAAGAATTACCTTCCAGCTTTCCTTTTTAATAAGGACAATTATCCAAGCAAATTTTGAGCTGATTTATATCTCGGCAAAGACCTTAACTAATATTAAAATAAAAACAAAGGGTTGCGTATTAAAAAGGATTTAAAATGACAGGGATTCTGCAAAAAATAGCTGCTGCACTCAAAAATGAAGAGCAATTTAAATTAGCATTAAATGATTTAATCAATATAACTGACTTTGAACAAGCTGAACTCATCGAAAAGTTTACCGACATAGTGAATTACTGGTTTACAGGAGAAAAACAAGATTTAATTCAGTGGATAAACATATGGATAGATCACCTGAATTATAAATATCAAAACAGTCAGACACCAAAATTTAACTCATCGGCATTTTTTATACAGTTCCTGCAGAACTATGTAAGGTCATTAAAGCTGCAACTCACTTTGAAACACAAAAATACTAACTTCGGTAACAAAAACAGTGCTCAGCATGTAGAGGCCACACCGGAAATTGCTCCATCTGCCATTCACCAGGATTTCCAGAAGATAAATTTCCTGAACAACAAAGGAGTAACAGCAGATATAATCGAATTTTTACTCAAACAGGAAGAAGGCAAGGCAAAAATTGAATTTCTGTATACTCATTTTGATTTTATGGCTCAATATCTTCATCCATCATTAATGATTGAAATGACCTTAAATGATAAAGACAGTTCCAGGCTACATAGTGTACGAACGATTTTAGAAAAAATGATTAATATTCATGGGTTCAATATGGAAGATATTACCCATCTTTTAAAAATATATCGCAATTTTCAGTTTCTTTTTCTTATATATGATTCCTTGCCTCGCTTGAAAACGTTATGTTTCTCACCGGAACAAATTATAACTTTAGCCAGTCAAACTGAGGGAATTAATTATTTGCTACAAATTAATAATTACGCCGCTGCCCTACTTGATTTACAGCTACCCCCTGAAACAATAAATCGATTGCTTGTTTGCCCAGAAGGGAAACAAAATCTGGCAAGACTTAGAGACCTGACGAATACCAATTCCGCGATTTCCATTGAAGAACAACGTGGTGAAGTATTGCCGGGTAATAAAGTCGTATCGCCTGATGATTTGGTATTGGTAAATAATTATCAAGTCATTAAAAAAGCATTGAGTAACACAGATTATCTAAGTCTATTTATTAAAGAAATCGAACTGGGGGTTTTTTCTTTGGAAATATTCAGAACGGATGAATACAATGCATTCGCTGAACTTTTAGCCCTGGCATTTGATAAATGTTCCATACCAGTTGTTGATGCCAATAAATTTTGCACCATTTGGCAAAATGAAATTAAAAACCAAGCCAAGAAACTTGATCCTGACCAGGAATTAACACATTTTTCGCATCGAATATACAAAATATTATCCTTGATGCGGCAGAAACTTGAAACTGAACAAAACCCTAAACCAATACCCATAACTGAAACCACATCCTCGTTAAAAAATAATGCAGACAATCCTAAACGAACAATAAATTTCAGCGACGATAATCCAATATCGAATTCTACTGCACAAAAACTGAAATATTTCGAAATTGACAGAGGGTTTTCATCAGACACGATTACCCGCATGCTATTAATAAAGAATAGTCGAATTGCAAAAATATTAAGCTATGTTGAGCCGCTCTCATTTTTTCTTACGCCTGAGCAAGTGGCTCTGATAGGTCTATCACCAGATGGAATTGCGAAACTGGAGCGCGCCCACGCCGATTATGAAATACTTGATGATTTACAATATAATAAAAAATATTTTTTTATTATAATTTATCATAAAAAAACCTCGGCTCTAGACCAATACGATGAGCGATTAAAAAAAGATTATATTAAGTATAACTACGACAAAAGAATTCTTGAAGACTCCCTGACTCATAATGAATTAATACGGATTGTATGTCGGAAATATGGGGATACAATCTTAAGTAACTTTCAAAAAGCCTATAAAAAATTAAAAAAATATCAATTCAACAGAGAAAGACTCATTGCAGCCCTTTGCTGCGATGATGGTAATTTGAACCTTTTGAAGATTCAGGAAGCCCTAACACTATTAAAAAAAAGATACTTTAGGGCTAGTGATATTGTTGCTATCAATAACTTCTATCCTGACCCTTGCAAACTCATTTCTATAGCGAAGTATGTTCCAATATGTTTTAAAATTGGGTTTAACATACCACAGTTTATGATTTTATTGTCATGTAAGAATGCATTCGATTGCTTTAGGGCTCTGAAGAAAAACAGTGATGTTATAAAGGAAATGAATATAACCATTGATAACCTGATCCAAATACTAATCAAACCTGATGGCCTACTGGTACTTAATCATTTAATACAAATACATCAGGCAAAATCGCTAGAAAATAAAATCTTGCCTGTTTTAGAAAAACCATCAAACTTACTCAAATTTTCAGTTTATTCCCCCTATCAAAATTTTAGCGATAGCCAATCCACAAAAACGATTCAATCCGACTCTGACCAATATCCATTATCCCCGGCTGGAACAATATAATATTTTATTAAGACTATTATCCTGAAATTCGTTTTCTTATAGTTTAATCATGAAGACAATGTCATAATTAAAAAATTAAGTCTTATACGTAGCGCTATGCATTCAACAAAAACCTTAAAAGCAGTAATTCTTCTTTTAGCCCTTGGTTTTATTTGGGGTTCGGGATATTCGCTGGCGAAATTTGCCATGACTAATGGAGTATCTCCTTTAGGTTATGGATTTTGGCAATCTTTGGGACCAGCCGTCTTATTAACCTTTTTTTGTTTATTCACGAATAGAACTACACTATTCAAATCGGCCTACTGGCTCTATTTTTTTATTTGTGGCCTCATTGGAATAGCCGTTCCCAATACCAATATGTACTTTATAGCGAGCCATATTCCAGCCGGATTGTTAGCCGTGTTAGTTAACACTGTACCTTTACTGGTTTATCCCCTTGCTCTTCTTGCAGGACAAGAGCGAATTGATGGATGGCGATTTTTAGCCCTTATTCTGGGCATGATGGGCATTTTAATCATTATTGGGGTTAATTTTTCCGGTATTAATTCAGGATGGACGCTGCTTGCCCTGATAAGTCCACTTGGTTTTGCTCTATGCTCCATTTTTATAAGCGTCAAACAACCCTCAGAGATTGATTCACTTCAGGCTGCCAGTGGTATGTTGCTGGCCGCCTCACTGTTACTTACCCCTTTGGTAATAAGCCAAAATGCATTTTACTCGTTATCAGCTCCGTTAAATCAGGCTCAATTAGTGGTCATTCTGGAAATCGTATTATCAAGCATCGGCTACCTGCTGTTCTTCATCCTAATCCACATGGCAGGCCCGGTATTTTATAGTTTGACCGGAGGAGTTGTCGCCTTAACCGGTTTATTTTGGGGATATCTCATTTTTGGAGAAACTCCTAATTCGATGCAAGGGTTTGCGGTGGTATTGATTATTTCTGCAATTTTCCTGTTATCATGGAGACAATCCAGGCAGACTAAAGGAGTAGCAAATGCTCGGTGATTTAGCAAAGCAGTTTGGCACCCAAATCGAAACTTTTTTTTACCTCATAATGCTTATCAACGGGATTCTCCATTTTATTTTTGCAGGTGGAGTCGCCCGTGACGCTGGGAATTTAACCCGACTTGGCCAAAAACCTGTTTTAGTTTCTGCTGCAAGTTGGGCTTTTGCAACGCTCATTGGTGGCGTTTTTACTGCCACAATTTATTGGATACTGCATCATTCTACCTTAACCAGACCATCTATGAGAGAGGTTCGTTATGACAAATCATAATATTAAAACAATAGGCGTCCATGAGTTAAAAAACAAAATGGAAACAGATTCTGATTTATGCCTCATTGATGTGCGAGAGATAGAAGAGTGGCAAGGGATGAGAATACCAGGTGCTGTTCATATTCCTAAAGATGAAGTTGCAGCAAAAGTACCAAATCAAGTAAATGATAAAAATTGTCCAATCTATCTGCACTGTCGGGGCGGTGTTCGCTCTCTTTATGCGGCGCAATGTTTAATTGATATTGGCTATGAAAAAGTGTACTCAATAGACGGTGGCATAATGGAGTGGGCCATGTTTGGTTATCCAGTTGAAGAATAATAGCGCTTTAATCTAAAGTAGATTGGAACAAAAATAAATATTCATCATCTGATTTTTGTATTGAATTAAACGATTATTTTTCGCAGGATTACCCTTATTTTTATGAGTTATTTTTATTTTGAAATTAATAATTAATATTATTGGTGCAGGGCATTTAGGTAAAACACTCGGTTATCTACTGGCACAGGAACCATGCGTGCAAATAGGCGCCATCTGCAATTCATCAGCAATGAGTACTAACGCAGCCATAAAATTTATTGGGAACGGTGTATATTGTAGTAACATTGGTGAATTACCCCCTGCAGATGTAACAATCATTGCCACACCAGATGATTTAATTACTGAAGTTTGCGTCGTACTTTCTAAAAATCCGAATCTTAAAAAAGACAGCGTAGTGATGCATTGTAGTGGGACTCTTTCCTCTGAGGCCTTAAGCTCGGTGTCCAAAAAAGGATGTTTTGTGGCCAGTGTCCATCCTATGAGGAGTTTTGCGCAGCCAGAAATAAGTGTCACACAATACCAGGGCACATACTGTGCTTTAGAGGGTGATGAGAAAGCCATTCCAATGGTTAAATCTCTATTTGAAAAAATAGGTTCTATTACTTACGAAATAGATAAAAGGAAAAAATCTTATTATCACGCTGCTGGGGTTTTTTCGTCCAATTATCTAATAACGCTTGCTCATCAGGCTCTTTGTTGTATGAAAGAAGCTGGGGTGGATCAGGAAATTGCGATACCCATTATCGCTAATCTGATGAGGGGCTCTATTTCTAATCTTGAAAAAACATTATCACCAGAACACGCTTTAACAGGCCCCATTCAAAGAGGCGATGTAGCAACAATTAAGCAACATATGGATGCACTAGCTGATACTGAACAAAAAACTCTATATTCATCTTTGGGGAAAACTACGCTTACTCTAACGAACCATGGTTCAAAAAAAAGAAGGGATATTGAAGAGGCTCTCAATTAATGCTGACATTTCTGCTCCTAAAGTAATTTTTTTATTGTTCTATTCTATCTATCAGCTCAAATTAGTATTGTCAGTCTCTCCATGCAAATAAATTTTCATTAATCTCTTAAAACTGAAATGCATATGGATTATAGTAAGTAATCTTGTTTAAAAGGGAATTTACCTACATGTTCAAACGAAGGGTGTCTTTAATTACAGTATTAACCTTAGCTTTATCTCCTATAAGTTTTTCCAAATCATTACAAACAGAAGAGACCTCAAAAACAAATCAATATTGGTGGCCTAAATTGTTGGATCTTAGCCCACTACGCCAGCCTAATGCCACTTCCAATCCTTTGGGAAGTAACTTTAATTATGCTGAAGCATTTAACAGTCTTGATTTGAACGCAGTCATTGAAGATCTTAAAAAACTGATGACAACCTCTCAGGAATGGTGGCCTGCCGATTTTGGTAATTATGGCCCTTTATTTATACGTATGTCCTGGCATTCAGCAGGAACTTATCGAATTTATGATGGCAGAGGCGGAGCCAATGGCGGTTTTCAGCGATTAGTACCACAAAACAGCTGGCCTGATAATGCAAACCTTGATAAAGCGCGCCGGTTGTTATTGCCTATCAAACAAAAATATGGCAACAAAATTTCCTGGGCTGATTTGCTGGTACTTACCGGAAATGTCGCTATGGAATCCATGGGCTTTAAGACACTGGGATTTGCCGGTGGTCGAGAGGATGCATGGGAAGCCATGAATTTTAACTGGGGATCTGAGGGTAAATGGCTGGAAAGTAATCGCCGTGCCCCGGATGGCACACTTAAAAAACCACTTGCTGCATCGGTCATGGGATTAATTTATGTCAACCCCGAGGGTCCAAATGGTGTTCCTGATCCATTAGCGGCAGCGAAAGACATCCGCGAAACATTTGCACGCATGGCGATGAACGATGAAGAAACTGTAGCTCTTATTGCCGGAGGTCATGCATTTGGTAAAGTGCATGGAGCAGCATCAACGAAGAACCTTGGGCCAGCACCAGCAGGTGCGGAAATTCAGGATCAAGACTTTGGTTGGAAAAATGCCTATGGTACAGGAAAAGGTAAAGATACTATAACCAGCGGCTTAGAGGGAGCCTGGACTGTATCACCTACAAAATACAGTCATAATTATCTGGAAAATTTATTCGCGTTTAACTGGGTTAAAACAAAGAGTCCAGCAGGAGCTACCCAATGGACCCCAGATAATAAAAATGCATCCAATATGATACCCGACGCCTTTGATCCTGCTAAACGTCATGCACCAATGATGCTGACTACAGACCTGGCCCTTCGATTTGATCCAGAATACAGTAAGATTGCCAAAAGGTTTCTGGACAATCCTGCAGAACTGGATGCAGCTTTTGCTAAAGCCTGGTTTAAACTGATTCACCGTGATATGGGTCCAAAATCACGTTACCTCGGCCCATTAGTTCCAAAAGAAATCATGATCTGGCAGGACCCGGTTCCGGCAGTGGATTATCAATTAGTGGATGAGACAGATGTTAACCAACTTAAAAATTCGATCCTTAATTCTGGATTAACCACACGGGATCTGATAAAAACAACCTGGGCCTCTGCATCAACCTTTCGTGGAACCGACATGCGGGGCGGGGCAAATGGAGCAAGAATTCGACTGGCGCCGCAAAAAGACTGGGCAGCGAATGATCCGGCTGAATTAGCAAAAGTGTTACAAACCCTCACGGAAATTCAAGATAATTTTAATAAGTCTCAAACAGGGGGTAAAAAAATATCACTTGCCGATTTAATTGTCCTGGGAGGCAATGTGGCCATCGAACAGGCAGCCAAGAAATCGGGCTACTCCATACAAGTGCCTTTCATGCCCGGACGTACTGATGCCACTCAAGAAATGACGGATGTAAATTCTTTTGAGGTTCTCAAACCCAATGCAGATGGTTTTCGCAATTACTTTGATCCGAGCAATCAAAAGTCACCACCTGAAATGCTTGTTGATAAAGCAAGTTTGTTGAATTTAAGTGTCCCAGAAATGACGGTTTTAATTGGCGGAATGCGCGTGCTTAACGCTAACTCAGGACCAAATAAATATGGTGTCCTTACTGATAAATCGGATACTTTGAGTAATGATTTCTTTACTAACCTACTTGATATGTCGACTGAATGGAGAAAGTCACATGAAGAAGACGGAATCTATGAGGGTTTTGATCGAAAGTCCGGCAAATTAAAGTGGAAAGCCACATCAGTTGATCTTATATTTGGTGCGAATTCTGAATTAAGAGCAGTAGCTGAGTTTTATGCAACCAACGATGCAAAAGAGAAGTTTATCAATGACTTCGTTAGCGCATGGGTCAAAGTAACCAATGCTGATCGCTTTGACCTCAAAAACAAAGGTGTGTTGAATTTGCCCAACAACCCACAAAATAAAGGCGTGGTTTAATATATAAATTACTTCAAATCAGACCTTGTTATAAATCATTGATAAGGTCTGTCCTCAATCGACAAGAAAGGCTTGCCAGAAAGCTGATTTCTGCTGGAATATTATGAAACGAATAAAGCAACACTATCCATGGCAATCTTATATTGCTTTATTTTCATTAATTGCCATTACCATTTACTTGTGTATGTAGTTTTTTAATTTTTCTTTTGCTCTAATGCCGCTCTATCTCCTCTTGATTTTTGGCGGCATACCTCTTTTTTTACAAATTACATATAAACTGTATCATGGTAATTTAGGAGCAGATTTACTTGCGGCAATTGCTTTAATCGCAAGTATTCTCCTAAACGAATATCTCGCCGCATCCCTAATCATTTTAATGCTTGCAAGTGGCCAGGCTCTCGAACTGTTTGCCATGAGAAAAGCCTCTTCGGTACTGCAAAATTTGGTAGCACGGATGCCCTCAATTGCTCATCGAAAAACTCAAGAAAGAATTGAAGAAATTAATTTAAATACCATTCAAATTAACGATGAGCTATTGATCTATCCTCATGAAACGTGTCCTGCAGACGGTGTTGTTGTGGATGGTCATGGTACCATGGATGAATCTTACCTGACTGGTGAGCCCTATCAGATATCCAAAGCCCCCGGAACTAATGTTCTATCCGGGGCAATAAACGGTGAATCCTTATTAACAATTAAAGCAACGGCCCTTCCATCCGACTCCCGATTTGCGACAATTGTAAAGGTACTGGAAGAAGCGGAGCAAAAAAGACCTTCAATGAGGCGATTAGGAGATCAGATTGGAGCAATTTTCACTCCTGTTGCGTTAGCCTTTGCGTGTGTCACCTGGTACATTACCGGGGATGCAATACGATTCCTTTCAATACTGGTAATGGCAACCCCTTGCCCTTTATTAATCGCTATACCCATTACCATCATTAGCGCCATTTCCAAGGCAGCCAAGCAGTCCATTATCATAAAAGACCCGACTGTTCTTGAGCAATTAATAACGTGTAAAACAGCTATTTTTGATAAAACCGGAACGCTAACTTATGGGAAACCCACGGTGACAGAAATTATAACAACGCCCAGTTATACAGAGGAGACAGTATTACAGTATGTGGCCAGTATAGAACGTTATTCAAAACATCCGCTGGCAAATGCCGTCATCAATGCTGCTAAAAAATCCGATATAACGTTACTCGATGCAATAAATGTTTCTGAAAAACCTGCTAAAGGATTAAGTGGTGTGATTAACCAGCATCAAATTGAAATTACAGGCCGAAAAAAATTAATAGAAAATATGCCTCAATTAGTCAACCGGTTACCCCCTCCTTCACCTGGTTTGGAATGTATTGTATTAATTGATAACGATTATGCCGCCTCATTGCATTTTAATGATGCACCACGTTCAGATAGTAAGTCTTTTATAAATCACTTAGCCCCCTACCACCAGTTTAAAAAAATAATGCTTGTCTCAGGTGATCGCGAATCTGAAGTAAATTACCTGGGTAAATTATTAAATGTAAGCGAACTTTATTCCTCGCAGAGCCCTGAGCAAAAACTTGCCATTGTTCGCCAGGAGCGCTTAAAAGCACCAACTGTTTTCATGGGTGACGGCATTAATGATGCTCCTGCATTGACTGCTGCTACCGTTGGTATCGCTTTTGGGCAAGGGAATAGTGTAACTTCAGAAGCAGCGGGTGCTGTTATTATGGACAATACATTGACTAAAGTAGACGAATTAATCCATCTGAGTCTAATCACCCGTAAAATCGCATTACAAAGTGCCCTTGGCGGAATGATTTTGAGTATTATTGGGATGGGGTTCGCTGCAGCTGGATTTATAAATCCAGTTGCAGGTGCGCTGTTGCAAGAATTAATTGACATTTTCGCTATTCTCAATGCATTAAGATTGAGCTGGAGTACAAAAATTAAAACTGATTTGCCTCTTGATAATTCAGTCCGATAGTTCAACTTGAAACATCTATGATTACCTTCAACGCATTGGTATTCGCAGCGTCTGAAAAAGTTTCATAAGCTTCAATAATGTGTTCAAACTTGAAATGATGACTGATTAATAAACCGGGATCAATTTTTTTGGAGCATATGGTTTTTAGTAATAACGGTGTTGAAACGGTATCCACTAATCGAGTTGTAATAGTAATATTTTGGGACCATAAACGCTCTAAATGCAGATTCACTTGAGCCCCATGAACACCAATATTAGCAATAGTTCCTCCTGGGTTAACAATCTCTTCACACAACTCAAAAGTTGAAGGAATACCAACCGCTTCTATCGCAGTATCCACTCCACGATTTTCTGTAATTTCCATCACCCTTTTTACTGGATTTTCTTTAATACCATTTATTACAATCGTTGCTCCTAAACGTTTGGCAACTTCCAGTCGATTATCATCAAGGTCAATCAGAATAATTTCTGCCGGGGAATAAAATTGCGCTGTAAGTAGTGTAGATAAACCAATAGGGCCGGCACCCACAATAGCTACAATGTTTCCTGGTTGAATTTTACCATTTAGAACACCGCACTCAAAACCAGTTGGTAGAATATCACTTAACATTACTAAAGAATCCTCATTTACTCCCGAGGGTATCTTATAAAGACTGGTATCTGCCAAAGGGATTCGAACATACTCTGCCTGGGTTCCATCTATCTGNNCCGCCATTAAGGCAATGGGAATACATCTGTTTTCGACAATATTCGCATTTCCCACAAGATGTAATACAGGAAATAATAACTTTATCACCCGATTTTAGTTCGGTAACACCAGGCCCTATTTCTTCTACCACACCAATGCCTTCATGCCCCAGTATACGTCCAGGGGAACAAGTTGCCACATCTCCCTTAAGAATGTGCAGATCAGTGCCACAAATTGTAGTTTTTTTAACTCGGACTATAGCGTCGCCAGTTTCTATAATTGTGGGTTTGGGGCGCTCTTCCAGTGACTTTATACCTTTTCCTTGATAAACCAGGGCTTTCATTCTAATCTCCTTATTCCAATGAAGTATCAAGCGAACTCTCATTGAATTAAATGAGCTGCTTCCCCCTCTCTTAATTTTGATTCATCTGGCCAGTTTGTCAAATACCCTGATTTTTAAAAATGACTAATATTTAATCCACCGCAGGCAATGACAATAAAAATATGGAGAGGTTTCATTAAATTGAGAATCCCGATGTCAGTTAAGTAAAAATTCAGTACCCAGGTTATGCTTTACTGCATTTTGATACACCACATCTGCAACAGATAAATCCTGAATGGCAAGACCCACCGATTTAAATACAGTGAGCTTATTCTTGAGCTCAGTATGCTTTGATAAAAGCCAATTTCCCATTTCGATTAAAGTTTCCTTTTTAATTGTATTTTGCTCTATCGCTTTAATTATTTCTCCTGATTCTGCCAACGCCGCTTCTATTTGATCCACGATGATTACAGAGTTACCTAATACATCCTGGCCAATTTCCTGCATGGCTCGCGAATGAGAACCAATAGCGTTTATATGAGCGTGCGGTTGAATATCTTTTAATTCAAATAGTGGTTCCGTACTACTGGTAGCAGTGCAAATGATATCCGCATGACTCACTGCCTCTGATACATCCTGATATACATTCACATAAAATTGTTTATCAATTTTTTTAGCAAAATGCTCCGCATTAGTTATATTTCGCGACCATATTGAGACCTGTTTAATGTTACGAACTGCCGTTACTGCCTCAAGCTGAGTCATTGCTTGAACTCCAGATCCAAGAATAGCGACATGCTTTGCATTATCTGTTGCAAAATACTTCGTTGCTAATCCCGATACTGCCCCTGTTCGCAAGGCAGTTAAATAAGCAGCATCCATCATCGCCTTAGGCTCGCCTGTTGTGCCATCCAGGAGGGTAATAAACCCAGTAATTGATGGCAGATTTTTGGCAAGGTTATTGGGGAACAGGGATACCACTTTTAAACCTAAAGTTTTATCTTGCGCTAAATAAGCAGGCATAGTCAGCATCAAGGCCTGTTCCTCATCCATTGAAAGAGATGTGCGTAATGGGAGGGTTACCTGTTGCTTTGCTAGTTGAATAAATGCCCTTTCCATTGCATCAATAGCCTGATGCATAGTTATACTCTGTTTCACTTCATTTAAAGACAACAGTAGAAGACTCATTGTATTACTCCCTAAGCAGAAACTGGTGATGGTAAAAAAATATGACCTTGTAAATAAAGTTCACAGGAGCCCGATAGGAACACGCGATCTCCATGTACTTCACAAAACAATTCTCCTTTTCTTTTAAATCCCTGAAGAGCATGAATTTTCTTTTTTTGTAAACGATTAACCCAATATGGTGCTATAACACAGTGCGCCGAGCCTGTTACAGGATCTTCGGGAACATCACAGCCCGGATAAAAGCATCGTGAGTACACATCCGCTGCTGTTGCAGGAGCAGTTACTATAATTCCACGATATTTAAGGTCACTAATCGCATAAAAATCGGGTTTGTAATTAAGAACGTCATGCTCCTTGTTTAGAATAATTAACAAATCAAAAGTGCTTTCATACACTTCAAGTGGTTGAATGCTAAGCGCACTTAATAAAGAATCTGACGGTGTTATTTTATTATAGGGCAATGCGGGAAAATCCATCTGATAAATAGTGTTAATTTTTCTTACCCGTAAATCCCCGCTTTTACTTTTAAAAACAATTTCCTCACTGTCATGCCCTATATAGTTAAATATAACAAAAGCACTTGCTAAGGTGGCGTGTCCGCATAAAGCAACCTCAGTATTGGGTGTAAACCAACGAATTAAATAATGATCGTCTTCAGGTAAAATAAATGCAGTTTCGGAGAGATTATTTTCCGTGGCAATCAATTGCATTTGTTCATCTGATAACCAATGAGTTAACGGACAAACCGCTGCAGGATTACCCCCAAATAATTCTGAAGTGAACGCATCAATTTGATATATAGGTTGTTTTTTCATAAATCCTCCTGTAATGACTGGATAATAATAACATAGCCTGCTAATATATAGCAAGCTATGCTATTATTAGGATCCCAATGAAGACTTCTACATTACTAAAAAAAGCCAATCGCCTGCTGATAAAAAAAGCAAATGAATTACTTAAACCACACGGAATAACTCATGCGTATACTTATTTTTTGATGGAACTATACCAACAGGATGGTTTAACCCAATCGGAAATGCATAAACAAATTGGAATTGAGCAACCCACGGCTGTAAGAACTCTGGATAGAATGGAGCGCGATGGATTAATTATCCGTATACCAAGCGCCACTGATCGACGCGCGCTATCCATTAAACTTACCGAGAAAGGTTTAAGTTACAAAGAAACCATTTCAGAGTGCGCTAAAGAGCTAAATGATTTGGCGTTAAAGGGTTTTACTAATAAGGAGCATGCTCAACTCAATGAGTTGATAAACCGAATTAATATTAATTTAGTGAGTTAAATAGACTTTAACAGGCCAAACTGGATTAAAGACAAATTTGAGGTTATTCTGAATATTAAGAATCAGGTTTGTATCAATTTTGGATATCGTCAAGTTAAAGGACTAACTTTGAATAAACAAAAGCATATTTTTAAACAGGTTCTGATGATGGGACTGATGCTGTTTACTATTTCAAATTCTTTTGGGAAAGAGACTCCCTTACCAGGCTTATTACAGGGTGAAATCGCTAAACCAAATGAAGAGATTCAAAAAATAGATGTGAAACCTCAAGCTCGTGATAGTGAAATTAAAAAAAGGCTAGAGGCGATACTGGAGGCAACGAATTGGTATACTCAGACCAGAATAAATGTGACTGATGGGGTAGTATTTTTACATGGAAAAACCACAACTGCTGAGCACAAAATGTGGGCGGAAAATCTTGCTCGCAAAACACAGGATGTTGTGGCAGTCGTCAACCAAATGGATATTATTAACCCATCTATTTGGGACATAAAACAGGAAATCAGCTTTAATCTGCGTGAACAGTGGCATCAAATACTAAGAATTTTACCATTCCTGATTTTTGCCTTTTTTATCATGGTTATAGCCTGGCTCTTCGCTTACATTATCGCCGCAATCACTAAAAAATCCTTACGCTTTCGCGGTATTCATCCCCTATTGGCCGATGTCGCAGCTCGAGCTGTAGCCTTTTTATTCCTTATAGTAGGACTTTATTTGATTTTGCAACTCTTAGGTTTAACTACTATAGCCCTAACTTTAGTGGGAGGTACCGGTGTCATTGGTATTATATTGGGTATCGCATTTAAAAATATAACCGAGAACCTTTTGGCAAGCATTTTACTAAGTATACAAAAACCTTTTAACACCAATGATTTAATTGAAGTGGCAGGTATTACTGGATATGTTCAAGGTTTAACCATACGCGCAACCCAGCTGATAACCACAAATGGATTCCAGGCACAAATACCCAACTCAATTGTTTATCAGAGTAATATCCTGAACTTTACCAAAAGCCCCAAACGTCGAGAGAGTTTCATAATTGCAATAGATTCTCATGAAAGAATCTCAGTAGCTCAGGAAATTGCACTGAAAACCATAAGCAAGCATCCGGCAGTCTTAAAGGAGCCTGAACCATTAGTATTAGTCGATAGTCTATCAGTCGGCATCATAAATATTCGTATCTACTTTTGGCTGGATACTAAGAAATACAATTGGGAAAAAGTGAAATCCTCAGCCATTCGCTTAATTAAATCCGCATTTGAAGACGCGGGTATTTTATTTCCCGAAGACACCATGAACGTTAATTTTGCTAAAGATACATCCATTAATGTTCAGTCAGTTAATACCCCATTAGAACATGAAGAGAAAAGTCATGAAAAAAGATCGGGAAAGGTAAAAGAAGCCATTGCAACCCATGCAGAAGGCGAGTTGCGTAATGAGGCAAAAGAGATAAAAAAACAAATGCAACAAAAAACAATTGATAAAGAACATAATCTTTTATCTGCCAAGAGTGATAAAAAACCACCCTCTTCAGTAAAATAAACCCACTCTTTAAACAGAAAAATAATTTAAATAGTGTTTTTGCACTTCGTGAGCCTGCTCAGCTATTTGCGCATCAGTTGCGGCATTTTTTAATGAATTCGCATACTGTTTGAGTAGCGATCTGTAATCTTCGCAAGAGATGCGAGTATAGAGTCTGTGGATTATCTTCAGCAGATGCAAGGTAGCATTTCTATCTTTGCATAGATACGGAATTGTTCTACCAAATATGATGTCACAAAACTCAGCAAAATATATAGGACTTGCAATGACTCTTAACTGATTCATTCCATCATATCTATAAACTGAGGGTGGTATTAGTTCAGCTACTTTTTTTAAAGTAAGCTGTAACCAGTTCATACAAGTTATGGCTGTAAACGGATCGTTCATTCCAGATGATAAAGCTCTGGCAATAATCTCTACCATCTCATTTACGAGGAAAAGAATATCTTGTTCCGGATTGCGTTCATGTCCAAAGACAAAAGCTTTAGTACATTCCTGCTTCATCTCAGCGCTAATAGCTTCATTTGAATAAATCGACAGTAGAGTATCCCCTTCAGTAATATAATCTCCTGGCCGTGCTTCGACCTTTATAATGAAATTGTATTTAGAGGCAATTTCATTAAAAAAGCTCCATCCAAAATGCGAATATAGCCATATTGTGCTGAACCTACTGTATGTTGAATTTTATTTAAATAGAGTTCAGGGGTAACAGGATCGCCACCCTCTCCAATACCGAATGGAAATAAACGATCAATCTTACTATTTATCTCTTCTCCAATATGAGCTATTACATTGGGCATATAAATGCTTTGGGGAATGTGATGGATAAAAAAAATGAGAACTCCAACACTAAACAAGGTTAATATTATCGCAACAAGCAATGAAATTTGCGGTAAAAAAGGCTCGGCATTATTTGCTGCACCGGTTTCACTGAGATTAAAAAGAGCAAGAAGAATAAACAAACTATAAAGAAAAGTTGCAATAAATGTACCTAAGGTAATTTGATTAGCTCGATCGCGCATGAAATTTGACAGGAGACGAGGGCCAATTTGGCTTGCTGCAAAGGATGCCGCCAAAATGGTCATGGAAAAAATAACCCCTGCCACGGTAATCATTGAGGTAGCTATCGTCGACAATAAATCACTTGCCCTATCCGGTTTACTTGTCTGGAACCACCCCATACTCACTAACCAATCGGGAACAAATTTTTGATCGAGATATACTGTGATTATTGATAACAAAAAAGAACCAATTGCCATGACTAAAGGAATATACCAATAACTTGCGTGAAGTCTGGCAATAATATTTAAAAATTTTGCACTTAAAAAGTTCATTCAGAGCTTACTCACAAGTTATGTCTGCCAAAGATTTAGAACCCACGCTAACAGCGCTCAATCTAACTGCCTATGACCATTGAAGAATATAAGGTATTAATTTTGCCTCAATTCCAATTAAAGCTGCACTTGTTTACTTTACCCTACTCAATCAATTAATTTAACTAATTAAATCTCAAACCTGTGGGCATGTCTGGATTTAAATCTTTCTCAGAAGTGTTTTTATCCATTAGAACCTTGCCAATGCCCTCTATGATAACCAAAATTAGAGGTCCAATAAGATGGTGCGCAAAAGACTCTTTAGATAAGGTTATATTAAACAGAAGCCTGGCCTCAATAATCCCCAAAATCTCACTAGCCACACCTATAAGAAATGGAGCATACCATACCAGTGAATTGTCAGATTTCTTTTCCACAGGATAAAACAGATTTATAAGATTTGTGTAGCTAAATAACCCCATACCTGAAACTGCAGCAGACTTTATAAAGGAACCCTTTAAAATAGCGGAGGCGATACCTGTAGCACTCCCAAAAATAATACTGCTAATTGCAGCTATAATTAAGACTTCTTTTTTGGTATAAAATTCAGGGTTCTTTCCTGGCATGATTAGGTATCCTACCTTATCTTTGAACTTTGATTGAAGGGGATATCTTAGTTTAGCTAATCATCAATATCAATAAAAAAAAATTATTATTAAGTGGGCATTTAGTGTAAATAATAACAAATGCAGCATTAGAGTTAATGCTGCGTTTGTATAACTATTGTTGGCTATTAATTAAAATTGAATTTTTCTCTAAATCCTCAAATACCTTAATAGAAGCTGCGGTTGCTTTGAAAAATGCTCCTTTAAATTGTTCATCCCTTTGAATATTTTCAACTTTTTCGGCACCATCCATCACGGTAAACATCCCCACTGCCAATAATGTAACTGCCAACAGAGTTCCACCGAAAATTATTAAAGGAGGATTGAGAAGTACCAGTGGGCAACAAAGAATCCCAGCCATAATACCTACTGCTGCAGACAGCTCGAAGATACCTAATGATAAAGAAGCTGCAGCGCGAAGCTTATTTCCTGAATTATTAGCAAGCAAGTTAATTGAATCATGAGTTTTTTTCAGGTTTGCTTCATTCTTCTCTGTATTCATCTCTGTGATTAATTGAGTGAAATTTTCCAAAACCTGAGTCATTTGAGGAAGTCTGGATTCAGAGACCATAGTTGAAAACAAATCCAGACTTTCTTTTAAAACTTCTTCAACTTTATTATTATTGACTCTATCAAAACGCGCCAAAGTTTCATCAAAAAGTTTGTGCGCTGCATTTAAAAAATTGGTTTGATTCGCATTATTGTCATCCCATTTTACTGCTAAATTTTCCAAAGTTTGAGCTATACTTTCAAAATTCTTTTGAAACGTGTTTTTTTCTTTATTGTCATCATTGTTGTTGTTTTCATTATTTATTCTTTTTCTTATGTTCTCAATCTTTTCATTAAATTGATAAAAATTCTTATTGATTTCTTCTTTCATTTTGCAAAAATCATCAATCGCACTACTGCCTACTATGCGATGTTTTGAACTCAAAGAATTCATTGCCCGATTAAATTTGTCCGCGATTTCAGGTTTATTATAATGGAGATCTATTTTTCCTTGTCCTTCAATGGATTTTACAATATTTTTTACAGGAACTCTTAAATTTAAAGTAATATTTTTAGGTATTATAAATTCGTCCAGTTTAATATCACTAAACTCGGATTCAGAAAGCAAAACTGTAAAATTAGTCTTTTGTCCAGGATGTTCAATAGCAAATTTATTGAGCGCTTTATAAAATGCCAGATTTGGATTGATGATACTTCCAGTGTCAGTAAATTCAAAATCCATTGGTAATTCTAATAATTTATAACGATTAGTAGCTTTTAAATACGGAGCATTATAGTTTTTGGCAATAGTTATTAAGGAGTCTGAGTAAAGTGTACTATATTCCGATGGATTGGAATCCGACTTGGCAGGTTTTAAAAGATATCGATTTTCTTCAGGCCCCTTTTTGATATCTACTAAAATGGAACTTTGCTTCAAATCTTCAATAAAACCAGGCTGAGATTTTGATTTTATAATATCGTTTGTGTCGGCTGGCATTATTGCCTGGGGAGAGATAAATATAACTTTGTTATCTGGCATAGTAAACCTCATTTTATGAATTAAGTGGGTGTTCGTTTTAATGCGTTACCAAACTTCCAATACTCTTAAATACAACCTCTAAACTGTTCCGCAATAAATCATGTAGATAATTATTTACGCGCATTATAAAGGAAAAACATTAAGGTAACATTAAATGGCGCTATTTTTAGATCCAATAAATGAACTCAATCCATTTGAAAAACATTCTTTTTTTTAAAAATTACGTTAAAGTAAAACAGAGTACCATGGAAATGATTCAATTCTGAACTACAACACATAAATCTAACCATGAATCATTAAGAAGAATGGATTAAGGAGTAACAGATGTTTGATCATAAAACTAGGGATAAGTCAGTCAATCAAAATGCACCATTAAAACAGGAAATACTCATTAGCGCGCGAAAACATATAACTGCGCATCGATTTACTACCGCAATTACATTAGTAAAAACATGTCCCGATTGGGAAAAAAACGGCGCCTGTTTATTGCTCATTAGCGAATGTTATGAAAAACAACACTATTACCATAGTGCCATTCAAATGTGTTTAAAACATCATGAGGTGGAATTTAACGTATCAAATTTAATCAGACTTGCTCAATGTTATGAACAAACGGCACAATTCAACCGCGCTGAACGGATGTATTTAAAAATACTGCGTTTTAAATATGATTGCTATGCAAATCTATGCCTCGCGACCTTATACAAAAATACAGGAGAATTTGCCAAAGCAATTGCCTGTTATAAAAAAGACCTCCACTGGGTAAAGAATAATGAATTAATTAAAAGTATCGCCTATTGTTATTCGAATCTTCAGGAATATGAATTTTCCATAAATACGCTATTGCTTATACCTAAATGGTCATCAGATAAAGATGTGATTACCCTTATGGCTGAATGCTATTTAAAAACCGGGCAGTTTTTAAATGCATTAAATACCCTTGAGTTGTATGAGAAAGAAGATTTTAATATCTCTTTGGCAATTGCCCATTGCTATCAAATCATGGGTATTTTTCCTCAGTCCATTCAAAAATATAACGAAATCTATTTAAAATACTCAGGGTTTGCAGAAAAAAATACCGTCCTCTATTACCTTGGAGAGTGTTTTAGTCAGTTTCAATATTATGAACAAGCCATTGCCTGCTATCTTTTTTTAAAAAATAGCGTGCCCACGGAACCGGTACATGATTGCATCGGATATTGTTATGATCAGTTGGGTGATTATAATCAGGCCATTTACCATTATGAATTAGGTCTGGAACTCAATAATACACCCGAAACTCACCATAATCTTGCAACCTGTTATTTTAAAATTGGACAATATCCTATCGCAGAACAATGTTACCGAACGCTAATTAAAGCGGACAAACATGATAAATTAGCACAGGTCGGTTTGGCCTATTGCCTAGTATATTCTGAACAATTTGAGAAAGCGCGTTCATTTATCGAGCATATAGATGCTTGGAAAAAAGAGCCTGCATTGATTTATTTATATGCAAGATTATTAAATCACCAAGGGCAATCCATGGATGCAGCTGATTTTTTATTGCTTGATGGGTTTGAGTTTAAAGACAATGTTGCCTATTTCATTGAGTTATTAAACAGCTACGTCCTCATTCAGGATGAAACAAAAATACAGGCTTTACAAAAAGCCGCATTAAAAAAATTCCCTGACTCACCTTTAGTAGCCGCTTTTTTGCTAGAGCAATTAATCAAAAGCGATTTACCTAAAGCTATCAAACAAGCTGAAGAATATGTCACAAAATATCCCTTTGATAAACAAATATCTCTTTTAAAAGACAGAATCAATGAACTTCAGGAAAAAGAATTAGCTGTCTCAACATGCACGCAATTATCGGTCCATGCATCACTAAATTTATTTCCCCGCTCCGCGGTGGATTTAAAAATTCATAAAGACTTGAATAATGAAAGGCACCTCGAATTTCTGGATTTAGCACATAGAGTACCATCTAAATCAAGATGATTATCCCTATTAAAATTCAGGCATAGAGATTCTTATGCCTGAATGAATGAATCCCTTACAGATTTGGATTAAGCATATTTTGTAAGTAATCACTATCCTCTTCCAAAATAAACCCATTTTGCTCTTCATATCCCATTTCATTTATATTAAAAAATAAATTTTTCCTCGGGGAATTATGACCTGTTCCTCTTGTGTTAAAGGCATCAGCTGCCTGATTGGAAAGTTTTTTCATTAGTGAATTATTTTTATAAACTGAAACATTTTTAAAAGTTTCAACAATTATTGCAATAGTGATCCCTTGATTGAACAAATCAGAACATGAAGTCACCAAATTTTCTAATAGGTAACGGCCTCCCTTGATTTGAGCCAGATCAACTATTTCTTGTAATGAAAATCCCTGATTAGTTAATTCAGGAGTATACATAGCCACTGCTACAATCCTGCTATCAATCCCAGGTTTTTTAAAAAAATCCGTAATTTGTTCATGGGTAAAACATAGATTCATTAACTGATTATGATAATTTGTTAATGTTGCTAGAGCACTGGCCTTACCCTCACTTAATATAAGATCTATCTCCTTATGACTGTATCCTAAAGCCCTTAATTGCTGTGACTCGCCAATATCAGAGACTTTATTTAAGGAAGATGAATCAGGTTTAAATTTTTTTAAGGCACTTTCCTCTTCCCCAATTAAGTTTTCTCGTTTTCTTTTTTTAAGTGGAAAACTATTTTTTAACAGAACGTTATTATCTTTTGAGCTATTAATAAAATTTTTTAATATGGGTGCAAATTGTTCATCCAGGGGAGTATAACAATTGTTGTTTGTTGACATAGAAATATCTTTAATCCAATTAGAACAAAACATATTTAACTTCGTGTAGGAAATTACCAATTTAGCTTGTTCTAACCAACAATAAAGGTTATTCAAAATATTATGATAATCATCTTTTGAAAGTTGGGATGAAAATATGTCATTTTTATCCGATTCCAGTAAAAATTTTTCAAGTTGGTTTTCACTACCCAAACCTGTTAATAATAAGGTTACAAAGCCAGTCACAATCAATCCTTAATTTCTAAATTATCAATCAATTATTTGCTCATTATTCATAATGTCATCCTTTATGGCATGATGAGATATCTTTTACAACGCCTTTCTTAAAAATGTTTCGTTATATTACAGAATGAATACTATAAAAATTATAAGGGAATACATCAACCGCAGAGCTCATTTACCAAGTTCCAATTTAATAAAGCTCATTCAAAAATGGAACCCTGATTTGCAGGATTTATATCAGAACATAATCCGATGAATGGACCTCGCGATCTTGGGTATCCTCAAAATTTATGAGTTTACATCATACATAATGTCTTTTTTGTCGTCCCCACGCAGGTGGGGAACCATNNTTATTGGATAGATCCCCGCCTGTGTGGGGAAGACAACTTATTAATTCACAACATTATTATGCATCTAAAATTTTGAGGGTTACCCAAGCTCGCGGTCTGCGCCGCGGAAATTCGATCATGCGGAATTAATCCTGGGGAATTATCGCGGAATTCAGCGGGGGATAATCCGATAGTCAAGTTAAAGTAGTGATTAAATATAGGTCTCCATTCAATTCCAACGAGTCGTAGCTATCCCGATTTATTTAATTTAATATCAACCAATTATTAAAAATGTCTTTGCTATACTACCGAAACTAAGGAAGATTATGATTGTTATCTTCATCCATGGTTGGAGTGTCACCCATACTGATACTTATGGGGAGTTACCCCAATGGATTGAACATCAAAGCAACAATGGAGTATTACACGTTAAAGTAGGCAATATTTACCTTGGACAATACATCAGCTTTAACGATACGGTAACGATAGACGATATTGCACGGGCTTTTAATCAGGCGATCCAAGACGAAATAACTAATAAGCTGGGTACTGGTGAACGTTTTGCTTGCATCACTCACTCTACTGGTGGGCCGGTTGTTCGTAAGTGGATGGATTTATACTTTAAAAATAATCTTGTACAATGCCCCTTAAGCCATCTTATCATGCTGGCGCCTGCTAACCATGGTTCAGCTCTAGCTCAACTAGGGAAATCACGTCTTGGTCGAATAAAGAGCTTTTTTGAAGGAGTTGAACCAGGACAACACATACTTGATTGGCTTGAGCTTGGCAGTGATATGAGTTGGCAACTTAATGAAAGCTGGCTTGATTATGATTGCATTGCTCACGGTATTTATCCTTTTGTTCTTACGGGTCAGAAAATTGATCGACAACTTTATGACACCCTTAATTCCTACACAGGAGAAGCTGGCTCTGATGGAATCGTGCGCGTTGCGGCGACGAATATGAATTACAGCCTGTTGAAATTACATCAGGAAGGGAATAATGGTGAGAATCTCGTTGTCGCCAAAATGATGCGAAGTCACCCTACAGCATTTGGTGTTTTGCCTGGTGTATCGCACTCAGGTAAGAATATGGGAATCATTCGAAGTATTACAATGGCAAATGCGGCAACTCATCCAACAGCCCTATGGGTTTTACGATGTCTCCAGGTGACCACTCGTAGCGCCTATATTACTTTAGCAAAAGAGTTAGATAAAGTGACTCAGAACACCCAAAAAAACGAACATATAGAATCCGTAAATACCCTCATCTTTCAGCGCAAATACATCACAAATAGATACTCAATGATAACCTTCAGACTTATAGATGATCGGGGTAATCATCTTACGGATTACGATCTTTATTTAACAGCGGGACCTCAATATAACGAGGAGGCGCTGCCTAAGGGTTTTTTTGTTGACCGTCAACGCAATACACATAATCGTGGAAAACTTACCTATTACCTGGACTACGATGTCATGGAAACAGGTATTAATACGCCAATAATGCAAGGGAATCTTGGCTTTCGAATAAAAGCCTATCCGGAGGCCAGTAACCAGGCTCTGGCCTATTACAGATTACTTGATTTTCATTCGTCACTGGCTGATATTAATAAAATACTTCATCCAAATGAAACGGTAATGGTTGAAATTATGCTGCAACGACGTGTCGATAGTACTGTTTCACGAATTACAAGCAACCTTTTACCGAAAAAAATTGATGTGAAACCAAGTGGTCGAAAGATAGAATGATTTTGTTCATTCTCTTTAATAGAGAGTTAATTTAAATCCAGGTGATTAATTTCTCTCGTTCATCTGAGGTAAACGATTTAGCCCGTTTAACCCCTCGATCTCTCGTTCAATCTTTTGATACCAAACCCGGGTATCAACCACTTGACCAATAAAAAACATTTTAAGCGATGTATAATGACCATGATGCGCCACAATATCCTGTATTTTACTTAACGTTTCCAAACAATCGTTATTTTCATCAATCACATCAAGTATGCGTTGAACGCCTTTAGGAATTCGTCTACCAAGAGGCACCACTTCCCCCTCTTTATTTTTATAACAACCCACTTCACCTACTCGGACATGCCATTCTTTGTCTAAAATTTTTGCTTTCAGTCTTAGGAGAAACTCCTTTACCGGGTCAAGGGGGTCAGGGATGAAGGCTTGCTTTTGGTAGTTCTTTCTTATCCTCTTGTGAGACTAATGCCGGATCCTGTTCATCGTATACTTCCTCTTGCTTATTCATCTTTTTAAATAATTTGCTTTCCATATTTTCATAATCCGTAGCAACTGTTAAATCCGATTGTTGCGATTGATCTAATACTCCCTTCAAAATGCCTAATTGGTTATTTTCCTCTGCAAGTTGTTGCAAATCCTCTGGGGTCACAGTTTTTTCTTTTAATTGATGATTATCTTCATCCCTTTTTTGAAGAAAATTAGAAATAATTTCCCTGGCAGAGTCCATCATTCCCGCTCTTATGCACAACATACATATGAAAAAATAATACTCCCCTCTTTTAAATCCTTTAGGGATTAAATTAATTCTGCTAAAAAATGCCTCTGCAATTTTTTGCCAAATTTCTGTATCCAGATTGCAGAGATGATGCAATCGTCGCCATGCCTTTATAGGGAGCCCTAATTTCAAAAAGCTCATGCCGGCAGATAATCGTAATATGTGGTGAAGAGTTTTGATGCGAACGTTTTCCATTTCCCATTGACGAAGTAAGTCCTCTGCTTCAGTGTAATAATTTATAACCTGCTCTCGAATTTTGGCCGTTTGCTCAATATTTAAGGGATCTAATAAAGCATCTGCAGTGGCTATCAACGTTTCAATTTTTTTAGAAGGATTTTTTAGGGTCCGGTTACGTTCTAAAAATGACTCCATTCGTTTCAGTCTCTTTACGTAACTAATAAACTCTTTTAAATCAATAAATTGCACATGATTATTATTACTAAGTGTTTGCTCAAAATTTATTTCAATGTGCAAAGGAATTGAGTTGTTGCCTAATATTAGTTCCTCTAAAACTATATTATCGCTTAATATGTCTGGTAATTTTTTGAAAAAATAGTCTATATCCTTTTCATGCAGAATATCCGCTATATTCAATCTTTTAAGCATCCCATTACTGAGACAATCTGCAATTTTGCTTCCTACACCCTTAGTGGATTTATCATAGGTACAAGAGGCAATATTAAATGAAACGAATTGCTTTTTAGATATCTGATTAAAAATGGGTTTAACAAAATCATATAAATTAAGTTGCGCCAAATTCAAGTTTCGACACGTTATATTATTTTTTAAAAAGGAGTGAAGAGCTGAGATGCTGTTTCTATCCAATTTCACATTTGCTAACGATAAATTCTTAATAGCGGAAGACTTTAGCACATTCATTAGTGCTACTGCCTCAGTAATATCAGGATTATCAGATAAATTTAACGCCTTAAGAGTGACAGCGCCAGACCAATTTGCTAAAGCAGTTATAAAATCATTAGTCAGTTCATTATGGCTCAATTCTAATCGTGTTATATTCTGATTATTCTCGAGTCCAGCAATTACATGTTCAGCTCCCTCTTTTCCCAGAGATAGGCGATTTAAACTTATTGATGTTAACGTGGGATGTTGAAATAAACGCGTAAGCTGAGAATAATGGTTAGGGTCAATGATATGCCCACTAATATCTAAGTGCTTGAGAGGATAGTCTTGCAGTAATTCATCAACTAAGTCAGGCAGTGGGAGGCATGAGTCAACATCTCCTTCTTCCATTTTATCTATTTTTAAAAAACGTCCATCAGATAAATTATCCAATGATGGGGTTAATGTGGTATCCAATGTGTTTTCTGTTGCCATGCCGCAATCAAACCAAACTAATCCAGTATGTTTAAAACGCTGCAGTAATTCTTTGATATGGGCAAAAATATTATGATTCCCATTCAAATTTAACACCTTCAGAGTAGTATTTCCTTGCAAGGCATCAAGGATTTCTAATATTCCACTAGCCTGGATATTATGTCCTGCGAGGTTTAAGCAGCGCAGATGAGTGTTAGTTCTCAGCGCATGAGCTAATTCATAAGCATCATTTGTATCAAATACTTCATCTCCATAAGAAATTTCCGATAGGCTTAACTTAGTCAGCGTGGGATCATTGTTCTGAATTCTTTGCAGAATTGAAGGAGAAAGAGGCATTACAGTATCATGGACAAACAAATTTACCGATTAGTATAATTTAATTACATTAAGAGAACATTAAATCGCCCCAATCTATTAGGGTCATAAAGGTTTATTTAATCCATGCGTTACGCATTTTTCTTTCACCTTAAATAGACGGCATTGTGATTAAATATTTGACAATCCTCCTGTTTATGCCTAAAATAACATCCATACAGATGGTATATGGATGGACTTAATATGGAGTTAAAAGCAAAAGTTAATGAAAGTGAAAAAATTACCATAAATCTTGGATTAGTTGATCTCGGTCAGATTGATTTATTAGTGCAGGAAGGATTCTATTCCAACCGCACTGATTTGATTCGAACAGCTATTCGCAACCAATTGAGTAGCCATGCCGACGTCGTCAAGCAAACGGTGGCACGTAAAAGCATGGTGCTGGGCTTACAAACTTATTCTCGTGCCGACCTGGAGGCGGTACAAGCGGCTGGTCAAAAATTACAAATCCAGGTACTGGGCCTTGCTCGCATTGCTTTAGATGTCACTCCTGAACTGGCGATGGCAACCATCGAGTCCATCACGGTGCTGGGAGCTTTCCACGCAAGCGCCGCAGTAAAGACTGCTCTTAAAGGGCGGATCACTAATGAATAAATAGAGGTGAAGATATGTTTCTCTATAAAAATTTAAGCGCGCCATTGAGCGTATCGAAACGCGCACTTATATCTGACAATGCCACTGTAGCGACCGCTGCAATTCAAAAAGCATTAAAACAAATGTCAGGAGATATGGTTAATAACTTAAAAAGCCAGAATCAAATACCTGGATTTGTAACCGACTTACTCTCAGCTCTGGGTGTATCATTGCCAGATGGCGGGGGTTTGGTAGATCAGGATGTGTCTCGCTTCAAACATAAGCAACCAAATAAAAGAGTACAAACTTTAGAGGAATATAAAGGACAATTCCTGACCAAATCTTTTAGCAATCATGCTGGAACTCGTGAATATAAAGTTTACATCCCATCTAGCTACCGTGGAGAGAAACTTCCAGTAATGGTCATGTTGCATGGCTGCACCCAAAATCCCGATGATTTCGCCAGAGGAACTCAAATGAATGCTTTGGCGGAAGAAGAAAAATGCTTTGTCATCTATCCAGCCCAGTCACAGTCAGCCAATTCATCAAAATGCTGGAACTGGTTTAATGCCATGGATCAACAACGCGATCAAGGTGAGCCATCCATCATTGCCGGGATTACCCGTCAAGTAATAAAAGATTATAACCTCGACAGTAGGCGCGTTTATGTGGCAGGTCTTTCGTCTGGTGGTGCAATGGCAGTCATCATGGGCATCACTTATCCTGATCTTTATGCCGCGGTTGGCGTACACTCAGGTTTGCCCTATGGCTCAGCGCAAAATATCTCATCTGCCTTTGCAGCGATGCGTCGCGCAAAACCTGCAGTGATGAGAAAACAACAAACGTTTGCTGAAAACTCTAAACCTGTTTCAGTTCCAATTATTGTTTTTCACGGGGACCGAGATGCAACTGTTCATTGCAGCAATGCCGATGAATTAATACATCAAAATGTCCCGACGCAAGCAGCAAANNCACAAGTTATAATAGAAGAAGGTAAGGTTCCGAATGGACATAGTTATACACGAACATTACATCAAGATAAAAAAGGACATATAATTGCCGAACACTGGATCATCCATGGCGCGGGTCATGCTTGGTCTGGCGGTAGCCGCAAGGGAAGTTATACCGATGCTAAAGGTCCAAATGCCANNATGCGCTTTTTTCGTATGCAATCAGAGTAAATCTACTGACTTGTATGCCCTCTACGGACTTTAAGGTTTAACGCCCAGAATCACTGCTGGGCAAATACATCGGTATCATGAACTCTTTATTAAGGTGACTGAATGGAAGGAAAGAAACTATCATTAACTGCTAGAAAATACGAAAACACTTAAAAACGCATATTTTTATGCTCTGGGTATTATAAAAAAGTCAGAGAAATCAACCAGATTTACAATGAACGCATAATCCTTTGATTTCAACGGTATAGCCAATAATTTCAAATTCGATTGCTTTTGCTGATTGAGTTACAGGAGTAAAATCAACAATATTATCCAGCTCTTTGACAAAATCACATCGACTGCAAATAAGAAACTTGCTCTGTCCAATATGCTTTCCATGTGAGCAGGCAACATAAGATTTAAGACTATCAATGCAATGAATAAATCCTTCCTGATGCCAAAACTGTATCGCACGATAGATGGTAGGTGGATTGTGTTTACCCATTTCATTAGATAATTTTTGTAAAATATCATATGCACCCATAGGCTTCGATTCGTCTAAAAGCACTTTTAACACTCGCTCTCTCGGCGCAGTAAACCGATGGCCATTTTTTATGCAGTACTGGTGTGCCTCGTTTAGCAAGCCCTCAATCATTGTTTCTATTGTCTCCTGATTTCAAGTTTTTAATTCTACCATAAATTTACTGATGACATATCTCGTCGGATTTCCAGGCGTATTAGCATCATTAAATTTTTATATTATGTTATATTGTAACACACCTGCTAAATGTTATATTATACCACTTTAATTTTTGCTATGAATCTTTTTTAACCTCAAAAATAAGGTGCTGTATGTCTTTTAAGTATTTTCGTTTTTATCTTTCTAAATCGCAGATCCATGAAAAAGAAGCATTGGAAGAGGTATTTGGATTAAGCCATGAAAGCGGCTTGCGTTTTAATCGAAAATCATTCGATTTAACGAGTACTGATACAAGTATTAGTATTTTATGTGAATCAGAAGAGGATATTGAAATAGAAAAAGATAAATGGCGAGACTTTTTACAGTCAAAGGGTGTTGCGCTCAAAAGGATAGAACATGAACTGCTTCAGGATGAAGAGCGATTCAAAGTCATTTGCGCCCATGCTCAAAATTGCTCTCATGATCATCATGATCATCATGATCATCATAAGCATGATAAGAAGCATAAGAATCACAACCATGATAAGCATAAGAAGAATCATAAAAATCACAACCATCACAGCCATGATAAGCATGATGACCATCACGACTATCACAAGTTAAAAGCTGGTATAGGTTTAGTATGTGGCATAGGGTTGCTAGTACTTTCTGTTGCGAGCTTCAACATCCCTTTGATTGCCTATTACATAATTACCGGTTTCTCTGCTTTAGTAACTTTATTTCTGGGATACAAAATATACCAATCTGCATGGCATTCTTTGATGAAAAAAAAATGGGATATGAGCACCTTGTATACGATAAGCACCTTAGCAATTATCGGCATTTCTATTGCCGGTTTATTTGTTCCAGGGTTACCGATGATGCTTGAGTCAGCCCCTCTTATTTTAGGATTTTGGCACTTGGGTGAAGCGATTGAGCATACTTTATTAAATAAAATTAATAAAAAACTGGATATACGTGATTGTGTCTCTCAAACCGCTTTATTAAAAGAGGATGTAGCGCGTGACGTTTCGGTAAAACAACTTATCCCTAATGATATTATTATCATTAAATCAGGGGAAGTTATCCCTGTTGATGGGGTATTAACACAATCCGCATCATTGTATACCACAAGAGTAGACGGCTCACCCTATCTCAAACAATTTAACCCAGGCGATGCTGTAAAAGCAGGTATGACTTTGGCTGATCACCAACCTCAGAGTGAATTACGGGTTACAAAAACTTATCAAAACTCGTACCTGTCTTTAATTGCGAAAAATATAAATAAAGCAATTGATAATAAAGCTCCTGTCGAATTATTTGCGAATAAAATATTGAAGTATTTTGTTCCTGGCTTACTCACTGTTGCTTTAATATCCGGGGTGATTATGGGTTTATTATTTCCCCCAGCACTTGCTATTCAATGTGTCATCTCCGTTCTTGTGAGTGCGTGCCCTTGTGTATTGAGTATGATAACCCCCATGGCAGTAAGAATTGGCATGAAAAAGGCATCCGAACAAGGAGCCCACTTTAAAGACGGTAAGACCTTGCAGTCCGCATCAGATATTGACACCGTAGTTTTTGACTTAAATGGTACGCTTACCCTGGGCGAAGTCTCCGTGAAGACAATAAGGATGGAAGATAAAAACAAACAATTTTTGAAGCACTTCAAATTGTTAGAAGAACAGTCGACTCATCAAGTAGCAGAAACGATAAGAAATTATATTGAGAAGCAAGAAGTCGTTGTTGATGAATCATTAGAAATAACGGCAGTTGATACCAGTCATCATTCGGGTATTAAAGGCACCATTTCTGGTGAGACATTTATGATTGGTAATAGAGATATGCTTCGTGCCAATGGAGTTGAGACTATAAGCTCTCCTTATGATGACGTTAAAAACGGAACCATTTATATGGTACGGGATCAAGAGGTTATCGGACAAATCGCGTTAACGGACCCTTTACGTCATGATGCTCTGGCGACAGTAAAACAACTGCAATCAATGGGTAAGACCATTCATATTTGTACGGGAGACTATAGATCAACAGCAGAACAATATGCTCAGGTGCTTGGGATTTCTAATGATAATATTTGTGCCAATACTGTAGGAGCAGCAGCTTCCAATAATGAGGTATCTAAAGAAAGCTATATTCGGCTGTTACAACGAAAAGGGCATAAGGTTTCTATGGTGGGTGATTCCGCTAATGATCTTACCGCAATTATCTGTGCCGATGTAGGAATCGCTGTAAAATCAAAGATTTGTTATAAGGGAACGCAAGAAAAAGCCGGGATGGTTGTTCAAAAAGGTTTGTTATTCCCTATTGTCATGGCTTTTGACGTTGCATCAAAAACCAAACGAAACATTTTTCAAAATTTGTTTGTGAGCCTTACCTATAACTCAATGATTACCTTAGTGGCAGCAGGATTGTTTGTTGTCTTAGGCTTTGTGCTAAACCCGGCTATTGGTGTTGCATTAATGATTGCTGAATCAACCATTGTTTTAGCCAATTTATATCGTTTAAAGCATCAAAAAACAGTAACACTTACCTCGAACCAGGAAAATAAATGTGAGACTGAACCTCATGACGAAACAACAGCAAAAGTACTCAAGGGAATAGGTTTTCGCCCAAAATCATCCCTGGAACATCAGGCGTCATCAAAGGAGGATCTAATGGAGCACTCCTTCGGGTCAGCGCCTTCAGGTCAATGCCAATTTTTGGGTGACGGCAATAAAAAAGCCACTCATTCAACGAGCGGAATTACTGCAAATCATGCTCTTGGTTTTAACTGATCAAGATTAAGGTATACGTTGGACAGGTAAATGATAGAGACTTATTTACTATCAATTTGTTTAAATTTAGACCATAATTAAGCGAGGCTGTAAACAATGAGTAGATAATGGTGGCAAACCAAGGTCATAAAACTTCATTATCAACCTTTAAAACTATTTTGATTTTGATGGTTTTAATGCAAATGACAGCAGAGCAATATTTGCCCTCCTTACCTGCTATAGCGCACACGTTTAATACCAGCTCCGATAATGTTCAGTTAAGCATCACACTGTACATGCTTGGCGCTGGAATCTCTCATATGTTTTACGGACCATTATCCGATAGAGTGGGACGCAAGTTACCGCTCATGCTGGGTGTGAGCATCAGCATCGCNNTATTCTGTTACATAGCCCCTTCCATAACCGTGTTAATTATAGGCCGTTTTCTGCAGGGATTTGGAATAGGTTGTGGCCTTTCCGTGGGACGCACCATAATTCGCGATCTTTATAATCGGACTTTGTTGGCAAAAATAGGTTCGTTCATTGCCATTATAAACATTTTATTTATTATTATCGCCCCCGTTTTAGGGGGATATATTCAAGAGCACTTTGGCTGGCGAGCTAATTTTCTATTTCTAATTGTTTTTGGATTTATTGTTTTATTTTCAACAAAGTTTTTTTTAAAAGAAACAAATAATAATCCAAATCCCGATGCTACTAAAATATCCGTGATGTTTTCAAATTATAAATTACTCATACGCTCCAGAGTATTTATGGGTCATACATTGTGTACTTGCCTTGCGTGGGCTGGAATAGTTTCCTATATGACGATTTCCCCTTTTTTATTTCACGATATTTTTGGCTTAAGTCCGGTTGATTATGGCTGGTTAACTGTCTTCATAGCTACCGGAATTTGCATAAGTGGAATTATTAACAGTCAGCTTGTAGTAAGGAAAGGAATTATTTTTATGATACATATAGGGGTACTGTTAATGATTTTCAGCGGACTGCTCCTGATCTGCCTCAGCTTATATGGAATACAGAGCATTTTATCCATCATGATTCCGGTCTGCTTATTTACCGTGGGCGCTGGTTTCACGTTCATTAATACATTTGCTGGAGCATTCGAACCTTTTCCCGCTATTGCTGGAACGGTAGGTGCGTTATATGCAAGTTTTATCGATCTGTGCGGTGCTGTTGTGAGCGGAATCATCGCGGTATTCATTCATCATACCGTCTTGTCGCTAGGAATCACTTTATTCGTTTTGGGTTTATTATCTTTATTAGCTTTTAAAATGATACCCTTAGTTACTAATGGTGACACTTAAAAATTGATCATGCCTATCAATAAACCATTTCAGTTGATTTAAAATAATTCTTCATATTCGCTTATAAATCTCATTAAAATATCTCATAATGAATGGCTTGAAAAGAAAGAACTTGCAACATCATAACCTACAAATGCAGGTGAGATTTATTCAATGGACATAAGGAAATACGATGCATACTTTATTCGACAAAACCATCAAGCATAAACATGAACAAAAAAAAGAGACATATTTTGCCAATGGGATAGAGGCATCTCGACATGATTGTAAGAAATTTTTAAAACTTTCAACCAGTAATGAGGGAGCAATATCTGTCGAGAAACAAGTATCCATTGAGCTTGACCAGAAAAAAAGAGAATACAGCTTCACATTAAATTTAAGTTGCGCAACGCTAAGTCTGGTAAAGGCAAGTGGTAAAATGAAATACAAACAACTAATTCATCTGGTCTTTAATCTTTTAGACAGTGCCTTAGAATTTCAGAGTAATATCGCCTTTGATAATTTAAAAAAATTTAATCATGCACTGTCTGCATATTGTGATTTCATTAATACCTATCGCCTAGATCATAAATCACCGATGTATAAAGAATCTTTAACTATGTACAGAGCAATTACCTGTGATGTGTTTACTTATAACCTATTGGCAGAGAGTTTGAAGTACTCTGTACAAGGAATTGAATATCTTAAAAAATATGGTAAAAAATCCATTCCGCAGATTAAATTTCCAGAATTGCCCGAAAAAGAAAATCATTTATTAGACATTATTGACTCCAAAAATTTTATAGATAATATTTTAAATAACATAAGTTCAATTCAGGAAGAATTCTCACAGGATCATGTTCTACCATTAGCTAAAGCACAGGCATTAGACGCTTTAAATAAAATCAACTTAAGAGCTAAGACATATTCCCAAATTATTGAAGAGTATTTAACTAATCCCTCTGTTGGTATTGCACCAAAATAAAATGGAATAAATGATGCAGTTTTGAAAGAGCACTCGAGCCTTCGTACTGCATCAGACCCTAATGAATTTAAAATAATCCTAAAATAATGAAAACTGATGCACCTCATCAGTTTTTGGTTGTCGTAATTTGACACCAATCCCCAGCAATCGAACCGGTAACTCTTTTCTGGAATAACCCTCTGCCATCAATCGCCTTAAAATGATTTCATCAATCTTATCATGCACTTGTTCTACAGTGGTCTGGTGGAAATTATTAAATTTTAATTTAACCACCAGAGCTTGAATGACCCCACTCGACCCGACGGATCGTTCAATGCGTGCCTTTAGCCGGGTTATCAATTCCGGTAATTCGGCAAGGCATGCATCTTTATCAGGCAAGTCTTTAACATAAGTTTCCTCAACACTTATCGATTTTCGAATTCGCTCCGGGTTAACCGGACGATTGTCTACTCCTCTCGCAAGTTCATAAAGCCGCTGCCCCATAAGTCCAAACTCATCAACCAGATACTCCAGAGAATGCTGTTGCACATCAGCACATGTTTTAATGTGATACAAAATCAATTTCTCTTCCATTTTAGGGCCCACACCAAATAACTTACGCACGGGCAAATCTTTGATAAAAGCAGAAACTTCCTCAGGCCTGATTACCATTTGTCCATTAGGTTTATGCCAATCACTGGCAATTTTCGCAAGACTTTTATTCGGCGCAATACCAGCACTTGCTGTTAACTGCCTTGTTGCAAAAATACGCTCACGAATCTCTCGGGCAATCCAGGTGGCGCTGCCTTTACATTGAGTCGAATGGGTCACATCCAGATAGGCCTCATCTAATGATAATGGTTCAATAAGATGGGTGTATTCGGCAAAAATAGATCTGATGTATTGGCTTTCCTCTTGATAAACATCCATTCGGACGGGTTGGACAATAAGCTCCGGACATAATTTCCGTGCTCTTGCAGTGGGCATAGCCGAACGCACGCCAAATTTTCGTGCGGCATAATTACAGGTGGCAATTACTCCCCGCCGAGAGGCCTCCCCCCCCACTGCTATAGGTTTATCCCTTAATTCTGGAAAATCGCGCATCTCAATAGCTGCGTAAAAGCAATCCATATCAATGTGGATAATTTTCCTTGGAACGAGCGCATCTTTCACTGATGAGGATACCTGTTACAAGGCATCAAACCCAGGCCGTACATTATCCAATTTCGCATTTTCTTCCACTATCTGATTGACGAAAGTATTGCCATACCCAATCCAGGCTCCCCGTTTTATCGTCGTTCCCGGGCCAATAACAGTAGCCATACCTATAAAAGCATCTTCCTCAATAACAACGGGTGCCAAATAAAGTAAACTTCCTACATCTGAATGACAAGATATTGATACTTGACTCCCTAAAGTCACCCCTTTGCCAATTGTAATTAACGAACAATCAACAAAATCGATATCAAAAGCATTCATTACCTCAAAAGATACCTTCGCACCCAGTGCCCGCCAATAAAGAAATTTTAAAAGATTAAACGACTGTAATATAGGCGCAAGGCCGATAATTTTAGCGGCTCTTGATAATGAAAAATGACAAAACCACGCAAACATGGGTTTACTCAATTCACGTTTATACCGACCAGGTTTGAGGCCGGGTAAACAAATCCTGATTAGAGCAATGATTGAAATAAAGCTGAGCAATAAAACGATAGGCGCTAAAGGCACTACCCACCATGAACGGGAATATCCATGATATATTAATAGTCCCGTGAGATAAAATGCGGTCACTCCTGGCATCAAACTAAACAAAAATGAGAATACATCTAAAAAAAGTAACATAGGTATACTGAGCTGTTTCTTTTTACATGACCCTTTTTTTACTTTAACCTTTGGCTTTTGTGCCATAATAGTTCCTTAATAGGATTTAATCACAAGGCAGTAATAATCTGCTGTGAAATTAATGAGGGCTTACTCTGCGCATGGTGCTCTGCCAATAATACGCTCCTTGGCAATTGTAAAGAAACCATGGGCAGGGTCTCGTTTATGTTACAACTGTATTCATAACTTTGATTCAATTCGCACAACCCCTGATGCATTTGTGTTAACAAAGAATCTGAAATAAGAGCTGATTCATCAGTAACCAGCACCACACGATTGCCAACGCTGTTTCGTGCAAAGTACCAATGTGGTTCCATATTAAAACCGATTTCATAAATTATTTGTTGAAATTCCTGTCCTGAAATAGCGCAATACTCTAGTTTTAATTGTTGTGACTTATAACAAAATATTAATCTTGGTGATTTATTTAAAAATCCAATGCACTGAACCACATCTTTTAAATGATAACGGACTAACCCCATAGCAGTAGTTAGAAAAATCTCATATTTTTTTCCTGATTCCAATTCCCAAGATTGTACTATATTGCTTTTATCAATCTCTTTTCCTTCCTCAATGAACTCAGCAATATGAGCTCCAGGATGTAGATAACCTCCGGGACATTGATCAATAGGTACATTTAACCACCCTTCAGTTGCGGAATAAGTCCCATCAACCATTGCAACACCTGATCCCAGAGACTTTTTCAAACACTGGGCGGGATAATCACAAGGTCCAGAGATCCAACATCCCGCAAACAATAAAGAGGGCCATATCTCTTTAAAAGAATTAGGGGAGTTTTGGGCGAAAACACTAAGATATTTTTGACGTGTTTTACTTATCTGAATAGGAGGTAAACTATCAGGCACCTTTTTTTTACCTAGTAAATAAGGCAAATACTGTGGAAATTGATCGATACATCGGTGATAAAATGCATCTATCACCATAGGGGTTACCGCAAAAAAAGCATTGAGATCAGCAGCCAAAGCATAAAGAGGTGCCCACTGTTCATAAATTTCAGCATTTATAAAAACCTCATCCGGTAAAGCATAAAACCGTTTTATAAAACCAGGTAAATTCCGATAATTAAAATTGCTAATCCACCCTAGAGGAATGCCCGCGCCAGTGGTTTTAGTCGAATCAAGTGCCACCAAATATACCAGCTTTTTGGTAAAAAAATCGGGGAATCGCTGCATCACACTGAAAATAAAGGGGCCCATAGTGCGTTGAAATTGTTTTTGAAATGAGGCTGTGATCGGAAAAAATTTTCTAACCCCGGAAGTGCCAGATGTCTCAGACCAAAAAATTATTTTTTCTCCATTTAAGGGCTGGGTATCGCCCTGTTGTGCTGCGATTAAGCTCTCCTCATAATCACCAAAACCCGTAATCGCAAAATCATTCAAATTANNATTTCGAGGGCCAAAAATCGGATTTTTTCAATAAGGGTAAAATTTCACGCTGCCATAATCTTTCACGAGCTAACTCAGGAAATTTTGTATCCTTGATAAAAGCCTTATATTTTATTTTCGTTACTGTCGAAATAAGTAATTTTTTCCAATTCATACAGTTTAACTCACTATCCAGATATCGTTGTAGGTACCATGGAAAACATTTGGTGCTTATTATGATAGGCACGCAATCGTTCTGCCAGAACCTCTTGCAAGTCGCTGTTTGTATTCGAAGATACTTTTAATTTATCAAGTATCAATTCAATTGCTAAAGTTATCCAGTCCAAACCTTCTAATGCTTCGGGTAACCGATGTTGATTATAATGCCAAAAATTCAAACAACAACTTGCGGCAAATATCCAACAATAGCGCTCTGCCAAACGAAAAAAAGTCAAACTACGTGGCTCAAAACGCTTTTGTTTTTTTAATGCAAGCACATCGTTATCTAATCGCTCCACTTCACTCTGAATAGCACGAATCATGGGCTTAAGGAGTTCCGTTTCTAAATACACCAGACTCCCTATTATATCATCCTCAAATGGGGTGAATAACCTTAATCCTGCTTCCGAAAATTCAGGGCAATCCCTGTTTAAATTAAAAATGTGTTCTATTTTAGGTAAATTGGATAAAGAAAAGCTTCCGCGCATTTCAGCTTGCGGTAGTAAATTAGTCGCGATTACGGATAAATTTACCTGACTGCTGCCATCAAATAAACCAATAACCTGAATATCACGTCTGATTTTTTGGTATATGGCCCATTCCGTCGTTCGCAAGTAACCTCTAGCACCCAATATTATTCCACATTGCTCTACAACTTGTTCTGAGATACTGGGAACCAGAAATTTGATAATTGCTGACCAGAAACTTAATTTTTCGGGCATAATTGAGGCTGCTCGACTAATGCTCAGGGTAATACAGTCAGCTATTAATAAATAGGTAAACTGCTCCCCTAGGCGCTGTTTCACCGCTGGAATGTCATAAGCAGTTTTATTATATAAGTAACGTTGTAAACTAAAAGAAAGTGCTAACCGTAATGCAGTATCCGCGCCACCCAAAGCGAAACCCGCACATAAAGCCCGCGTCACTTGAAGTGTTTTATAAGCAATTTCCAAACCGCGCTTTTCTTTACCAATTAAAGCATCCGCAGGTAAAAATACATTGTCTAAACAAAACCCGCTTATATCCAAACCTCGAACACCATGGGTTAATAACTTAGGGATAGGCGTAACCCCTTTAATTTGCGATTTTTCCAGGAAAAATAGCGAAAAGCCCAAGGGGCCACCCCCTGAATGAGTTCGGCATACCAGAGTAGCGAACTGACTTAAGGTTGCAAAATTAATGCACCATTTTTTTCCAGATAATGTCCATCCTTCATTACAAGGAGTAGCACTGAATTCATTAGCCGCAGAATCGGACCCATGTTCTTCTTCAGTCAACCCAAAAGCACCCGTTTCACCGCGTCGCAGGCACTCAGCCAAATGCAGTTGTTGCTTTGCACTTCCAGATATCCATACCGGTAAAGATGCAAGAAAAGAAATACCTAAAGCAATGGCTGTAGTTAAATCACGACGACTAATTGATCGGGTCACCAGAACCAGTTCATCAAGCGATTTAAGGTTTCCCCCCAATCGATGAGGGATTAAATACTCCATAAATCCCCATTCCTGAATAAACTTGACTTGCGCCCAAGGAAGAGCATCCTGCTCATCATGATTTAAGCTGTCCTGAATATTTACTGGCGTCTCCTGAGTTGCCGGATCCCCCAGATAAATTTCAAAAGAATTCGTTAAACGCAGCAAATCATTATATGCAGACATTGTTTCCCCTAAACAATCGAATGTTTGGCATCAGACAAATTATCCATTTTACGGTAAACATATTCCAGGTGTTGCGCTAATCGTTGCCTCAGTTGCTGCATGGTTATGATTTCATCAATGAGACCTGACGTATACGCATCTGCCAGTGTTTCATCAACATTTGATTCTCTAATCTCCTGAGCCTGGCTTTCTTCAGGTTTTGAAGAGTCTACCTGGTTTACTTTTTTAGTGGTTTCCTTTCCCATAACTCCAAGCGTTGCGGTCTCTAATGCCAGAACCAAATCGCCTTGCTGGGATGCGGTTTGCATCATTAAAAATGCAGCGGCACCATAGCATTTACGAACAATCACGCTAAGGCGAGGCACCCGAGTCTGCATTGCAGCACATAAACGTGCTCCATGCTGCAATAACCCCTTCTGCTCTTCTCGTTTACCTGGCATAAAGCCGGGAACATCAATTAACGTGAGTATTGGAATCAAATAAGCATCACAAATTCGAATAAATTTAGAGGCCTTTTGCGCTGCTTCAGAATCAATGGCACCACTAAATCGTATGCTTTGATTCGCAACAATTCCTACAGCATAGCCATGTATATGAACAAATGCACACAGCATGGCCTGGCCATAAGTGCTCTTGTATTGCACCACATCAGAATTATCCACAATGCTCTGAATCAGATCGAGCATATTAAACGGTATTCTTGGATTTGCAGGGATGACAGGTAGCGTTTGCAAGGGTTCCTGTACTGGATGCACAGGAGGTTTCTCTCCGTTGTGTAGGGGGAAAAAACCAAGTATGACTTTTAGGCGATTTATTTGAGCTGTCATACTATCACAGACCAAATCGGCAATACCCGTTGTATGGGCATGCATTGCCGTTCCACCCAACTCACTCATCGTTACTTTTTCCCCAATGGCCTGTTGAACAACCATGGGGCTTGTCACCATTAGATAGCTGCGATGTTTATTAAAAAAAAGCAGATCCATCAATACAGCGGAATAGGCTGGTGCACCTAATGTGGGGCCAATAATTAATCCAAATTGGGGAATTAGTCCTGACATGCTAATATTTCGAGCAATAATTTGCGTGTATTCATGTCCGCTTAGCAAATTTTCTTCCAACGAAATTCCAGGTGAAGCCAGAAACGCGATGATGGGAATACGCAAATCTTTAGCCCGGTCCATAAGGCGGACAATTTTTCTGGCGCCCTGAGTTGTTATATATCCCCGATTAAATTCAGTATTATGGGCATAAATAGCAACAGGCCTCTGATTCACTTTGGCAAGTCCGGTAATCACTTCAGCACCAAATTGCAAGCACGAGTTACTGTTCGAGCCATAATCAGCAAACAAGGGCAAAAAGCTATGCTCATCTATAAGACTATCTATCCATTTCATAATATACTTTCGGTAGTTGATAATACAAATTGTGCTATTTATCACAAGATATTATAATATACAATATACAATCTGTGCCCTTTAAGGTCATTTTATCAATATTATTGTAAAATTAATCTAAAGTTAGATAGCGTGCCTGTGTTCCATAAAAAAATTTGATATTCTAATTTAAAGATACTCCTTAAATGGACAATAAAAAAGGCTGGTAATGAATATTTTAAAACCTGAAATAAGTTTCAATATCACAGCAGCATCAAGAATTTTACCTAACACTAGTCCGGTAACCAATCTTGAAATCCTGAAAAACTTCCCCAGAACATCGGAACATCCAGATGAGTTTTTAAAAAAATTCGCCGAAAAAATCAAAGATGAATTTGGTTTTAATACGCGATACTGGTGCCATAAACCTTGGGAACCGCTAGATGATTCGAGGCAATTAACGGCTGAGAGTTTAGCGATTAAGGCGGTCGAGAACCTGTTATCTGTACAAAAAAAGAATCCACAAGCTTTTTTATTAGGATCAACTACGAACAAACGCTTCACGGGTTCACAGGCTGCTGCTGTTTTGGGACATTTCAAAATAGATGCTCCAGCTTACGATTTGAAAACGGGTTGTTCCACCTCGCTATCTACCCTCAATATGGCCTATGCTTTAATGGCATTAGGCTATAAGGATATATTAATAAGTTGTGCTGAAACGCTCTCCAAAGTAATAGATCCGGAAAATGAAAAAACCTGGATTGGACTAGCAGATGGTGCGGCGGCCCTATTTCTCGAGCAGCATGCAGCCGGTACGTTTACCGTTGAGAAAACTTTTTTTTCAACCGATGGTCAATATGTTGATGCCTACACCACTCAGGGAGTCTTTCCCCCAACTCACGAGCAGATTGATACAATCGGTTATCATTTGCTTGGAGATGAAACCCTGCTCAAAGAATTGGCTTACAGCAAATACAATCACCTATTAGCTAATTTATTACCCACTCAAGCAGATAAAGAGGAAATTACCTGGATAATACCTCATCAGGTAAATCGTAAATTAACCGATCAGGTACTGTACGAAAATCAGATATTAGATAAAGAAATCATTTGGGACGCTGACCGGATTGGCAATATTGGTGGCGCATCAATCCTCTATTCACTTGCCAGAGCCGTAGAGGAGAACATTTTTGACCAGCCAGGAAAAATTCTCCTGATGAGTGTAGGCGGCGGTCTTTCATACGCAGGACAAGTTCTTCGAGTTCAAACAGTTGGGGATTGATGATGCAAGCAGATTTACGTACATGCACCTCCTTAGTAGATGTCATCCAGTTTCGAAGCGTATTTAGTCCGCAAAAAGTATGTTGTATCTTTTTGACCAAAGAGTCGGAAGAACAAATGACTTATCTTGAACTGGATCAACACGCCAAAGCCATTGCAATACAGTTACAAGAGCAGGGTGTACGGCCCGGAGATCGCATCTTACTATTATTTTCACCAGGAATACCGTTCATTCAGGCTTTTTTTGGATGTTTGTATGCGAGAGCCATAGCGGTTCCGATTTACCCACCAGCTCAGGAAAAATTATTAGAGAAAGCCCATCGCATCATAACCAATTCAAAACCGGTGTTAGCGATAATGACGGATGAGCATGTGATTAAATTTGCCCGCCCGGGTCAAAATGGGACGCCCTATCTTGATGATGTTCCTTGTCTGACAATAGAACGTCTGATAGGCACTTTAAACGATGGTACACAGGCACGAACTATCCACAAAAATGATACTGCATTTCTCCAATATACCTCCGGCTCCACCATGCATCCTAAAGGAGTAATTATTAGTCATCAAAATCTGATGGATAATATGAGTAAGATATACAATACCTATGACATGAACGAGCAAACCATAGTTTTTAGTTGGCTGCCCCCTCATCATGATATGGGATTAATCGGTTGCATACTCACCCCAATTTACGGGGGTGTTCCCATAATAATGATGTCTCCTTTCTCCTTTTTGCAAAATCCATTGTCCTGGTTACAAAACATTACAAAATACAAAGTCACTATAAGCGGAAGCCCTAATTTTGCTTATGATTATTGTGTCAAAAGAATTAGAGAAGAAAAAAAACAAGGTCTGGATCTAAGTTCCTGGCGCATTGCATCAAATGGCGCAGAACCAATTCGGAAAGAAACCATGGAGCAATTTTATCAAGCGTTTAAAGACTATGGATTTGACAAAAAGGCTTTTTTTCCTTGCTACGGATTAGCTGAAGCAACCTTACTGGTTACTGGAAGTACTCCTGGAACTTTATATCGAACAGTCGAATTAGCTAAAGAACAATATCAGGATCACAGAGTACATTTTGCAGATAAAGGGGCGATAGATCATTACAGTTTAGTGAGCTGCGGTCAACTCGTGCAAACCGTGAAGATTGTTGATCCAGAACAATTGACTCTTTGTGNNTGAAATTTGGGTACACAGCGACAGTGTCTCTCAAGGATACTGGAATCAGGAAGAAGAAACCGCCCATGCATTTAATGCTTTCATAAAAGATGATACATCCAATCAAGGCTATTTGCGAACTGGTGATTTAGGCTTTATTCATAAAGAAGAGCTCTATGTTACTGGCCGCATTAAAGATTTAATTATCCTCTATGGTAAAAACCACTATCCTCAGGATATTGAATACTCCATTCAACACGCACCGGTTCATACCCGATTAGGGAAATGTGCTGCTTTTATAATCCAGGCAGATCATGAATACCAGCTTGTGGTTATGTGCGAAGTTAAAAATCGATTTATGAAATCGGAAGAACAAGAGTCTCTGTTTAATGAAATTTTTGAATTGGTATATCAGGCCCACCAGCTCGAAATTCACCGCATTGTTTTAACCCCATTAAAAGCCATGCCACATACGACAAGCGGCAAAATACGCCGTAATTTTTGTCGTAAATACTTATTAGAAAATACGATACCGATAGTTGCGGCCTGGCAATTGAATAAAGGGGAAGATTGAAATGCAATTGCTATCGCAAATCACGCCAGAGAAAGTGGCTTTAAATGTACAAGAAGAGCATCTTAGTTTTGGGTATTTACAAAAAGCTGTCAAAGAGATGTCGCAACAACTGCAAAAACTTCCCCCAGGTATTTTAATTTTAAAAGCAAGACATTCATCATTATTCGTTATTCAGGTTTTAGCAGCGTTCGCCGTTGAGAAACCAATTGCCATTATATCGGAACACAGTTCAGAGGTCATTAAAGCACTTTTGGGAACTTGTATGACTGTTGATGCTCAAGGTGAATTAGTAGATTTTCATCAAGACCACAGTATCCGCCCTCATCCTGAATTGGCTTTAATACTTTTTACCTCGGGAAGCACAGGAGAAATTAAAGCAGTTCAGTTGTCTGCAAAAAATATTATCGCAAATTGTGAGGCAGTTATTAAAGCACTTGAATTTTCACGAGTTGAAAACCAATTACTCTTTTTACCTTTATCTTACTCTTTTGGCTTAATGGGTCAATTACTTCCTGCTTTGAAGGTCGGAGTATCCACAAAACTTATTCATCAATTCACGGATATTAAAGCGCTTTTGGAAACAGCGGAAGTCCCTCAGATGTGGAGTGGCGTACCCTCTCATTGGGTGGCTATTATTCGAATGTTTGCTTTATACCCGGAGAATGCCCCCCATATAAAAGCGCTTGTATCTGCAGGCGCCCCTTTACCTGTCTCGTTACGAGAAAGCTTAAAACACACATTCCCCAATGCAGTGCTTTATAATAATTACGGGTTGACTGAGGCCTCTCCGCGTGTATTAACCTATTCCAGTCAGGATCCATTATTTTTTAAAGATTATGCAGGGTATCCTGTAGGAGACTGGCAAATTAAACTATCCGAAAATAATGAATTATTAATTAAAGGCAATCAACTCATGTTAGGGTATCTGGATAATGAGTCGAATGCACGCTTTCAGGATGACTGGTTGTGTACTGGTGATCAGGCTGAAATACTCCCTTCTGGATTAGTTGCGATTAAAGGGCGAATTGACAATGTGGTCAATATAGCCGGTGAAAAAGTAAATCTGACTGAAATCGAACAGGCCATATGTCAGATTGAAGGTATAAAAGAGGTCGTAGTTTTAGCCATTCCCGATGAGCTTTATGGGGTACGGCTTCTGGTATGTCTGGAGCAAAAATACTCCAGCATTGACCAGAATGAGCAACGGCTTGCGGAACAATTCCGGGTTCATTTACTACCGAGAAAATTGCCTGTTAGCGTTCGTTTTCTTGACAAATTACCACGTACCCCTAATGGAAAACCAGATCGAAAAACCTTGCTTTTAAACTTTAAGGAATCAGGACATGCTTAGTCAACGAATTCAACGAGCAATAGAACGTATTGGCCTCACCGATTTTCCGCAAGACACAGATGCACGCCTGGAACAAGGCGGCCTTGATAGCTTGATGCTCGCTTTGCTTATTATCGAACTCGAACGTGAGTTTAAAATTAAAATTCCGGTCATGCCGCTGGTTAAAGAACACTATGAATCAGTACACAGTATTGAACAACATTTAATAAGTTTAGGTGCCCAATGAATATTCTGATTACGGGGGGCTCATCAGATATCGCTCAGGCCATTGCCTATAGGCGGTTGATGCTGGGCGATCATGTCATTATAACCAGCTCCAATGAAGACAGTTTACAGAAAACCCTGGCACATTACGCGCAACAAAATATGGACGTATCGGGACTGGTCTATAATTTTGCCAATCCGGAGGCCTGCAAAGAACAACTACAACACGCAGCGCAAAAACCCATAGATGCGGTTATTTTGAATGCATTCACCAGGGTGAGTCAATTACGCAAATTGCATGCACTACCCTACACCGCCTTACGAACCTATATTGATGAAAATTTACACGGCAACATTTGGTTAATACATCAAATATTACCTGCATTGCTGGCAAATAAATTCGGACGTTTGGTGTTCATTTCAAGTTTATCATCGATTACTGGAACCAGTCGCTATAGTGCCTATTGTGCTACTAAAGCAGCATTAGAAGGCCTGTTTTTAAATTTGGCAGTGGACTACAGCGCCAATAATATTTTATCTAATATCCTTCGTGTGGGCTTAATCAAAACCTCACGCACCAAACAGTTCTGGTCCAAACCTGCTTACCAGGAAAAAATGGCGCAAATTATTCCTCAGGGGATGATGGGAGAGGCCATGCAAGTTGCAGAGGCAACCGATCCCCTGCTCTCACCCACTTCATTTATTACCGGTTCGGTGATCACGGTAAGTGGTGGTTTACCTTTAATGCGTTCTGAAGGACTATTATCATGAATTTTCTCCGTGCAGAAAAAGAGATTTACCTGAAGGGCCCGTGTGCAGCACTTCCAGAAAATGTGATGGATAATAAATCAGTTTTAGCATGGATGAACAGTAGTCAAAATCCAGCCGTCATCAGCTTTTCAACTGGAATTAGAAACAGATGCTGGGTTAATACAGACCAGGCATGCAGCGATTTGGCGGTTATAGCAGCAGAAAAACTTTTTAGTGAGAAACCGCTGGAAAAAAATAAAGTGAACCAGATTATATTGGCAACCATATCAGGGGATTATATTTCCCCGCCCACCAGCCCCTTTGTTCAATATCGCCTTGGGTTACAAAATACCGGAGCCTTTGATATCGGCGCCGCCTGTGCAGNNGTTGTCGGGTTACATACCAGCGCCGCTATTGCTCAGGCCAGTTTAGGGACAGTCCTGTTAATAGCGAGTGAGGTGCGATCAAAGTTTTTGAATAAAAACAATTTCGCAACCAGTGTTTTATTTGGCGATGGCGCAGCCGCCTGCATCGTATCAGCAGATAAAGACGAGGCCGAATTTCGATTTATTGCTTCAGCATTATTCGCAGATGGTGAAGTAAGTGACACCGTGTCAACTCCAGCTGGAGGCTCTCGATTACCAGCTGCACAGTGTACCGATCCGGAACTTCATTATATTACCATTAAAGAAAACACAGCTCTATTTGTCAAAGCAGTGCATGGAATGGTTTATGGTGCAGAAGCATTTCTTAAAAAATTAAATTTAATGCCTTCGGACATCAAATGGCTCGTCCCGCATCAGGGAAATAAAAATCTGGTACTTTCCGTTGCAAGGCAATTAGGTTTTTCTGAGGATCAAGTCATTAAAACAGTTGAAGAGACAGGTAATACCTCAGGATCCAGTGTCGGTATTGCTCTGGCTCACCTAAGACAGGAGTATAAAATAACTCCTAAAGATAAAGTCTTATTAGTTGCAGCTGGTGGTGGTGGAATAGCAGCGTGTGCTTTATTGGAAGTGCTGTAGAAAGTTCCAGGAACAATTTTAAAAAAGAAACAATTTATATAATTACAAATAACT
>DEHS01000065.1 GCA_002352055.1 Legionellaceae bacterium UBA2794
CCGCTTTTTTTTTGCCTTCATTTATCTTATAATCCTAATCCTAATCCTAATCCTAATCCTAATCCTAATCCTAATCTTAGTCTTTAATCTTAATCTTAATATTGGTATTGGTATTCGATTGGTATTGATCTCAATTTTGATTCTAAATCTAATTTTAATCTTAATTTAACGATTAAATCTTAAATCACTACAACGTAATACGGATAAAATGCTTTGAACGACATTTAAAGCTTGTTAGTTTGAAGATTGAACATTCAGTGCGAGTCACATTTCCTGTATTACGCTTCGCTAATACAGGCTACGAAGTAACAAATTTTCTAACCAGTGTAGCCCGTAATAGACGAAGTCGTATTACGGGATTAACTTTTGAACATTAATCACATTTTCGTATATTAGTAAGCCCCCTATTATTATAAGTACTACGGAATGCCTCCTCCTCAGACCTAATTAACATTTTCAAAAATCCGCCCATCAAGATGGAATTATTGCGCTATAATTTATCTATTAACAAAATAAAAGTACTAATTAAAGTCTGGAGAATGCAATGATTAAAAAAACACCTGATCCAAAAAAAGCTAAGGAAAAGGAAGTCCATGAAGAGGAGTTAAAAACTGTTTCTGGGGGTAATGACTCTAATCAAGCTCGTCGAAGACCAGTGGTTACCAATCCTAATCCTAAAGAAACAAAAAATAATGATGGCATTGACTGGACATTAAAACCAAAATGATTTGTTAATCACATTGAATGTTGTCTCGATATGTATTAGTGCGTCTATTATATTAAATTATCCTGAAGGTATCTTCATCCCACGGGATATTTTATGAATTATGTATTGGGAAAAATACAGGATATGTACCACTAAAGTAAACTCATGTTGTTTCTAGAATAAAGATCCTGCCATTTTGACTCTTGCGAACCACAGTTTATAAAATATCTTCATTAAACGTTCACAACTTAAATAGTGGATGGACTTAAGTATTAACTAGTTGGACTTAAATATTTATTTTTTAAACGTACATAATGGGCTGCCGAATATTCTAATTGCTCAATTTCCTTTATTGTTAACTTTCTGACGCAGCGCGCAGGATTCCCTAAATATAAATATTCTTTTTCGAGAACTTTGCCAGGACTAACCACACTTCCTGCTGCAACCATGACGCGAGATTTAATATGTACCCCATCGAGAATCAAAGCTCCCATGCCAATAAGACTATAATCATCAACTGTACAACCATGCAAAACTGCCTGATGTGCTATTGTAATTCCGGATCCTAGAATCAATGGTTTCCCACCTGTCGTAAATGGACCGTCATGAGTAACGTGAAGTACAGCTCCATCCTGAATACTGCATGAAGAGCCTATTTTAATAAAGTTAACGTCCCCACGCACCACCGCCATAGGCCAAATAGAAGTATCATCACCTATTTGAACATCACCTATGATGACCGCAGTAGGGTCAATGAAGACTCCTTGACCTAAAATTGGCTTTTTATTTTGAAATATACGTATTGGCTCATTCATATTCTACACCATAGTTACAAATTCTTCGGCACTTGTAGGATGGATTGCTACTGTATTGTCAAAATCACTCTTACAGGCTCCCATTTTCACAGCGACCCCAAACCCCTGAAGCATCTCATCAGCACCGTACCCTATCACATGTAATCCTATAATTTTTTCTTTTACGCCAAGGGTCACAAGTTTCATGGCAGTGGGAGTTTTATCTACACTCAAAGCATCATACATGGGATTAAATTGCGTTTGGTATATTTTAATCTGCTCTTTACCATAACGTTCAATAGCCTCATGCTCACTTAAACCTACAGAACCGGCAGGAGGATGACTAAATACAACAGAACAGATATTTTCGTAATTCAAGTGAGCCTTGGTTTGACCGCCAAACAGGCGATCAGCCAATCGCCTTCCTGCTGCAATGGCCACAGGAGTGAGAGCGGGAGCAAGAGTGACGTCTCCAATTGCATATATACCCTTCACTGTTGTATTTTGATATGCATCGACTAAAATCAGTCCTTGGGCATCAGTTTTAACTTTTATTTGAGCTAAATTTAAATTACTGGTACGGGGTATTCTGCCTACAGCTGAGATAATAACATCCAAATCGGGTATTACCGAGCCACTCTGGCAGGATATACTTTTCCTTCCATCGCTGTGGAGATTAATTGACTGAGCTTTATGATTTGGGTGAATATATATTCCCTGTTGTTGCATAATTTCAAGCAAGGTGTCACTAATGATGCTATCAAATCGAGTTAAGGGTTTTTCGCCTCTCATTAATAAATGTGTTTCACTTCCCAGGCCATGTAAAACACCTGCTAATTCAACACCTATATAACCACTACCAATAACGGCTACCTTTCTCGGCTGGCGTGTTAATGAAAAAAAACCATCTGAATCAATCACATGATTAATTCCCTCTATACGTGGTAGTGCAGGCTCTCCTCCTGTTGCAATAATGATGTGGTCACTTTCGTAAATTTCGTCGTTGACAATAATGGAGTGAGCTTCTTTAAAAGCACCGGTTCCATCAATGCGTTTGATATGATATTGCTCGAAACGTTGTGCATAACTTTGACGGAGACGTTCAATGTACGCATTTCTTTTAGAAACCAATTTTCCCCAATCAATCTTTGATACAGAAGGCGCAAAACCGTAATCATTCGATTTATGTATTGTATCTGCAATCATGGATGCATTGAACATTATTTTTTTGGGTACACAACCCAGATTGACACATGTTCCGCCTAAAAAACTTTGCTCTACTACGGCGACCTTGGCTCCATATTTGGCAGCTCGCACCGCACTTGCAATCCCGCCACTGCCGCCTCCTAAAACTATCAAATCAAATCGTTTATTTTTCATTACTTTGCATATTTAAAATAAAATTAATAGTAGCAGGTAGTTGCCATACCACCAAATAATTTAACCAAAACACTTATTGCGATTCTTTAGAAAAAGGCACAATATAAATAGATTACTTATAACGGATCCAATTTATTCATGTTTCCCAGATGGATTTTTTTTTTATTGCTGATTGCACTTGTTCCTGGCTGTGACCCTCAGAAACAGGGGAAATTTTCAGGGTATGTCGAGGGGGAGAATATTTACCTTGCCTCTCCTTTTTATGGAGTTTTAGAAACCTTGGCTGTGCAGCGAGGGCAACAAGTCAATAAAGGTGCATTATTATTCAGCCTTGATTCAAACCCCCAAATCATAACCATCTCTCAGGTTAAAGCAGATTTGGAGCAGGCAAAAAATACCCTCATCGACTTGAAAAAACCTAAACGTGCTCCAGAAATTTCGGCTATACAAGCACAAATTGAACAAACAAATGCACAAATCCAATTAGCACAAATCCGGGTGTCACGTTATCAACGTCTTTTTGATAAGCAGGCTACAGATAGAGATAGCCTGGATCTGGCACTTGCAAACCTTGAACAACAAAAAAAATTAAAACTGCAATATGAATCCAATCTTGCTTTGGCACAACTGGGCAGCAGGGATGATCAAATCAAGGCACAACAAAATCAAATCGATTCATTAGAAGCAAAACTAAAACAAACGCAATGGGAGATGTCACAAAAAACACTATATGCACCAGGAAATGGTTTAATTTTTGATACTTATTATCGTGTTGGTGACTATGTTGCTGCGCAACAACCCGTCGTATCTTTGCTCACCCCAGAGAACATTTTAATTGAATTTTTTGTTCCATTATACTATCTCTCTCAATTGAAAGTTGGCCAAAAAATTAGTTTTGACTGTGAGGGCTGTGAGAAAAATAATGTGGCAATAATTAATTATATTTCACCCGATGCTGAATACCTGCCACCCCTGGTTTATAGCCGTGATAATAATTCGAAGTTAGTATTTCGGATAAAAGCCTCGATTGTTAATCCACTTTCATTTAAACCAGGGCAACCTGTTACTGTGAATCTATAATGATTGAAAACTCCTTAGATAATATCATTAATGTAACTGGATTACGTAAGATCTTTGATAATAAAATAGTCGTAAACGATATTAATCTAACAGTAAAAAAAGGAGAAGTTTTTGGTTTTCTCGGTCCCAACGGCAGTGGTAAAACGACTACTATCCGTATGATTTGTGGTTTGTTAAAACCCGATGCCGGTCAAGGGACTTGTTTGGGCTTTGATATTATTACTCAATCGGATGAAATTAAAGCACGGGTAGGTTATATGACGCAAAAATTCAGTTTATATACTGAATTAAGCATCAGAGAAAATTTAAATTTTATTGCCAGAATTTATGATGTTCCTAATCGTGAGCAAAAAGTTGCTGAATCTCTAGAGCGTTTGAATCTGACAGGAAGACGAAATCAACTAACGAAAGAACTTTCCGGAGGGTGGAAGCAACGTGTAGCACTCGCTTGTTGCTTAATTCATGACCCGCAATTGCTGCTTTTAGATGAACCCACAGCGGGAGTTGATCCTATTGCACGAAGGGAGTTCTGGGATCAAATTCACTATTTAAGTGATCAAGGAATAACAACCTTGGTTTCCACCCATTACATGGATGAAGCAGAGCGGTGCACGCGAATTGCCTATATCGCGTATGGAGAATTATTAGTTACTGGCACCGCCGATGAGGTAATTGCAGCTACTGGGTTAAAAACCTGGGAAATTAGCGGGAATGTATCTACTCAAATATTACAACATGTAAAAAAAGTACCTGGTGTCACTCAGTCAGCTCTTTTTGGGAGTTTAATTCATGTCAGCGGATTTGATGTTTTTTTAATAGAAAAAGGTTTAGCACATCTTTCTCAAAAATACGGTATAAAATGGGTGGCTATTAATTCAACATTAGAAGATGCATTTATTAGTCTTGTAAATCAGACATCGGAGAGTAAGAGTTGATATATATCAATCTAAATCGATTATGGGCGGTGATGATTAAAGAGTTTGTCTTAATGATTCGTGATAAATCAACAATAGGGATGATCCTTATGATCCCGCTGATGCAATTAATGCTTTTTGGTTATGCAATTAATACGAATCCCCGGGATCTTCCCACGGCTATAGTTAATCCTGATAACACCTCATTAAGCCGGCGAATTCTTTCGAGTATGGAAAATTCTACATATTTTAAATTTATAAGTCCTCAAACTACAGCCCGAGAAGCAGAACAACTTTTGAAAACTGGCAAAGTTCAGTTTGTAATCAGTTTTCCACCCAATTTTACACGTGATTTGGTGAAAGGATTACATCCTAAGGTACTGCTGGAAGCTGATGCAAGTGATCCTTCCGCTATCAGTCGTGCGATATCAGTGTTTAATGAATTGGTAAACATTAGTTTGAATGAAGATCTTAATGGGTTCCTATCCCCCCTTAAGCCTAAATTACCTCCATATCAATCGGTTATTCATGCCATCTATAACCCTCTGGCTATTACTGCATATAATATTGTCCCTGGGCTTTTAGGGGTAGTATTAACGATGACCATGGTGATTGTAACCGCTTTGGTAATCACTAAAGAAAACGAACATGGAACTATGGAAACGTTATTATCGACTCCTTTAAAACCCATCGAGGTAATGGCGGGAAAACTAATCCCTTTTATTTTAGTGGGTTTTGTTCAGGTTTTGCTGATTTTGTTAATTGCCAAAATATTATTTGATGTACCCATTGAAGGAAGTATTATTCTACTTCTGATTTTAACGTTGCCCTTTATTGCCGCAAACCTGGCAGTAGGGTTGACTTTTTCAACAGTTGCCACAAATCAACTGCAAGCAGTACAAAGTGCTATGTTTTTTTTTCTGCCCTCCATGTTATTGTCTGGATTTATGTTTCCGTTTAGGGGGATGCCCATATGGGCTCAATGGATAGGTAGTATTCTGCCTTTAAGTCATTATCTCATTATTGTCAGAGGGATATTATTAAAAGGAAATGGACTTATTGAATTATGGGAACAGGTAATACCAATTATTTTATTTACTGTAGTCGTTCTATATATAGGCTTTAAACGTTATCGAAAAACGCTGGATTAATAAACTAGCTTAATGCTGGATATAAAATTATTCACATTAAGACCTGGCTTTATGGCTGATTAGCAATAGTTACCCAGTTTCTTATCTCTTTTAATTGTACAATATCCTCTAATTTTATTATCCTGTTGTATTAGTTACGTCAGTGACTATTTTCCGATGTGATTTAGGAGTTTTAATGAAAAAAATAATAATAAAATCTATTCTCTTATCTCTTTTAGCCACTAATTCCATGGCAATGGGAAGTGGTTTTTATGCAGGGGTAGGTGTTGGGGTGCAGGATGTTTTTTCAGAGTTATCATTAACTGATTATGATGAAAATGGCGTCGATGTAGCCAGAATGGAGCAAGGTAATACCGGTTTTATGGGCTCTTTGTCTTTAGGATATAATTTCCTGTTCAATCAGCAAGTGATGTTGGGATTGCAATTCGATGGGCAAATTTCTGGTGTAAAAACAGAACATCAAGCAACAACTACCTTTTTGGAAGAGTATAATCAAAGTTCAATAACAACCAAATCGAAACATGGTTTTGGGGTGAATGTTCGTCCCGGGATGCTTTTTAATGATAACGCAAGCGGCTTTTTAATATTGGGTTATCGTTACATTAAAGTGAATCATGACTTTTATGAAAGTGGTACCGATATTCCATTATTGAATTTTGCGCAAAATCAAAATAATCATGGTTTCGAATATGGTTTAGGAACAGAAATTAGTTTGACTGAACAATTTGGACTGCGTCTGGAAGTAACTCAGACACAATTTCAAACCAACACGATTTTCAGTCTAGCGAACGTGGCTGAGTTGACTTCCAAGACCAAATTAAATCAGGCTCTATTGAGCATCATTTGGTATCCAGAGTGTTATTAAACTCAATATTGCCCCTGGAGTAAGAACAGGGGCACATTTTAAATTTTGGCCAGTAATTCTGTCCGAGTGGACTCATCGACAAAGGCCGCTTCAATAGCCATTCGAGTGATGTTATTCATAGTATCATCACTGTAGTGGTATGATTTCTGTACTCGTTCGTATTCATTGGCGAGGGTTGTACTCATAAAGGGAGGATCATCTGAATTAATGCTTACTTTAATTCCTGCTTCATAGAATTTGGCGAATGGATGTTCTTGCATGTTTTTAAACAAACCCAGAAAAATATTACTGGTAGGGCAAACTTCCAGTGCAATTCCTTTATCTTTGACCATTGCCATGGTTTCGGGTGAATAAATCGCATTAACCCCATGACCAATACGTTTAATAGGCAAACAATTCATGGCTTCCACCATCCCTTCAGCAGAAGCAAATTCCCCGGCATGTGCGGTGCATTCTAATTCGGCATCGGCAGCGATTTGAAATGTTTTTATAAATAATTTAGGAGGATATTTCCCTTCATCTCCCGCGAGCCCAAAACCGGTAACACAGGGAAATCGGTCTTTATGGGTCTGTTGTGCCACTCGTTCCGCAGATTCAACACCAAAATGGCGCACTGCAGTGGTGATGATGCGCCCTTCAATGCCGTATTGCTTTTTGGCATCATTAATCGCCTTTTGTATGGCGGTTAAGTGCTCTGCTGATGGGATTCCTGTTGATTGTTCTGCATGGTCAGGTGAATACATCATCTCAACGTAAATGCCGCCATCACGGGCAGTAGCCTGTAAATAATCAAAAGTTACGTCATAATAATCTTGCGGTGTTTTAATTAATGCAGCCAACGTATCGTACACTTTAAGAAAATCGAGAAAGTCAGTAGATAAATAGCTCACCCCATCCGCAGCCACTAATCCTTTAGGAATGGCTAATTTATTACGGGCAGCAATTTTTGCCGCAAGCTCAGGAGTAATGGTCCCCTCTAAATGCACATGTAACTCAGCTTTTTTTAAACTCATTTGTTCCCTCATTATTTTATCTATGTTTGCATGCTCCAGAATGGTAACTTAGTCGAAAAAAAGCTAAAATACCAGTATTAAACGTTTAGAGATTTTGGTTATGAATGATGATATCGATAAATTCTTTGTAAACCCTTACGATAAATTTTTATTTGAATTTGACGCAACCCACGCAAAATCATTATCACAGCTCAAAGAAATTGAGAAAAATAGACGAATTGCTTTAATGCGTGATAATAAAGATTATAAAAGCGATAAGGGTGAGATTTGGGAAGAGTTTTAATTTAATTAAAGAGTGTAGGGAAAAAACGACATTCTATTCCAAATCTAAGCTCTCTTCAAAACAGTCAACCGTTGTTACCTCAATTAATTTAGTTTGGTAAATGATTTGGAAGCTCTGGTTGCTCCTGCATTATATTAATATGCTGTTGCAACTGAATAATTTGTTGTCCCAAAAGGTTCAAAAGTTCTACCTGAGGAATCCAATCCTTTGATGCCAAATCAATCGCCAGGTTAATTTCCTTTTCTTTCTTATGAATGCTGTTAATGACACTGTCATCAGTTGTTTGAAGCAATAAGCGATTAATCTCGGCAAGTTCATTTTGCCACTTTACAACTGGGTCATAAAATTCGGTATGGATAATATGCTCTGCTTCAGCATAGGTTTTTATTAAATGAATTAGAAGCAAATTTAATTGCTTCATTGAAGGATTATTATTCGATTCTGTATTGCTTGAATCTAAATAAAAAGTATAAGTTTTTCCCATGTGCGTCCTTGTTAGAAGATAATAATTATACTTCAAATGGTTTTACTAATTGTATGTTATTATTAGCCGCGATTTTTTCTTCTTTCTCATCAGAATATTCTGAGGTGAAAAAACTGGCCGCTAAATTGGTAGCCTTTGTTAGATTCTGGTTACATTTATTTAATTTTTCTCGATTCGGAGTGTATTGTGTGGATTTTCCCATGGATAGTTGAGCATTAATTGTGTCTGTGTGGGCTGCTTGATCTAAATTGTCACTTAAATTAGTTATAACCTGTATCGATTCATTATAATCGGTATCTAGCTTATTCAGCGCAGTCTGATGCCGAGTATTTAAATTAGTTAAATCCTGTTCATATTTGGCTTTTGTATCATTATAGGCATTTATCTCATGTTGATGTTTATTTTCTTGCTTAATAATGAGACCCGCATTGATAAATAATGAACTGACAGCCATTCCAGTACCCACAATACCTAAAATATAGGAAATACCCGATAATATGATTCCGAAAGGGGCTAAAATACCTGTAAACAGCATGGCCATGCCTAAAGCAAAGAATAACGATCCAATGCCTATAGATAAATAATTGGTATTACGTTGGGTAAAGAAGGAATTTTTCATTGCTGGTGGAGGATTTATTTTTTGTCTTGCATTTGTAAACTCTCTGTCAATGGAGATTTGTTTACTCTTTGTTTCGTTTTTAAGTTTATTTAAGATTAAAGAGCAAATCTCTTTTTTATTATTGATATCCAGATTTGGCATAACGGTGATTTCGTCGATCAGAGCACTTGAAACACGCTCACTTAATCTTACATTAGACTGGTGCAGGATTTTTTTTACTTGATTAGCGATAAGCACTTTCCTATATGTTTGATTAATCGCGGTTTCCATATTAATCAATAAATTGTTAAGATCAGTATTAATAGCCTCTTCTGAATGACCCTGATAGGTTTTTGGGGTTGAACTATTTTTTAAGGCATTGGAAGTAAACTGATCAGAATAAAGCACATCTATATGAGCCAGAATTGATATTAAATACTTCTTTACTTGCTCTTGAATTTCAGGAATATCCGGATAAATGTTTTTAGCCCACTGATGAACGCGCAGTATATGTTCATTTTTTTTATCTACCAAAGCCATGAGCTTACTAAAACTTATATTTTGAAATTCTTCAATATTTGTTGCAGGATTCTTCATCGCCTCATCAAAAAATTCATTAAGTTTATTCANNAATTACTATGGGATCTAATTTATTAAGAAGAGTTATTTTTAGTTGAATTCTATTCTTTAATAAAATTAATTGCTCAGATAATTCTGCGCGGTCTATTTCTGTTTTAATAACTTCGTTATTCTCTTTTAATTTAAGAAAATCATCAATTTTAAGAAATATTAATTGGATTTTTTTTGGGAAATTGGTAGTAAAGAACTCAACATTATCCTCTTCATCGCGTAGATATTTTACGAACTCTGCTTCCTCTGGCAAGTATTTTGATACGAGGTATATTGCAAAATCACTTTGTAATTTTTTAGAACCATACTCTTTAATTATATAATAATTTATATAGTGGGTTATATTTTTTAATACATTTGAAGTGGTATCGTTTTTAGTACAGAAATTAAATGTAACTGGTTTTGCGGTCAGAATATGAGCGAATAATTTTTTTACTTGCTCTTGAAATTGTTTTTTCTCACTCAACGTGGGTTTTAATTCTAAGAATTGTTTCTCAAGGTCGCATAGATGATGCATCAGGTTATTGGAAAAATGGAGACCATCCGTGCTGTAATTGAATTCTGTTCTAAAAATGGCTTGGCGTACTTTCAGAAAAATATTTTCAATTAAATTATCTTTATGCTCTTTAAAAAAGTTAATATTGGTATTAATGTCCGAAGTTAACTGTTTTAAATAATCCTGAAGTTTTTGATCTTTTGCCAAGTACTTATGGCTAAAGTTATAAAAATATTGAAGTTGATTTATTATAAAATCACGGTTGTCAAGATTTCCGGGTGTTATTCGTGATGAAAGCTCTTGCATTGCATTCCATGACACGGCTCCATATTTATTAAATAATGGAATTAAAAGTGTAGATAATGCCTTGGATTTAATTATGGACGTGATTTCGGCAAAAATATTTTCAGACTTCACTGCCGTCCCGGCTCTAATCTGATGATCGTCTAAATAATATTGGTTACCAATAAATACTACTTGTCTTTTATCAACTTCAGCAGTTACGTTTTTTATTATCGTGACATTATAAAATAATTCCCTATTTTCAAAGGTTTTTTTCTTATCACCAATATTTCTCACCGCGGTGATTGACAGACCGCAGAGTTGATTATCATCATCAATATAAGCTGTTGCAAAAGTTTGCAGCACCATATCGAAGTTTTTATTTTCTTTTTCTGCTAATTCCAATTGCATGTGAAATTTGGGGTGAGCTGTAATTGGGAAAATAGAAATTCCTCTTGCATCAAAGTTACCTTGGCTATAACTGTAATGAGCCATATTATCTGTATTGCGGAGCCTTTCTTTTATGATGCTAGTGGGTTGTTTTAGACTAAAGTAGTTTGTCCTTGATAAATCTTTTTCAATCTCACTTAGATAGGTTTTTTTATCAGGCTGGGGTTCATTAAAAGAATCAGGTAACTTTAACATCTGAATCATTTTATTGAAGGTAGATGTAAATTTTATCAAATCAGTCATTGCCAGCCCTAAAAACAACTTTTGTGCTCGCATTATATCCTTTTTTTATTAAGAGAATATTATGGAAATAGTGCTACAGAAATTTTTGCCTTTGTGCTGGACAATTTTTTAA
>DEHS01000099.1 GCA_002352055.1 Legionellaceae bacterium UBA2794
AGAATAAAATTGTTTTCAAAATTCTCAAATTGGATTCTTGTTGACCCAGAAAAGACGGTCTTTTAAAAAATTGTCCAGCACAAAGCGCAGCTTAATATCAAAATATTCATTTAATATTTAGTTAATAATTTATTGGTATACTAGATGTTATTTGAACTAATAGTTTATTTTGTGGATATCAATCAAACTAAAATAATAACCTCTATAAATCAATACCTTGCTTGGCATGATTTACCTGTTCGCTTGGATAAAAGAGGAATTTGCAATGGATCATCGACAACTTACATTAAATATTGTTTAGAAGGTAAACGAAAGTTTTTTGCAGAAATGCTGGAACAAATAGCGTCAATGCCTCCAGATACGGTCATGGATTCACAGTTAAATCATGTTGCTACTGAGATTGTAATAACCGCTTATCCTGATCTTTTTGACCCAGAAAGATCGCAAGATCAATCTTTTGAAACACTTGCTATTGAAGGAGTGCCATTAAGATCTTCATTTAATTTAGCATTAGTTGCAAGCAATAATGATTGGATTGATATATTTAAGGGTATTGCGCTTAAAAGCGATGAGGCCATCCTGGTAAGGAGTTTTAATCATGCAATTGCAGTGAGTAAAGAGTCTGGTCGATATATAATATATGATCCAAATTATACCGAGGGATTTAAAGCATTTAAAACGGAAAAAGAGTTAGTGCATGAATTGAATTATCGTGTTTTTAAATATACACCCCATATATTTAATAAGCCCAGACCATTAGGGTTACACATCGATGTGTTCCGCCATCCTTCATCTAATACCTCGCGCATTTTTCCAAATACTAAAGACCTTTATAATAAATATTGTACGCCTGAACTTTTTGCTGAGATTGATGGATTACAAATTCAAAACCTTCATTATGCGTTTAGACTTGATAATAGCGCCATTTTAAATATCTTATGTGATAAAAACATCACATTACCAGATCCTGTTCAAATGGCATGTGGTGCTATATCTGCAAATAGTAAAAAATTATTGGTTCATTTATTAGAAAAAATTCCTGATGGGGCTAATTTAAAAAAATTATTTTCCAGGGTCTTAAGTTCAGGGCGAATTACATTATTTGATATTTTAATGGCTAATGAACATTGCCAAAATTATTTTATGACCCATATTCTTGTGCAAGAAAAATTCATTGTATTTCTAAATAAGACGGTTAAAGGATTCTCGTATAAAGCTGGTAATGAAGCCATGCTGCAGAAATTATTAAATCTATATCAAACACAGGCTAAACCTCATGCATTATCAGATCAAGATATTAATGATGTCATCGCGAACAGTTTAGCAAATAAAGACAATCCAATTTCAATAGCCATAAAATCTGGCTCTTTAGCATGCATTAAATTTATTAACGATCAACTTAATAAAACTTGTTTTAAATACACAGATGAGCAACTATTAACATTTTTATTGCAAGCAATAAAGAAAAATGATTCACTTATAGTTGATTTTTTTATTACACAAATTCAAATACATGTTTCATTAGACAATCAAAAACTTATCTACAAATCTATCTATATGAGCTATGCTTCTGTTGAGTCGACTGATTTATGTATTCTTAGGCAATTAAAAAAGCAGGGAGTACCGTTTTCGAAACATGCACAAGCTATTATTACTCAAAAAGAAGCACCCTCACGAAACCAGTTGTCGCTATTTAAAGACTTGTTAATTAATCTGTTAACCTATTTTATTGAAGATTTAACCTACAAAATCGATGATAAAAATCGCAGCTTAGATACGTTTAAATTTTTTAAAACCCAAAGCAATCTAAATCAATCTAAAAGTGAGCAACTATCAAAGCCTGATTCTACTAATTTGTCTTTATAATTTGTAGTTGACTTATCTCCTCCCATTTGATCATCACTAAATAATTTTCAAGTGTTTTTTCAATGAGTTAAATCATGCCACATTCAGGAGAGATCCTTCGCGCATAATGACGCGCCTAGGAAGACGTATCTTGGAGAGTTACTAAATTGTTTTATTCTAAAACTTGGAAGGAGATACTTCATTGAGAGAAGCTGATTAAAATTTTTTCATTCGCAAGCAGGGTTGATTTGGTCACAAATTGATCATATAATGGTCTCTTTGATTTAATTTGAATCTTTATGCCAAACGTGTACGATGAACTCTGCAATGCAATTAAAATTGGGCATCTTAATTGTGTAAAAGCCATTATCAAAAATATCATTGAAGGCGATAAGCCAGAAACGATTAAACTGGTTTATGATCTTTATTCTGAAAATGAGGATCATTTTAAAAGTCTTTATACGCCTGAAGCTTTAACTAAGCTCAAGTTAGCCCCCCATGTGATCGAATTAATGAAAGATACAGTTAACATGTTTGTTTCAAGCCTTATAATAAAACATCAAAATTTAACTCAGTTGGGTAGAAAACGAAAAAATACTGAATCCACCGATGAGCCTTCCAACAAAAGACATAAAAGGATACAGGATATTTCCCAGTCTAACGTTATCCCTGAGAATAATATCCACACAGTCTTAAGAGGATATGGATTTAATTTGAATCAAATTGAAACAATTATCGCCCTTAGTAATAATTTGGATGACGACATCAAGCAAATACCTGAACTTCTTGCCCATAAATTTCCATTATATAGACTCCATGATTTTATCAAAGAAGGAAAATCCCTTTGTGATCTACTTAATATGGTAAAACAATTACAAGACCTGAAATACGAAATTAATAATGAATCCTGCGGGTTCACGAATGAGCAAATCCATGCCATGCTTGCAACCGAACACAGTTTAACTCGCAGCCAATATATTGTTGCTCAGTGGGGGGTAATAAAAAAAACGGGCTTAACTCTTACAGAGATCGTGAAGCTTGTTACTTCCCATAAAGGAACGTGTTTTGAAGAGGTTTTCTTGTACTTGCCCAAGCTAAGAGAAAAAAAATGCCCTTTAAAATATGTTACCACTGTAAAGGAAAAAACTGCTGGGCATCTTTTAAAATTTCTCTTTTTAAATTTCGAAGCGCTTGAAGATTATGGTTGGCATAAAATCGAAAATATGAAGATCCGTAAGCTAGGAGCCCTTATTCGGGAATTGGAGAAGGATCGCTCGAAAGCCACTAATCCGGCTAACCCGGTATATGCTGGCCCGAATATAAAACAAAATACACACGCCTCGATTGAATCACAAGGACCAAATTATATACATCGGGATGAATCTACTCATAATCCCCTACCCTTCACCCAGCAAGAATTATACCAGCCAAGTCAAGAATTCATTGTCCATTTAAATACTATGAATCAGAGGCCCACTCCTGCTTCATACCCCTTAACAAATAATAATTTGAATTATGGCGAAAGGATTGATTATGGAGCAGGTTCACAACAAGTCTTTAGCCCACAAGTTCAAGCACAGGTTGAGCAATTCCCTTCAAATTATTATCCGATTACCGAGTATCAAGGATATAATTACAGCGGGACCCCCTCAGTAAATTTTGATAATTACTCAACTCCTGTTTATCCAGCCTATACATCGCACCAAGTTTCTAATCAATTCAGCCAGGCTTTTATTCCTTTTGAATCTCGCTTTCCCTCACCCCAGATATCTATTCAATATAATATAAACAATATAAATTTTTACTCTAATACTCAGGGTTTGCTGCCTCAAGATTATCAACCCAATCCATTAAATCAGGGCGAACAAGTCTCAGCATATTATTACCCAACGGAAAGAACCCCATCTCCCTTCTATACCAACGCTCCTTCAGGTACTCTTTTTTTTAGAGGGGCAACCCCTCCGAACTTAACTGCCTCTAATGCCCAATCCCACACCATTGCACGGGATGAACCTAATTTATACAAATTTACTAAGGAATAATACCATGTCTAATCTCTACCAACGACTCTGCAACGCGATATCTAACAAGGACCCTGACGAATTTAAAAATATCACGGATTATTGTAAAAAATCGTATTCATCCCATGAAGTACTCGAATTCAGTCAAGAGATTACTAAAAACTGGAATAATNNGGTCAAAAGCAGTTTATTGCGTGGTTTAACAATCTTCAGTCGCTCCAAAAAGAAAAAGATTTAATAGACGTTTATATGACAAGGTTGAGCAATATTTTGTCGATATATAAGGGCGTAAAAGATGTGGCGCGAGAGGTTAACACTCTTAATAAAGATTTCCTTTCCAACTCCAATCTCCTATTCAAGGCATTTTCAGAGTGTTTTATTTTAGTATTGAATTTTTCTACGCCCTATAGGTTAAATTTCTACAAAAGTTTAATCGGTTTAGCGACAGAGCAATTAAAGATATTTACTTATGCTAAAGAATCTAAAGCCAGTCAATTCTATAATGCATTAAAAATGTTGCAGGGTAATGGATTTTCTCAAAATGATATAGCCGAAATTTTGTCATTACATCCTGCCACACAGTTACATTTAATTGTTAAACTTTATGGCGAGCTTATAGGGTTAATTACCCGAAATGAATTTCAATGCCTGGTGTTAAGAGTAAAATGGCAGGATTGGAGCGTGCTTGAAAAATCACACTTGAGCATGGATGAGAAGCAAATACTAATCCATCACTTACGTAACCATAAAATGGAGAGCCTGGTCTGTAGAGCTTATACTCTATTATACCAAAATGGGGAGGACTCTTATGAGAAAGCCAACATAGATCCCTTTGCCATAATTCAACAATACGGTTTGGTTGACGAAAGTTATCGCGATGCTCCAATTCATTTAGGATATGGTATGGCGCAAAATCCAACTTTTTTTAATGCTTCAAAACCAAACAACGTTACTCTGAACACGCCTCATGAAGCAAATCATGGAGCTATCTCTGGAGCCCGAAAAAATATCTGAGTCAGCATTTTTTCCCCAGAGTTTAAAAAACGAGAGAAATGGACTTCGTTTACTCTTTAAGAACGCCCAACTTGATAAATCTATAGCCACATGAGATAAAAAATGTTCTATAGTAAAGATACAGCTATCCAAAAGAATTTATTATGAGCCGATTATATCAACAACTCTGTGATGCCATAAAAAATAACAACACGATTAAAATCGATGAGGCCTTAAATTTAATAAAAAACGAGCAAAATCTTGAAATAAAAAAAGAATTTCAAAAGCGTTTAAGTGCTGATTTTAGCGATTACTTAAATCAGGCTAAATTGAAAATGGTTGAGGAGAATAAGATTATATCGAAGCTAGGAGAATTAGGATATCGGATTAATATTCCTAGTTATAAGCGAAAACGCAATGAAGAGGAAGAGGAACATGTTCACGTAAGACCAGCCAAAAAAGCTAGACTACCTCTAGCAGCATATACTCAAACACAACTAAATTTTGTATTACCCCGAGAAGCTACGGCCCAACCTCAGCCTCTTATGACTAATTTCCCGAGTTCAGGCCCGCCAACAGTTGCCCCTAGCACTAAAAAAAATACAGCAAACGATGAAAATTTTATGGAAAATCTAAAGCAAGTGGTTAGAGACCATAAAACAATAAATAACGTTTTATTCAAGGCTTTAAAGACATTATCAGAAGTCGAGGATTCAGCTCGAGAAAGCCACACTTTGGTCTGTACTTTGGAAATAAACGAAAAGAAAAATTTTAATGGCTTATTTTTACGTAGATCGTCCAAACTGGCTTTGGATAATAAAACCCGTTTAAACTTAGAGCCGGAGAAATATCCCTTTATTGTCACCTTATGTACTCTGAATCAGCATTTGAAGCATTCTCAAATAGTAGCCCTCTATACAAAACATTCTTTAGACGCATTCATATCATTGGGACGGGTCTACAAGGTGCTCAGTGAATTTATGAAGGATCTGGACTTCTTTCGCATAATGGAGAATATGGAGTCTAAAAGTATTGTTTTTATTGCCAACGAATCTATATTGAATTTCTTGGCCCAGGAATATAAAAAAGTGCCCTATTATTTAAATCGAATCCTCTATAAGAGTCATGTCGAGGAACGATTAAACGCCCTGCAACTGGCAAGAATCGCAAACCCTGCTTCTAATACGATTTACAAAGCTATTCTTGATCAAAATTTTGAACCACCTAAAAAAGTTTTGGCGCCTCAAGAAAACAGAGAATCAAGTAATTCATCAACTAATCCTCATATACATTCTCAAAGTTTCCTTGATCGGTATAGCCTTCCATCCAATCCTACCGCCTATAACCCAATTACTATTCATCAGTACAATTTCTTCGTCAATCAGCCCCAGTACTATCCATCCGTACAATCTATTCCAAATTACGGTTATCAACCGCAACCGAACTGGTCCACAAATTATTCAGCCCCATTGAATTCCCATCAGACACCTCAACCCCAACAATCAAGCAATGAGCGTCCTAGAGTGCCCGATAGATTGCAGGCACCACAACAAGGTTTATTTAGGCCTACCACAAGGCCAGCAAATCAACCCCAGGAAGAAAAGAGAGTGACAAAGATAGGTGATTTATTGAACAAATAGGCAACGTGTTGGAGGAATCACCAAAAGTGCACATCCTAGTTATCGGCCTAGAACTACAGTGGTTCTCTGGATGAACAAAATAAACGGGGTAACAATTCTTGGCGAAAATTAAACTATAATTAATTTATAATCCTATATTATTAAGATAAATCATGAAAAAAACCACTCATACCTCTCCAAAAAAACATACAAAGGAAAAATTAAAGAATGAAGAGTTAGAAAATGTTTCTGGAGGCAGTTCAGAATCTGCAAGAAGAAGGAATAAGGATCCCTTCGCGCCACCCACAGGAAGACATTAGTATTTACCTGCTAATTAAAATGAAATAATTTAATGGAGAGGTCCTGGTTATTCCAACCTCCTCTTCAAGTTATTTCGCTATAGCTTGAAATGGTGTTTTTCCTGGTCCAACACAACCCCCGCGGCTATACCATTCCGGTTAATAAGTATGTTTTTATCCGTGTTTATATTGGAAGTTTCAGAATTTGACCATATTTCTAATGAGATTGTAGTATTTTAGAGCCCGTATTTTTTAATTTCCCAAGTAAACTCAATGCAGCTAATAATGCTATTTCCTCCTCTGGGCGGAAATCCATAGCAACAGCAAATCCGATGTGATCTTCTTCAGGTAAAGCTAATTCTCTATTCAAAATTGGCCTTACTTTATTAATCAGTGCTTGCATTGCAATATCATCTATCGATGTAAAATGCATTTTTCTACTGGTAATCATCTCTCCCAAGGATATATGTAAGGCATATTTTAATAAATATAGAGCATCTTCTTGGGTTTGATCCAGATTACTTAACTGAATCAGGCCTTCTTCATTATACAAGTGGGTAAACTCATATTGCTCAGATGAAAAATCATTATAAAGAATTTCCGCCTGTTGCGCATGATTAGCCTGGCATCTAAAGAAAAACAAAATAGGATCACCACCATGTAACTCAGTAATTTTAAAGCACCCCTGGAAAATAAAAGGTGTTTCCCAAACAGCAACTAAAATAAGGGTTTCAATATTAATTCCTGTAATTTTTTTCATATTTAACCAACTGTCATCAAGAATATAAAACCATCAACACCAACTATAAGTGAATATTTTTATAGTTATTTATTTTGGTTATTAAATTAGCCAGATTTGAAGCTCTTTATACCGTGTCTTTCTAAAATTGTCATTTTTTTGGTTTCCACCGCATTGATCTATTTTTTAATAAATAAAGAAAATCTTGACAAGGGCATGTTGACAATTGCTCCTCCCGCCTACGGGCCTCGGCTTGTGCGTGGGATCCAGGAGATCTAAATTAAGAACAAATTCCTCACGCAGATCACGCCATTTTGAATTAAGCTCTTCAATCAAATTTTCCATTGTCTGCACCAGTTTTTAAAACGTTTTTCATGTCGAGCAGCTTCTAAACTACTCCTCCGATTAATTTTAAGTAATCATTTTTCATTACTATCCCTTAATTCGAGCCACATGGCGTTTAATATAGCAAATGAACAAGCTAGTCCTGTCCCGAGAATCCATGAGAAATACCACATTTTTCTCTCCTATATTAGTATGAATTGATTTGCTCTTTAATGGTCTTTTCATTAACTTTACCGCGAAGGACACGATAAACCCACGTGGTATATGCCAGAATAATTGGTAGAAAAACTATGGTCGCAACAAGCATAATAAATAACGTAGTCTGGCTTGAAGAACTATCCCATACCGTCAAACTGTACTTTGGGTGAGTTGACGAAGGCAAGATAAATGGAAACATACTGACACCTACGGTGGCTATCAAGGAGCTAATGCTGATGCTGCTGAATATAAAAGCCATCAATGCCCTATTGGCGAATAAAATAGCCAACCAGGCACAGAGAATACTTGTAATAGGAACCAATAGAGAAATCGGTGTATTTCTATAATTTGTGAACCATGCGCCAATTTGCATACTCACTTCTTTGTGTAACGGATTAGAGGGACCATCATGGAGGATCACATTGTTCAAGGTATAACCCTCAAGGAAATTAGTCCAATAACCCATAAAGATAAATAGTAATGTCATCAATAGAGCCGCATAGCAGGCCACTTTTTTTGCTTTTTGTTGCAATAGCCCTTCTGTTTTCATTTGTATAAAAAAAGCACCATGCATCGCCAGCATTAATACTGAAAGCAAACCACAGCATAAGGCGTATGGATTTAGTAATTGAAAAAACGTCCCGGTATACATCGCCCTTAACGTGTCATCATAATAAAACGGCACCCCTTGCAATACATTACCCACAGCCACTCCAAAAATAAGTGCGGGCACAAATCCGCCAACAAAAAGGAGCCAATCCCAAGCAGAGCGCCAAAGAGTATTATCCAGCTTGGAACGGTATTTAAACCCTACAGGTCTTAAAATTAACGACAGTAAAACAACCAGCATTGCTAAATAAAATCCGGAAAATGAGAGCGCATAAAGATCAGGCCATGCCGCAAAAATTGCACCACCTCCCAGGATAAACCATACTTGATTCCCTTCCCAGGTCGGTCCAACTGTGTTAATTAAAATACGACGTTCAGTATCCGTTTTGGCAAGCCAGGGTAACCACATGGCAACACCAAGATCAAATCCATCCATGACCGCAAAACCAATTAATAAAATGCCCAGTAATAGCCACCAAATTAGTCTTAACGTTTCATAATCTAAAATCATTGTACACCCCAAATCAATCTGTGTGATTTTGTTTCTAATATCTTTTAATGGGCAAACACCCTGTCTGGACCAAGTCGAATGTACTTAACCATGAGATACAGTTCTACGATTGCCAAGACCGTATAAAATAATACAAATCCAGTTAACGAAATCATTACCTGGCCTGTGGATAAAGAAGAGGCACCCATAAAAGTCGGCAACACCCCTTGTACAACCCAAGGTTGTCGCCCATATTCAGCAACTACCCAGCCTAATTCGGCAGCGACCCAAGGTAAGGGCAAGGAATAAAAAGCCATCCGATGATACCAACGCGTAGTGTGCAGTTTATTTTTAGCAGAAAGGTAAAAACCGACGGCGAACAGTAAAATAAAATAAAAACCGCATACAACCATAATTCTGAATGAAAAAAAGAGAGGCGCGACTTTAGGTTTTAAATCATTTGCTGCTTGATTAATCTGTTCTTCTGTTGCCTCAACAACATTGGCCGTGTATTTTTTAAGTAAAAGAGCATACCCCAAATTCTTAGCATGACTCTGTAACTGCTGTTTTGCATCGTTATTATTAGGATCATTTTGTAAGGTGCTTAGCGCAGAATAGGCTAACTGACCGTCCTTAATCCGATCTTTCCCATCTTCAATTAACTCATTAATACCGGATAAAGGCGTATTAAAAGAACGGGTTGCAATAATTCCCAAAGCGAAAGGTATTTTAACCGCATATTTAGTGGTTTTTGTCTGTTCGTCCGGAATACCAAAAAGACTTAAGTTCGCAGGAGCCTTCTCTGTTTCCCACATGGATTCCATAGCCGCTATTTTCATTTTCTGATTGTCATTGGCAAGGTAGCCACTCTCATCCCCAAGAACAACAACGGATAACGCTGAGGCCAGACCGAACGAGACGGCAACCGTCATTGAGCGTTTCGCGAACTCTTTATTACGATTCCTAAGCAGGAAATATGCGCTAATGGATAGAACAAAAACCGAACCGGTAACATATCCAGCACTAATAGTATGTACAAATTTTGCTTGCGCTACTGGATTAAATATAATGTCAAAAAAACTGCTTACCTCCATACGCATGGTTTGATAATTAAAATAAGCGCCCACTGGATTTTGCATCCATCCGTTTGCAATTAAAATCCATAACGCCGATAAATTAGTACCTAAAGCGAGTAACCAGGTACACACCATGTGTTGCACTTTAGTCAGGCGATCCCAACCAAAGAAAAATAAGCCTACGAAAGTTGCTTCGAGAAAGAATGCCATTAATCCTTCGATTGCTAACGGAGCACCAAATACATCACCTACGTAACGTGAATAGTAGGACCAGTTCGTCCCAAATTCAAACTCCATGGTTAAACCTGTGGCTACGCCAAGCACAAAATTAATCCCAAATAAAATGCCCCAGTATTTAACCATTTGTCGCCATATTTCTTTTCCTGACAAAACATAAACCGTTTCCATAATGGCTAAGAGTACAGAAAAACCCAGGGTCAATGGAACAAATAAAAAATGGTACAATGCTGTTAAAGCAAACTGTAATCTGGATAAATCAACTACATCAGTTCCAGGAATCATTTAATCACCTCTTAATTGTTTGCTTTATACGGGTTTGCTCTGGCTCGCCNNCCAGATATCACCTTTTTCAAGTTTGGGATGCAGGGTACGAACGCAAATCCACCACAATAAAAACAGGAGTAGTAGTTTGATAATTAAAGTAAAACAAATATCACGTCTTAGGGATTCGATGATAATACTCACTAAAAAGGTTTAGCTCGCTGTCATTTTCATCGTATTTTACGTATAACAGTCAGACAAATGCCTTGATCTATATCATGGAAAAATATAAAAAAATGGCAAAACAGGATAAAATAAACGTTTTAGCCACTCATAATGTTTGATGATCAAAACTATTAATCCTACTCAGTCCTGCTCTCATTGCGGATTTTTATCTTTTTGTACTCTGGATGGGGGCAGCCCTCACTGGATAAAGCAAACGAGTGCTGTGGTAAAACAAGAACATCTTCTTAAAACGAAGGAAACATTGTATTTTCCACAAAATACGTTTCATAGTCTTTATGCAATTAAATCTGGAAGTTTGAAAACTTTTGAAGTGGATAAAGATGGAAATGAAATAATTCGGGGTTTTTATTTTGATGGAGAAATTCTAGGATTTGAAGCAATCGCTTCAGGTACTTATCTTTTCTCAGCTAAAGCTCTTTCTGAGACCATAGTGTGTGAGATTCCCTACAATCATTTTGTTGCGTTACTAAATTCTAACTCCAGTTTGCAAAAACAGATTTTGTATCTAATCAGTCAAAAATTGACTATAGGTTCCTACTTAAATTTTATAACAGCTGAACAACGATTAGCGGCATTTCTTATCGATTTGTTCAAACGATTACATGTTTGTGAACAAAAAATGGAATTTATTTTGCCGATGTCACGCCAGGATATTGGAAACTACATAGGGGTATCGGCCGAAACGATTAGCCGCTTATTTTCTCAGTTTAAAGAAAATAAAATTATCGCAATTAAAGACAAACACATTCAATTTCTTAAATTTGATTCACTCAAATTGATGGCACAATAGATAGTGGGGGAATACATCCCCCTTTCCAAAGCTTGATTACGCGGACCGAAGAGCTCAATATTAAACTTGCAAGCAGTGTAAAGTTCCTTATTTTCGCTTTCCAGGATTAACGTCTGGAGGAATTTCGGTTACTACTGGCTTATCAAATATTTGATTTAGACGCCCACCGGAAATATTCTGTAAGTCTTCTTTCTTTACCGTCTCTTTAGGTATAACTTTTGATGATTTTATCGAGGTCTTTTTCATAATGTTATCCTGTGAATAAAATAGATAATCTAAGTATAGATTAATTTCGATAAAATATAAGTTTTAAAAGAAACGGATGAATGATCATGTTATCGCTCGTTTTTTATTGTGTTATAAGAAACTTTAATGAATTCTACATCCATTCACCACGGTGTGCGAGTGATACAAAAAATTGAAGGCAAAAGTAAAATTAGTACTCAACCTGGAGATTGGTTATTCCTCGGCCCGCTGATTGCATGATCCTCTTCTATTCTTTGAACAAACTCTTTGAAGTAGATCTGTGCGCTTTTTCCTGACCGATTATGCAATGAGTCCCATGCGGCATTGTGTCCATTATCACGTAGTTCAGCGGTTTCCATTTTTCTATCACTTTTAATCTGCTCTCGAGCTTGAACCAAAGCCTCTTTTACTTCAGCTAAATTTGATTTATTAAGGGGAGTTCGATCCTCAGTTTTATTCAGATCAGTAATTTTGTTGTCCAGATCATTAATTTCTTTGTCAATTGCGGCCTTTTTATCACGTCGTTCCGAAGTAAGCGCTTTGTGCATCGATGCATAATGTGGAATTACCCCATCATCGATGCGATTGCTTCTATCGTTTTTTTGTGATCTGACTACTATGTAGTCTTTATAGGCTTCAGGAATATCCTTAAACGCGCTACTGGCATTAATTTCCCATTTTGCTAAAGCAATACCTAATGCCACAAAGGGTTTAGCGAGCCACCCAAGAATTTTTCCTCTTAGACTTTCATTTTGCCCCAATGCCTCCCCTCTTTGATTTTTATCCAGACGTATATGACCTACGATGAAATTAGTAAGACTAGAGAACGAGCGACTGTTAAAAATGTTAACAGGTTGATCGATCTGATGGAAATGCTGTGCCACCATTGATGCAACTCCGGCTCCAAGAGAGTGACCTTTTAACGTAATATTTTGTGGGGAAACACCTTGATCCAATAACCGCTGTACTTGGGCTATACCGTCTGTAACCAAATCCTGCTTTGAGGTCGCTTTTCCCACACTTTTGCCTACGCCCCTAAGGTTAAACCCAACAACATTCGCATTAAGTGTCCGGGCATCCTCTTTCATTTCATCCATAATTTGTTCATAACACATACCATTACCAACGAAATTAATAATATACTTCTGATATTCAGGCTCACGGGTCTGTTGAGATATATGCTGAACTTCAATCGTATCGAGCTGCGCTTTATCGTGAGTAATGACTTGATGTTTTTCAGAATGGAGACCTCCAGAATTATGAATAGGTGCCGTCGCATCAATTGCCAAATGATCAAAGTTATGAGTTTGGGCAGGTAGTATTATTTTGCCTACCCGTTCTCCAATTAGTCTATTTGCCCCTAATTTAATAGCATCCCAAAATAATACCGGGGGGAAAATCACTCGAGCTGCAATATACTTAAACCACTCCCATCCACTATATTTTGGTTTCGATGCATTATAAATGTTAGCCATAATTTCAACCTATTCATCTTTTCTGACTAAATTATAGTCAATTTGCTTGGTAAAATCATAAAAAGGAAGGATTAAGGTTTTAAAACAGGCCTGGCGAGGACTCAATTAATATAAGAACACATTCCTAGAAGATGCCAACTCCGATAAGGTTATTATATAATCGCAGTTGGCATCTTTATTTATTTATCAATAGTTATGCTTTTAATAACTACGGGAGTCAAGGGTTTGTCCTGAGGGTTGGTAGGTACTTTGCTTATTTTGTCCGCAACGTCCTGTCCCGCAATTACTTCGCCAAAAACATTATATGAGCCTTGTAAGCTTGGAGTGGGTGCAACAGTGATAAAAAACTGGCTGCCATTGGTGTCTTTGCCCGCATTGGCCATAGCCACCACGCCCGCTTTGTTAAAATTGGCATTAGTATTTTCATTATCAAACTGATATCCGGGACCACCAGTACCATTGCCCAGAGGATCTCCTCCCTGAATCATAAAACCACTTATTACTCGATGAAAAGTCAAACCATTGAAAAAAGGATATTTAACCATTTTACCTGTTTTTGGATCTTGAAATTCTTTTGTTCCTTCTGCCAGCCCGACAAAATTAGCAACAGTAACGGGGGCTTCTTTTGAAAGAAGTTTAATAGTTATAGTGCCTTCAGATGTATTGATAGTGGCTGTCTCTGCGTTTAAAGTCATAGCGCTCACTGTTAAAAGGAATGCCGTTACAATGGGGAACATTTTTTTCATTCTTATCTCCGTATTTACAGTAATGTATTTTTTACCGAGGCAGTATAGCAGCAAGTATAGCCACGATAAAATGAGGAGTTTTTTTGTTTAATCTATTAATAAATCAGAAGTTAATAACTTATATAAAACTTCATCATCCTTTCCCTAACGTTCAAGAATTAGTTTGCTTTGTGCCCGTTAAATTCAAAATTTTTATCTTTAAATTTCATAAATTTATAGAATGAAACAAATTTACATGCTTTAATCAAACCGGTTTTAAACTTATGGAGTAAAGTGATGATACCATTTAAAAAAAATTGCACAATGCATATTAGCGGCTGCAATTTCAAACTATGCTTTTGCAGATATTATCGAATTAGACGCAGAAAACCCGGATCGTTGTCGACAACAGATTCTTAATAGTTCGGATGAACTCCCTATTATTGCTACTTTTACAAGCAATAGTCTTGACGGTAACTCAAAAATATTTATGCCTAAATTTGAGCTTTTAGCGAAACAACATCCAAATAGAACCTTTTTTATATGGGATGCCGACAAAGACATCGCTCATGTAACTCAAACGCTTTGCTTGCAACAATTAGGGATTTCCATTACCCCAAGTCTAATGATGGTTGGTGTGTTTAAACATTACCCAACAGGAGAAACATTCATGTCCTCTGCTTTACGATTATATTGGGCAGGACAAATGAGTGTTGAGGAAATGGAACAATTTATCGATGTTTCCACTCCTGATTTAAAACAATCCCTACTCCTCAAATAAATATTTAGATAGTTCTCGCCTGCGCGGGCTTGGGTATTTCCTCAAAATTTTATGTTCTTTTACCATGCATACTGTTTCATTTGTCATCCCCACGCAGGTGGGGATCTATCCAAATATTTAGCAAAATGCCACTTTATTGAATAGATCCCCACCTGCGTGGGGAAGACAACTTATTAATTCACAACATTATTAGGCATTAAAAATTTTGAGAGGATCCCTTAATTTCACAAATGAAGTGCGCGGGGAAGACAAATAATTAATTTATAACATTATTGTACATTAAAAATCATGAGGGGATTTCTCAGCCCGCGGTCAGTGCCGTGGTGATTCGATGGTAAGGGTTTTTACTAAAGTCGAGTCTAATACTTAATTATATTCATTCTTCTTAATATACTTACATGGAATACATTTTTTAGTTCTATATAAGCGCCAAAAGAAAAAATTTTAATCCTTTAGATAAAATTTATTGCATATCTGCTATAATAACCCCGTACCTCAAGTCAACATTATCAGGAGGATTTTATGACTAAGTACTCAATGGCAGGCTCTGCTACCCTTAAAATATTTCAAACAGCTTTCATTCTTTCTTCGCTTTTTGCCTTTGCTTCATCCGCAATAGCGAGAGATGGCTGCCCAGTCGGACAACACCCTAATCCAGAAAACCTGTCCCAATGCGTGGATAATGGAACAACCGGACTTGAGACTAAATGTGATCCTGGTCAAAAGAAATGGTATGACCCACGTACTAAAACCTGGAATCCATGCTAGGTATTAAAACAAATCGAAATTGGTAGTTAATCCCAAATAGGGATTAACTACCATCTAATAATTTGAATTCAGTTTGGCTTTATGACCCTCTTAAAATTCAGTAATTAAGTAAATAAATTTCAATAGTGTAATTGAACTTAATTCTTATGCCCCCCAAATGGTCATCTATTTTGTAACATTATAAATGGACAGAAAAATTTAAGTATGTCTGCTGCCGGACATGGCATCACTTCAAATGTTTAAATGAGTCATGCCCACACAGCTGGCAACTAAATAGCAAACCTATCCTAGGCATATCGTGAACGAATAATTCAATCCCATATGGCATGGACTGCAAATGAATATGTATGTCATAGTATTAAAGTATTTACAGTATTTTTTAACGATAGAATGTTAAGCAGAGTGCTTATTATGAGGATAAGATCAATTAATGTTTAGTCAGAAGAAAATATTAATAATCCTGCTTCTTCTATTATGCATTTTTGCTATATTACTTTACTTCGCCTCAGAACAGGCTAGAGTGTTGCAGCGCGATCCGATAGTTTTAATGAATCGCTATTACTTATTAAAACAATCCAACCCAGAAGCAGCAAAAAAGGCATTACAGGTAATTTTAAGAAATCATGAGAGCTATTTGCCAGCGTTAAATGAGTTAAGTCAGATCTACTTGAAGGAAAATAATCTGCACTCCGCCTTACCTCTGGTAAAACAGTTACATGAGTTACAACCCGATGACTCTCATCATTCCCTTCAGTTAGCTTATATTTATTATAAAATTGGCGAATGGGATAAAGCTGCTCCTCTTCTTACGCGCTTGAAGGAGAATCAAAAGCAGCCTTATCAAGATGAGGCCACGATCATTTTAGATAAAATGTCCTCATCAGTGGCTTACTACAAATCAGGTGCTACCATTTCATTATTTAATATAAACCAGCCACCCGAACCCTCATTAGTTAATCGAATGTTGCTCGATTATTTTTATAAATTACGTCAAGAACAACCTGAACAAGCCCAAAAGTTATTAGTCACTTTAAATCAAATGAATCCTGATAACGTGATTATCCAGGAAGAGTTAGGCTATTACGCTTTAAAAGAAAAAAATGATAAGGAAGCTGTATTATGGTTTTCTCGAGTATATAGTGAAAAACCCTCGCCAAGAATCGCTCTCCAGCTCGCTTATTTAAATATGAATTTAAAAAATAATCTCGAGGCTTCTCAATACTTTTTACTGGCTACTTTATCTTATGTGCCTGAAATCAAAGCGGCAGCTTTTAGGGGTTATGAATTAACCCGGTACCAGGAGCCGACACTTTTATCAGAACAAATAGCAGCCAATAACCTAATACAGCCCTCAGCCCCTGAAAATGTAGTGCTTCTGGATCAGTTTTATCTTTTAAAAAAACAAAATAAAGAAGCCGCCTGGAGTCTGATTACCGAAATCATAAAAAAATATCCTAATGATGTTAAAGCCTTAAAGGAGGGAGGTTTTCTTGCGATTGATAAAGGATACCAGGCGGAAGCGATTAGATACTTTACTCAGGCTTATAACTTGACTTATGAACCGGATCTGGCCATGCAATTGGGTTATTTATATGATCAGACTCCTAATAAATACATTGCTTACCAGTATTTTAAATTAGCCACTCATAGCTCCGATAAAACGCTGGAGTTACGCGCACAGAACGCTCTGACCAATCTCGCCGGGTTGCAAACTAAAGCTCTTCCTGCGCCCTATTTCGGCGAAGTATTTTTTGATCCCTTCACTCAAAGCAGATTTGGTTTAACCGTACGTCCATTGGTTGCCCGATTGGGTATTGAACGTGATAATAAGCTTCAAAGTAAGGTTTACCTGGCTTTTCGCCAGACAGATGATAATAAATCAGAGAGTCTCGGCCAAGTCCCACAGATTTACGAAGATAATGTCCGCATTATGGGAGTGGGTCTACAAATAACCCCCATAAAATTGTTTCCCATGGTGGCCTTTATTGAAGCAGGTGGAGCTTATGATTTATTTTATCGTGATAGAAATCGCTGGCGAGGTGATTTACGGGGTGGTTTAATGTATTACAATGAATTTGGTGCACGCCCCGCTTATTTTGATCGGCTTAAATTCAGTACGGACTATTACAGTACACTCTACGGCGACGCTACTTATTTTTCCAGATACGACAATAATGTTATTGGCACGCTTAAAACGCATCAGGGAATTCGCCTTATTCAATATCATAGCAGTATGATTAATTTATACATTACCGGGCGTGTAATAGAAGATACCAATCGCGAGTTTTTTAATAACATTGCCGAAATTGGGCCAGGAGTTAGCTTTACCCCTTCAAATCGTTTCCCAGTCCAGTTACGATTTGAACACATAAATGGTGTTTACTTACCGGCGGGAGGTTCTGTGAATCCTTATGGTAAATACTATACTAACAATACGGTGCAACTTTTCTCATATGTAAAATTCTGATGCCTAGCGAAGTCATTTTAATTATATTTTTTATAATGTGGTATTTTCTTATCGCTTTGGCGGTACTTTTTATTATTTCCGGGATCGATGATTTATTCTTTGACAGTTATTATTGGGTTCGTTACTTTTATCGATTTTGGAAAACCAGAAATTATAAACCCTTAACTTATGAAGAACTTGCGACTAAAAAGGAGCAGTTGATTGCCGTTCTAGTACCCTGCTGGCATGAAGCGGGTGTTATTGGAACGATGTTAAAGCATAATTGTTATTCCATTGATTATTCAAATTATTATTTTTTTGTAGGCGTTTATCCTAATGATCCAGAAACGGTACGTGAAGTAGAAGAGGTATCTTCCCTAATACCTCAAGTGAGTTGTGTCATTGGTGATACTCCGGGGCCTACTAATAAGGCAACCAATTTAAACGGCATTTATGCCTATGTTCGAGAATTCGAAAAAACATTAGATCAAAAATTTGAAATTTTTGTTTTCCATGACTCAGAAGACATAATTCACCCTATGTCTTTTAAGTTATATAATTACTTGATTCCGCGCAAAGAGATGATACAAATTCCAGTGTTTCCCCTTGAAGTGGGTTATTGGAACTTTACTCATTGGCTTTATGCGGATGAGTTTTCAGAAAATCATACTAAAGATATTATTGTCCGAGAATCTATTCATGGCCATGTGCCCTCTGCTGGTGTAGGCACCGCGTTTTCACGACATGCGCTTCACTTGCTTGAAGATCCAGCCACCCATAACCCATTTTCTATTGATTCCTTGACAGAAGACTATCGAACTTCATTAGCGATAAGAATTCATGATTTAAAGCAAATATTTTTGACCGAAAGTATTATACGAATGAAATGGCGCCCTAAAGTTTTTTTTCGTAAAGGTTATGAACAAAAGCCAACTCGTGAATATATCGCTACCCGTGCTTTATTCCCTTTTGAATATAAAAAGGCGGTACGGCAAAAAGCGCGATGGATTATTGGAATTGTATTTCAGGAGTGGTTACATACCAAGTGGCCTAAGCAATGGATTATAAGGTTCACCCTTGCCCATGACAGAAAATCGTTTATAACTCATTTTATTAACGGATTTGGGTATTTTGTATTTTTATTTTGGATTATTTATTCTTTTGCTACCTATTGGAATCCGGAGTATCCCTCTCTTCAGGAGCAATTTAACCTCCACCCGTGGGTTTGGTGGTTGATTGTTCTGGTAACAATAATCATGATAGAAAGGCTTCTTCAACGTATGATTGCGGTGAGCAGGGTTTATGGATGGTTTCCCGCTTTATTATCGATTCCCAGAGCGTTTTATGGCAATTTACTCAATTTACATGCTCTTATCCGCGCTTATCGTGTTTATTATATGACTCCCAAATGTGAGGCTACTGCCAAGCAGCCTATTTGGGATAAAACGGAGCATGTATTCCCGGGAAGTCATATATTAACTCCTTATCGGCAAAAAATTGGTGATGTATTATTGAAGCAAAAGCGCATTACGAAAGAGGAATTAGATAGAGCGATTCTTGAACAACAATCGTCTGGTGAGCGATTAGGAAAAGTGCTCTGTCGGCTTAATTTAATCACTAATCGGGAACTGCTGGTATTATTAGCAGAGCAATACAAGTTAGAACTCTTTCCGCTAAGTAAGCTTATTGAGCTAAAAAATAAAAATAAGTTAGCTATTTCCTGGGCCTTACGTCGTTGGTTGATACAACATCATGCAGTTCCAATATCGGTAGATAATGAGAAGAAAATTTTAACGATTAGTATAGAAGATCCTACTAATGAGCTCTTAATTGAAAAAATAATTAATCATATTAGCCCTTATAAAGCTGAATTTGTGCTTATTGATCCTACAACATAGCGCGGTGAAGTGTTTAAAGTGTATGCTTTGTAGTTAATAACTTGCCGGTTTGTTTTTTACTTAGAATTAATTTTTGCTTTCCTTATCAGGGATTCAAGGATCGAAATCTTAAATAGATTCCTGGATCCCTCGGTCAAGCCGAGGGACGTAGGGATTACATATCAAATAGGGTTTAAACACTAAATAAGGGTTTAAATACCAAAAAGGGGGTCAAATACCAGATAGGTTATTCATGTTAGGATATGGTATTCAAATTAGCGTTACACCACATTTGTGCTTCCAATTCTTACTTAGATTCCTGGATCCCTTGGTCGAGCCGAGGGACGTAGGGTTGGTAAATTCTTATAGAGACGAAACATTAGATATATTTCGGGCGTTGAGGAATTTTTATAATCCTGATTTTTCTCTATGTTCTAATAAATCACTAAACGATTAGAAATTAATTAAAACATCAATTGTCACAGATTTTTATAATTGCCGAAAACATCTCCTGAAGTTCAGCGCTTAACCAAATTTCCTACGTACCGTGGCTTGTCCACGGTATCCAGGGATCTCTATTACAAATGAGCTCTATTATAGAAAGAATCAATACCTATAAAGTTAATGAATAATTTCTTAAAAATATTTCTTATATTTTCTAACCAACATACTTAAAGGATACCCATCAAGGATAATAAATACCGAAAATATTCCATAAAGGAAACAATGAGCTAGTAAATTTTCTGATAAATTAATACTCATTAATAAAAATAATAATAAAAAAATAATAGAAATATATCGAAGGTGCCATCCTAAAATGAATAAAAACCCCATAGTAATTTCAACAAGGAGCAAAATAAAAGTAAAAACTGGATAAGAAAGTCCGCAGGTAAATGCATGCGCTTGTCTTAGAATAAAAATATCTATATTGGGTTGCATCAATTTAATACTGATTGCAGAATAAATGAAATTTAACCCCGTTAATAATTGCAATAATCCTAACGATAAAGGTGCAAGATCCAATTTTTTTGGATCAATGTATTCTTTCTCTTTTCCATTAATCATTAAAAAGAAACAAATCCCAAAATAAAATCCTGCATATTGCATCATCCCTAAGCCAAACCAATAAAGTGCCAGCACAATTAAAAAAAACAGAAAGAGGGCATTTAAACGAATAAATAATCCAATTACAAAAAATACCCCCATCCATAATTCCAGTTTTTGTAAAAATACCCAAACTGGAGGAAGAGACCCGATTAACAAATCTGAAGCAAATAAAGTAGGCTCTTTTAAAGGAGGGATTCCTGCCTTGGGCAATAAACCGTAACTGGATAGGATCAACATAAGACCTAACCACAGTCGTAGCGAAAATACACTCCACTCAATTGCGACTAAATTCGTTCTTTTAATTAACCGAGGATAGGTGACATGGTTGATATAAATCCAGAATAGTAAGGCAAAAAAAGCAAATAGTGAGAGCGAGGTATTTAAAAAATTCCATTGGGTGAACATTAACGGGGATGTTAATTGCGACAACTCGTTCACCGCCTCAGAAGATATTAACCATTGTTCATGAGCAAATACAGAAGTTAGGAATAAACTGATTAACCCAATACCTATTAGTAATCTCATTACCCATCCTTGTCTATGGGATGATTGGACAATCCCCAATACCAAACAATAATTTAATGCACCGTTTTGCTTATCATTCTAATGCTATTAAACCAGATAATAATTAAATATACCAAATATGACCTAGAATAATCCAATTTACCAAGCCAAAAATAGAAGTCTCTCAATGACATGAATGACAGCTTCAATGAGAGGTACTTAAGATGAAGTCTGCATCAGCTCTAATTCAATTTTTTGCAGATATTTATTAATCGAACCTTTATTACGCTCCAATACATTTGTCGCATTGCTTATCATTTGTTGCTTATGAGCAGGTTCTTTATTGAGATTGATAATACTATCTATTAATTCCGCACTATTATTCACAATTACTATTGCCTCTGCTTCGGCCAGATCTCGACAAATGGTTTTAAAATTGTGTACGTACTGTCCACTTAAGGCAGGAACTTGTAAAGCAATGGGCTCTAATACATTATGCCCCCCCACAGGAACCAGGCTGCCACCAACAAAGGCATAATCACTCAACTGATAAAAACCCATTAGCTCACCCAGACTGTCCAGAACAATAACATCATTGACAGAGGATAGCGAATTAGAATTACTACGCAATCCGCAGTTAAAGCCCAATCGGCAGGCCAACTGATAAACCATATTAAACCGTTCTGGATGCCGAGGAGCAATGAGTAAAATCACCTGGGGAATTGCCAGCTGCAGTCTTCTTAGATGGCTGAGTATCTGTGATTCCTCATCCTCGTGAGTGCTGGCAGCAATAACCACCACTCGCTCTGCTCCCCACAATTTTTTAAACTCATCAAAAGGAACACCAATTGACGGATTGGTTTGCAAATCAAATTTAATATTGCCCAATACCTGAACCAGCCCCTCTCGAGCTCCTAAAGCGTTAAACCGGACTGCATCGTCATCACTTTGCGTTAAAATGGCAGAAAAATTATTAAGCACTGGCTTAAATAAAAATTTAAGTCGCAAATAGCCCTTTAAAGATTGCTCGGACAAACGAGCATTAACCAATAACAAAGGGATCTTGGCCGCTTGCGCATAGTACACCAAATTAGGCCACAACTCCGTTTCCATGACTATGCCAATTTTAGGCCTGACCCGTTTAAAAAAACGTTTCATCATTCCCGGCAAGTCATAAGGTATGTACCGATGAGCAACTGTAACTCCAAACCGGTCTTTTACTCGAGCAGAGCCTGTAGGAGTCATCGTAGTTATTAATACCGTATATTTTTTTTGCAAAAGGGAATCAATTAATGGGGTTGCCGCAATCACTTCTCCTAAAGAAACAGCATGAATCCATATATCTATAGGATCAGAATCTGCCTTATCCCACGAAAATCGCTCACCGATTCTTTTTCTGTACTCGGGGCTATGCCTCCCTTTCCACCATAATCGAAAAAGTAAGTAAGGAGTAAGTAAATACATTAAGAAAGAATAAACCAACCGCATTGAGGTAGTACCCTACAACTAAAAAAGGAGAGTATATACCTAAATACGATATTTTTGCGATATGTTACAATTGAATGAAACGCTATACTGTATCAATGGGTTATTTATAAGTGATCCACTGGTTATAATTACAAGTTGATGATTAAGGTATCCAATGAATTTAAACGATTTTTTTAAAACACACAGCTGGTGGGGTAAAATACTCGGAGCCATTTTCGGCTATTTGATTGGTGGTCCTGCAGGTGCTTTTTTTGGTATTTTGGTGGGTAATTTTTTTGACAGGGGTTTAATAAGCCACTTTTCCAACCCTCATTTACTTTATCATACCGAGAAACGTCAGACGGTTCAAAAAATATTTTTTGAAGCTACATTTAGCATTATGGGCCATATTGCCAAAGCCGATGGTAGGGTTTCTGAGCAAGAAATTCAAATGGCAAAACAACTCATGAGTGAAATGCGTTTGAATTCAGAACAAAAAGCTCTGGCAAAACATTTTTTTAATCAAGGTAAATTAACTACTTTTAAAAAAGAAACGATACTTAATCAGCTCCAGAGTGCATGCCGGGATAATCGGGAATTGCTCAAACTTTTTATCGATATACAATATCGTGCAGCCCAGGTTGATGGCCTTACTGCGGCTAAAATTAAAGCTCTAGACGCTATCTTTAGCTATCTTGGTTTTGCTCCATTACATAAACAGTATCGATTCTATGAGGATTTTAGTTACCAAAGTACGGCACAACAGGAATATGAAAACGCATCTCGACAAGAACAACAATCCTCCCAACAAAATCAAAACCAGAACCGTAGGCAACAGTATACTTATCGCCCACAATCAAAACCATTTAACACGCTTGATCATGCCTTTGCGTTACTTGAAATAAGTTCAACAGCAACAAAGCAAGAGGTAAAAAGAGCTTATCGCCGTTTGTTAAGTCGAAATCATCCCGACAAATTAATTGCTCAGGGCTTACCCGAGGAAATGATAAAATTAGCTAATGATAAAACTCATAAGCTCAGAAAAGCGTATGAGTTAATTTGTGAGAATAAGGGGTGGTAAGCATAAATCACCATGGATATCAGCAAGAAGTTTGCTTTAGGTCAATATTTATAATTATATCCTGCCCTCCTGGCGGACAATCCATTTCAAAGATAGCAGGATAACTCAATTAAGACCTTGTCGTCCTCCATGGACAGAAGTCTACCCAGGCACACTAATGGTTTAAATTAATGAGTTGTCTTCCCCCTGATCATCGTTTGTGAAATTAAGAGATCTATCCAATAAGTGTCATTTTGCTAAATTTTTGAATAGTTCCCCACCTGCGTGGGGAGGACAAAGAAACATTATGCGTGATACAAAAACATAAAATTTTGAGGGGATANNAGTGGCATTTTGCTAAATATTTGAACGTCTTTACACCTGCACTGAGATGACATAAAAACATTATGCATGATATAAAGAACCAAAATTTTGAGGGGACACACCCAAGTGTAGGGATAGAAAAAACAGATTTGTTCGATAAAAGTGCATTTTATTATGAGAAATTACGGCTATCCACAATAGAGGTGAACATCTTTATAAGTCATCCTAGATCAATGGCACTACTTAACGACACATTAATAGATGGCCGGTTGATGGACAAATCTTATAAAATGCTCATTGTCTATTGGGGTGCACTTTATCTAAATATAACGTTCTTATTAAAATAATGGTGCCTCTCATCTATTTTCTGTTCAATAAACTGGATACATCGATCAAGCTCCCCTCCGGGTTTTCGTTTTATTTGCTTCAAATCATAAATAAGTTCATCCACAGACTCATATTTCATTTTAAGCAATTGATTAATTTTTTTGACATGATGCCGGTTCCAATGACCAGTAACAATGCGTCCTATCAATGCGATAAAAAAGGAGTCTCCTTTAGTGTATTCTTTTAGTAGTGCTTTGATTTTAGTAATGTGCGACAAAGAGTGTGTCTGCTTCCAGATCTTTTGATAGTTATCAAAAACTGCACCGGGTGGATTTTTAAAAAAACTAGGACTGGAACGTGAAATTAAACTGTGCATGCAATTCCTCCTTGAATAATTCATCTTGGAACACTTTAAGAATTACACATAATTAGGGAAATTTACCAGAAGACATTTCAAAAAATAAAATAAAGACTCAATGAGTCAATTAATCATTGAGTCTTATAAAAGCTAATTATAGTATATATCGAGCCAAATCCTCATCAGCAACGAGCTGACCTAAATTTTTATCTACGTAGGCTTTATCGATAAGGACTGTTTCGCCAGACTTATCAGTTGCTTCAAAGGAAACAACTTCGAGTAACCTTTCCATAACGGTATAAAGTCTGCGAGCGCCGATATTTTCCATACGTTCATTAACTTGCCATGCAACTTCAGCAATGCGACGAATTCCGGACTCTTCAAAATCCAGTTTTAATCCTTCCGTATCCATTAATGCAGTATATTGTAACGTTAACGAAGCACTAGGCTCAGTTAGGATGCGCACAAAATCCTCTACTGATAATGCAGAGAGCTCCACCCTAATGGGTAATCGCCCCTGTAACTCAGCAATAAGATCAGAAGGTTTCGCTACATGAAATGCTCCAGAGGCAATAAATAAGACATGATCCGACTTCACCATGCCATACTTCGTAGAAACTGTAGTTCCTTCGACCAGAGGTAACAGGTCACGCTGTACTCCTTCACGCGATACATCTCCACCGCCACTGTTTTCACTTCGTTTTGCGACTTTATCCAATTCATCAATAAATACAATACCGTTTTGTTCCACACTTTCTATGGCTTTTAATTTAATATCATCTTCATTTATCAGTTTGGCCGCTTCTTCTTCTTTAATAATTTTCATTGCCTTGGCAATAGACATTTTGCGGGTTTTAGTTCGTTGATTCCCTACCTGTTGAAACATGGACTGAAGTTGACTGGTCATTTCCTCCATCCCAGGTGGTGACATAATTTCAATACCAACCTGGGCTGCGGCCACATCAATTTCAATTTCATTGTCGTCCAGAGTACCCTCACGTAATTGTTTACGAAATACCTGACGGGCTGTTGTGTCCTTTTCTCCAGGAGTTAACGTTCCACGCGCAGGTGGAAGCAATACATCCAAAATACGATTTTCGGCGGCATCCTCAGCGAGATGAGATACTTTTTTCATCGCAAACTCACGTTCCTGTTTGATAGCTATATCCGTTAAATCTCGAAGTATGGAATCCACATCCCTGCCAACATAACCTACTTCAGTAAATTTGGTTGCTTCTACTTTGATAAACGGAGCATGAGCCAATTTAGCGAGCCGACGGGCAATCTCTGTTTTGCCTACCCCTGTGGGGCCAATCATCAATATGTTTTTAGGCATGATTTCATTACGTAAAACCGGATCTTGAATTTTCATGCGACGCCACCGATTGCGAAGTGCTATTGCTACAGCGCGTTTCGCATCATCCTGGCCAATAATATGTTTATTTAACTCCTGCACAATTTCACGAGGAGTCATCACTGTGCTGTTATTTGCTGTCATCGTTTAATTCTTCTATAGTTAAATGATTGTTAGTATAAATACAGATTTCACCTGCTATGGTTAATGCTTTTTGCACTATTTCTTTAGCAGATAATTGGGTATTTTCCATTAAGGCACGGGCAGCTGCCTGTGCAAAAGGACCTCCAGAGCCAATTGCAATCAAACTCTCTTCCGGCTCGATCACATCCCCATTACCGGTAATAATCAGGGATGCTTTGCTATCAGCTACAGCGAGAACCGCTTCAAGTCGGCGTAAAATACGGTCGGTTCGCCAATCTTTCGCAAGTTCAACCGCCGCTCTCACCAAATGACCTTGATGCATTTCAAGTTTGCTTTCAAATCGTTCAAAAAGAGTAAATGCATCAGCAGTCCCACCTGCAAATCCTGCGATCACTTTGTCCTTATATAATCTTCTGACTTTGCGCGCATTTCCCTTCATTACCGTATTACCCAAGGTAACCTGCCCATCCCCACCAATGACTACCTGATTACCACGCCTTACAGAAAGTATTGTAGTCCCACGAAACTGTTCCAAAATTAAATCCTCTCATCAAACTTAAAAAATGTAAGTGGGGATGATAAATAAAAAATCAATGGTTTGAGGAAAAAATAGTAACCATTTGAATAGAATAAATAAGCGGGCGGAGATATAAATTCAGTCTTACGCTTTGTCTAATATGGGCAAATATGCCAAATATCGGTAGCCCGTATTAGACGAAGTC
>DEHS01000095.1 GCA_002352055.1 Legionellaceae bacterium UBA2794
ACTTTATTTGGTGCGAGTAAAATACCCTCTTATCATATTCATGACATTTTAGCGGCCCCATGGAATATTTTAAGTAGAGCTTTTAAAAAAACAGATGAAACTCTTAACGATAGACATAAAAAAATTGGTACATCCTTGATGAAACTGATAATTACCCACGCAATGACACAGGACGTTGAACATATAGTGGCTGACATTGAAGCTCCATATGATTCAGGGCCATTCTTTAGCAAATGCTTTTTTAACCAGATCACTCCAAGTTTAGGGCTGACTTATCAACTTTCTAATAAAGAATTTGCTAAGGTGGTAAATGAATTACCAATTAATAAAGAAGATACTTATATAATAAAATATTCAAATTTTAATATTATCGATGATCACTTTAGTTCCCTTAAGTCACCAGTGAATAATAAATAATTCGTGTACTGATTAACTTGATAATTTCTAATATATCAGAATAACAATGTTAAATAGCCATATTAAGTGATTAAAAAAATACGGATAGAACTTAAAATATTTATGTTCCTATTATATAAAATGGGGATCGGCAACACGAATTTTTTCTATACATTGCTCATTAACATTAAATTTCTCACAAAGCATCTATAAAATTACTAATATTTAATTCAGATAGGAATTGATTAACCGCTTGGAAGAGACCCTAATTCAGTTGCTTCATAATCAAGCTCGATCTATTGCTCTCATCCAACACCTTATATTCTTTAGTGGCATCAATAATTCTTACGCACATTTCAGGAGGAAAAAACTGGAACAATGGATTACTGATTCGCTTGCACACCGTTTTTAGAGTAAGCGCAGAATGTTTCAGCGTTTTCATTTCTTTTTCTGCCATATCGAAGTACCAGGCATTTTTTTCATTTTGAGTAGCTTCGCGTACCGTTTCCCCATCTTGATTTTTTATCTCAAGATTGGCTCCATTGCGGATTAAAAAGTTAAATATTTTTAAAAACACCTCGGGTTTTAAATTAGGATTCAACCCTAGAGCAAAAAGGGGCGTTTCTTTTTGCTCATTTAATGCATTAATATTTAAATCGCGTCTTAGAAAAAATCTTAATAAATTAAGGCTTGGGTTTTGAAATTGAAGCTGAGAATGAAGCACTGTATTTTTGTCGATGTCACACAGAGTTAAAGTATTAGCTTTAAATTTCACCAATAAACGTGCAAGCTCTAGAGTGCGTACGCGATGAAGTATCGGAAAACCATTACCCATCTCCTGAGTGCTAGCGCCCGCTTGTAATAATAAATAAGTAATTAAATAATGATTATGCCCAACTGCCGCAAATAAAGCGGTGCCAGTAAATGTTCCGTTTAATTGAGGATTATAATTAACCTCCGCCCCTTTACTTAAAAGGTAACGTAAGCAAGCAACTTGCCCATATTGGGCCGCGGTATGTAACAAGCTTTGAGCGCCAATATTAACATCCTGGGGCCAATTTGAAATTTTAGGCAAAAGCGCAGCTAAAGTGTTTAAATCGCCCTGCTCTGCCGCTTTTTGTGCGCGAACAAATAAAACACTCTCGTTGTCCTCCTCAAGAATCACCACTGACTGAGTTTTAATTTCTTGTTTTAAAACCTCTTCCCTGTTACGGCGGATTATTTTTTTTATTTGTTTTATGGTCTCCTGAGACAATCCCTCCGGGTTATATTCCAAATCGATGATACTTGTATTTACCGCAAGTGCTGTGAGAAGAGTAGGTATAAAAACTTCAGGTAATGGAGCATTCGAAAGCGACAAAAAGGTAAGTGTAGTGTTTTGTTTTAATGTATTTACAAAGCATGTACATTGCTCAGGAAGCATGTTGGTTAATGCTTGGGATTTAAGCCGAAGAATATTGTGTTCGGTTTTATTTTGTTTCGCAATACTGAAAAATTGCTCAAGATCGAGAAGCTGGGTGGAAGAATTGGGCATAATCTTTGTGCTTAAAATAAAAGAACCCAATTGTACACTTTTGGCCCCACTTGATCAAATTAGAAAATAAAACATTAAATTATGGTGCGGTTTTACAAAAAATACTCATTACTTCATTCAGTTTTTGTTGGGTCAAAATGACCCAACCTACCTTTCTGAATTATTTATAATGAAAGTTGATTTGGATTTGTGTGCCATTATTTTTCATATTGTCTATTTTATTGATTCTGTTTATCATTGAGTTTTCTTTAATTTTGCAAGCAAATTAAAAAAATGAATATTTAGGAAATAATATGACAATTGAAAGTGCCATTCTGTATCGTTATCATAAAGTGGTTAAATCCAATGAGCCAGATATCGATTTATTATTTGATATAATTTCAGTTTATATTAAGGAAATGAATTGGATATATGAGGGCAATGCTTGCCACCAAGTCCTTCATCAATTGCAGGAACAAGAAAACCTTAAAGTTAATTGTTTCATGTTAACCAGTTTATTTGTTCACCTGTCAAAACTAATTGGTATCTGCCCAGATGCGTGTTTTGAAGTGGCTATCCCTAACTTTGTTAGCACTAAGGATAATCCCTATGTACAGGGAGATTACCACCCATTTAATTCAACATTGTCCTCAAACAGTGATGGGTTTTATGAGTTTGATATTCATTGTATCGCAATGATTAATAGTTCATGTTATGACCTCCTGCTACAAGCAAAATATTCTCTGGTTAACGATGGTGCGGATATTTATTGTTCACTAAGCATTGCCATGCGTTATGATAATATGGATCATTTTAGACTTTTAGTACCTTATTTATTAAACATCAATGAACAAAGTCCCTCAACAGGTTGGACATTGTTACACGAAGCTTTAAGTAAGGGACAATTTGATTTTGCCATCGAATTATTAAAAAATGGCGCACAGGATAATATTTTAGATAATAACCTGGTAACTCCGTTGAATATTTTAAATGACCAATTGTATGATTCCTCAGTTTCATTAGAAACTCTAACCAAAGCTAAAGAATATCAGGACTTAAAAATAGAGTTGATTATAAAAAATAGAAAGGAGCAGTTAGAAATAGAAAATAAAGCCCAAAGAACCACCCATGATTCTTTCTGGCGAAAGAGAGAGAACACCTCAAACCCATCTTTAACACCAGAACGTGATACGGAGCAAAATATTAATCCTTAATTTGAAAGGAGCCTCGTAACTTACCCCCTTGATAAATAGGAAAAGATTTAAAACCGTATATCAAGGGAGTGAATTAAGCCCTATATTTTTTCAAAAGGAGATTTAGGCCTTGTATTGAATGGATTTGGAAGATCAGCCGTTTGCTGTTCCACAGACTCAACAGGGTCTTTAGCTTGTTGCAATGCAACTTTATACTCTGAAACTGGATTTAAGCAACGAGTGATTTTTTCAAGACCTTGTTTTGTCTTTAAATCCTCAGGATTGTTTTTTAAATCAGCCTGTAATTGGCTTTGAATGTCCTTCAAGGAACCTTTATACAGCTTGTTATTGCCACATGAAAACAAATTAAAGCCAGTACGATTACCCTGTTGATCCACTTCATAAACCAAAAAAGTTCGGGGTGGCTCACTGGTCGCGTGGGAAGTAAAAAAGTTAATTGCATCTTCTTGTGTATCAAAGATTAACGTATTATTTTGATCGGGTTTATCAGGATATAATCTCTTATAGTCAGCATATATTTTCTTCCAATCATCAGGGTCAGTTCCCAAAGCTTTTAGATTAAAATGAGATTCTGCCTTGGCTTTTTGTGAGGTTTCTTCCAATGAGGCATCTAATAGTGCAGCTTTTAAGCCCTCTTCCGTATTTAATTGCTCCATATCCCTTTTTAGTTTTGCTTCTTGTGCAAGTTGCTCGTTTTTACTTAACATATATATCTCCTAAGACTCAAATAAGCTCAATTGTTATAACATGCTAAAAGAATATAGAGGTTATCCATCGAGAAATTTTACAATAATCTAACAGTATTAACTCGCGATTTGCCATGGTGTCTAACTCATCTGATATGTAACGTAAATAAAATACTATTCACACCGCAATTGACCTCGCCATGCTATTGAGTATAAAATGGACATTTTAGATAAAAATAAGTAGTTTGTCTTGAGTTTATAATTCCGATAAATTGGGATAGCTGAACTATTTGTACTGCTATATATTTGAGAAGAGGCGAAGATACAAGTGCATTTCTGGTTTGCTTCGTCGCGGTGCTCCTTGCAATGAAAGGTTAAATCGCACCGTTGGTTGAATACTTTTTGCATCTTGCTTATGATTCGTCTGAGACATGCTGATATTCATTGCTATTCATTGTCATTGCGAGGAGCGACGCGACGAAGCAAACCAGTGTGATCAAATCCCGCCCACTTAACCCGAACTACTCCACAGATTAATAATCTATGTCAAAATGTTTTTTGAACCTCAATTCAATTTGGAATGTATGTTTTTTATATATGAATTTAAGATTTAAATTTTCCCCAGCTAATTAAAGATTTATTAGCCACTAAAAGATATTATTTGAAACTGTTATTTATTTATTTTTAGGAACAGTGATTGGATTAGTTTCATCCGCACCACTACCTGAAGGCTCATCGTCACTCAGATTATCTAATTTGCGACGCTTATTCGCAGGTTCGTCCATTTCATCTATCTCTCTTTTTCTTTTTTGCGAAAAAAATGCAGGGGTGCTCAATTGATTATAATTATCTATTTGCACATCCATTGCTTCAGTCTGCACATTAATATTTGATTGTAGTTCGTCCTGCTCAGCTGGATACTCAACGGACTGGTAGTTATTCCGAGTTTGCTTCCAATTAGACCATATATTATGATGATCGGCTTTTAATTTCTCCATCGTTTCATAAAATGTGTGCTGCCACGAAGACTGTGCGTCTTCCTTCTCCGGCCATATCTGCTTTATAGACTGATAAGATAAGAAGTAAAGATTATTATCTTCTTTCCAATAGCTTAGTTTTTTTAACTCGTCATCGAATTGATCTGCTGACATTTCAAAATGAGCTGCTGCCTCGATTAAATTATCACTATCTCTAATAACCTGATAAATCTCAGCAAATGTTCGATCATTAAAAGGGCGCATTTGAGGAAGCATAATCTCATTGTATTCTTTACGATAATATGCGAGAGCCGAATCAACATCAGGAAAAGAAGCCTTGAATTGATTAAAAGATAAAGGAATACACTCGTAATTGCTCACTAAAATACAATATTTCAGAAAGAAATTTAACGCACCATGAGGAAGCTTTAAATCTTTTTCCGCGGTCTGGACATCTGGACTTGATAGAATGGCCTGGTGAATATCTCTAACCGTAAAAGAGCGTTTTATAATTACTTCTTTTAAGGGCAAATAATAATTCAAGCCCCAGGTTTTAAGTGCCTGCGCGACCGAAAAGTTCCTTAATTCTTTGTATGTTATAGACAATTTTTTTAGTTCATTCTTAAGTTGGTTCTGTTCGATACCCAAATAAATTTCTAACTCGTCTAATGATGATGAACGCATTATTAAATCGTGTAATTCATTCAGACGACAGTTTTCCCAGCTAATTTTAGCATCAGGAAAAGAAACATAGAGATTATCTCTGAAGATTTTATTTATAAACTCCTTTATTCCATCAAAATGACGTAACTTGCCCTGATTAAAACCTGAGGCCATTAGAGTTTTGTTTATATAGCTGTCAATTCTTGTACCCAGTTTTATCGAAGCATCATTATAGGTTTTAGAATTTGCCACAGTACTTAAAATATAAAGAGGATGGTGTTGTAACCATTCTGTTATAGGTATATTTGATATAGTTGCCAGGTATTCGCGATTATTATGAACTATAGGCACTTGAGTTATTTCAGGTATTTCAGCCTCAAGGGCATTATCAGAATTTTTAAGGTGAGCATCTACAAGCTCCTGATATTTATCTGAGCCTAAGGCAGTTTTAAGTTGCTCTCTTGTACCGATTTTTTTTAATATGTCAAAATTGAGTACTACCTGCGTATTATTGACGGTCGCCACAAAGCGCGCCAGATAGAACTTTATATTTGAATGGCTTGTGTGTGCATATTCAGATAAGGCATTAATGGTTTTAATTTTATATTTTTGGATAAGGCTAAATAATTCATATAGGTTTAAATCTTCTAATTCCACTATAATTTCTTTAACTGGCTCATCATACTGTTTGCCCCAGAATGCCCTACCCTCATCTTCGTTTTTCCATTTGTTCTTCATTTCATCGAAGGATACATACTCACCCGTTTCAGGGTTTATTAAATTCATGAATAAATAGCTCAGTTTTTGCGGTAGGACACCTAAACTCTCCGCGGCATCCCCTTTATTTCGTGCAGAGAGTATTTTCTGGTGAATATATTTCAATGGTATTTCGAAAACATTTCGGTATTTGTGAGTATCTCGAGGCATATTCGTCTATTTATTGATACATATGTAAGATATTATAGCATCATTAACATAAACAACAATTTATCATTGGATGCGAGCTCTTTTTAATAGCGTTCAAAACATTCATCAGGGGCGCAAAAAGCTATAAACCCCCATGAGCCCTATCCTTTTGTTAATGCCCCAAAATTGAGGCATTAACCATTGTTTATTTATTTCTCGGTTGCTGCTTCTTTATCTCCTCGGATCCTTCTTTATCTGCGTTCTGAGAAAAGAATTTAAACCGTGAATTATTTCCCTCAATCAGTTTCAGGTTCCTGGAGTTAGCTACGATACGCGCTAGTTCCAAAGCCGTAATAATTACTGGATTAGAATTTATTTTTTGGTCAAAAAGCTTCTTCAGGTTATTGGCTTTCTCAGGTGCATTAGCAATGTTGTACTGTTTAAGGAGACTTATATCAATGGGCAGCTTGCCTCCATTTGGTATCTGTATCGCAGGAGGCATTTCAATTCCCCGGGTTGATAATCGCTCAATGCAAAAATCATTATTGTTCACAATGAGCCAAAATATCGGCCCGATACCTTCATCATTTACCTTCGATAAATCAGCACCCATATCCATCAAACGATTGAACAAATCGTTGTTGTTCGCTCGGGCAGCAAGGATTAAAGCTGTATTCCCTTCAAAATCTAAAGCGCTATCAAGGCACGGGTTTATAACGGCTAATGTTTTTAACTGTTCGAGGCTATTTTCATTTACAGCCCGATACAAGAGGCTATCCGTAAAGGAGGGTCCGTTTATTTTAAATCCTAAGTCCAACATTTTTTTAATCAGATCTTCATTAAACGTTTTAACCCCACAGGCCAGGATGTGTATCGGTGGTGTTGTTAAAACATCTATGCCACAATCTACCATATAGTCCCATAAACAAATTATGCCTTCAGAAAATTCTCTGGTAATGGCATACTGGACTAAATAATCTCCTGACTCCTCAAGAAATTCTTTTAAATTGGCTCCCAGCTCCCGAAATAGTTGTTTGATTGCATGCAAATCCCACGTTCGCAAAAGTTGCTGACAAAGGAATTTATAATCTATCTCAGAGCTAGTTAAGTGCTCAATCTTAAGATTTTCAATTAGCGAATGACATGCCTTTTTTACTGGTGCCACGACATTTACGTGCACATGGTAAAAGCCATCCAGATGTTTTAAAAACTCAAGCTCATTAATAAAAGAGGATAAATCGGCACACACTATCGATTCACGTCCCGGCTCTGAGGTTCTCAAAAACCATTCACCTGAATTTAAAATTATGCCCGTAGCTACTTTTTGTCCTATTTTAAAGTAAATAACAGGTTTTTCTTCTTCAGGAACTTTCTCAATCGCTGTCAAAAATGCGTTAATAAATCGTTCTAGTGACGCTAAATTAAATACGGCGAACTTATCAAATACAAAGTTTAGTAAATCTGGAAACTGACTGTTTAACAATGAACGGCCATCGTCGTGACTAAGCAACATTTGAATTGGTGATAAAGGAATATGGAATAACTCTTCTTTACGCGTAAGACAGGCCTTCACCCCTTTTTTAAGTTGGGGAAGGTTCTTTAATAAAGTGGCCAAATGAAAGCTGTTGTGTTCTAAATAACAAAACCAGAAAAGCATGCTGGTTCCATAGAACAGGTGCTGTTGATCGGTCACCTTTTCTGTAAGAGTGCTCAATCTTATATATAGGGTGTTTAGAGGATCACTGAGATACTTTGAAAGAAAGTCTCTATTATTTTTATGTACAAGCCAATATATGAGTAAATTAATCTCGGGATTAGGTCGCCTTAAATGAGTTATAAAGCTTTCGAAAAGATTTTTAGTCGCTTGCTTAATTTCATCATCCTGTCCATCAGCAACAAACTCACATAGTAATTTAATATCCACCAACTTTTTATCAAGATAAATTTTGGAGATTTCTGCGAGTTTAACTGTATTATTATGCGCTTGTAATTCTTTATGGAGAGGATAAAAAATGGACATATATTCTTTAATGGCACGACCGATGAATCGTTGTTTCATCTGGTAAGCCAGCGCTGCTAAAGTATATTCATTTTTTAATACCAAACTAGTTATTCCAAGGTCTATTCTTTTATAAAATAATTTTTGAATCCATTTATAATCAAGACGTTTTTGAGCTATTTCCGAAAGCACTAAAGCGCCTAACGTCTTACCACTTTTCATTCTACTCTGGATATCTGCCCCTTTTTTCAATAAAAAATTAAATAATTTTTCATTATTATCGTAGGCGGCCTGCCCTGCTGGTGTTACTTGTTTGTGCGTTGCTGTATTAACATCCACACCATTTTCAATAAAAATGGATATTAATTTTCTATCCGCCCTATCATTTGCAATACAAAATGGAGTCACATTTTCCTGGTCAGAAGTATTTAAATCTATATTTTTAATGGATAGTAAATATTCCGCTAACTCATCAGTTCGGAAACCGACAGCATAATGTAGCGGGTTACGGCCTTTGTGATCCGCAATACTCGGATCAGCTTTTAATTCAAGCAGTAGCCGTGCTAACTCCGGTCGTTTAACAAAAACGGCAAGATTTAACGGTGTCATGCCATTATCGTCTTGCACATTTAACAAGCCCTCATAAATTGCAACCATTTTAATGTGGTCAACACTGGACTGCAGAACTGCAATATGGAGAAAAGTTTTATTATCTGGCGTTCGTTCAGAAACTAAAAGTTGCTTATCGAAAAATTTCTGCCGTTGTTCTGGATTAGTCAGATCTACACCTTCCAGCGGGAAGTGATCTATAATTCCTGAGTAATTCTGTTGAAATATCTCAGCTTGGGACTGTTCATTCAATATTCCTTTTCCTGGATTAATCTTGAGTATAGAAATCTTTACTTGTTGGGCAGAATGGTTGGGACTAAAAATTGATGAAGTAACCTTGTTTATTAATTGCTCGGCGCTTTCCCAGGAACAATAAGACTTTCCATTAACTAGACCACGTAGATCAAATTTTTTTTCCGTGAAAACACAATACAAAAAATTACGTTCCCAGGAGATTTCAAAAGTAACTTTTTGCTGTGGATGCAGATTCTCTGTAACAAAGAGCGATATCATTTTGCCAAAAAAATCAACAAAATTGTGCTTATTCCCGCTCCAGGATACTGCCCCGATCGCGTCCCACCGCAGATTCGAAAAATCAGGCTTAATGAAGCGTATAAGCGTAACACCTATGGATGATGTGGTCAGATTGTGTAATGCAATTTTATTAAAATTATTTTTTTCAAAAATGCTGGTGCGTAAACTATCCTTTATTTTAGAACATGTCTGCACGAGCTGTAGCAGAAGTCGTTGTCCCTTCTCAGTAGAACTCAACCAATAAGTTAACGTAGTATCGTTATAGAGTGAATTAGCTATTTTCAACGGCTCAAAGATTACATCAGCATTATCCAGATTCTCTTGGCATTCAAAAAGCTTTTCCAGTAAGATGAGCCCCTCAGTGGATTCACAAAGTTTCATTAACTGATACGTTTTTTTGAATACTCCTAAATTTCGAATGTGTTCACTCTCTTCAGATTTGATATATATTTCTCCTAATATATCATTTGACAGGAGATAGTTACTTAATACTTCTTTCTTTTCTAAAAGCAGGGTCAAAAACAACGGTGCAAAGCTGGCTTTTAATAAATGGGAAAATAACGTTTCAGTTTCATATATGGCTTCTTCAAAAAGGAACTTGGTTAATTGATTGCTTTTTATCAATAAGGGCAGCTTACTTTGATCTTCAGCTATTTCCCTGAGGAATTTATGAAGGCGGGTCTTCTGTGTTTCCAAAGTCTGGTTAGCCATAACAGTCTTAAGACCCGTAAGGTTGTATAGTTGTGCCGCATCAACTGTCACCACGGGTTTTTTTACCGCAAGCAACTGCGTTGTTTTGGCAGTTTTTTCATTTTCTTGACTGTCCCCTCCCTTAGGTTCCGATCCTTTTTTCCGGTTTGTTTTCGTCTTTTGTCGTAATTTATCCTTAGGCAAAAATTGAGCTGTAGGTTGGGCTTCCAAAGGAATCACTTGATTTTCATCTGCTTTATTCCGACGCTTCTCTAAATAAGCTGTAATTTCAGCCTCAGTATAATGTAGATAATGCGTTAATATAACTACAGCAGGCTCTTGCTGCCCTTCATTTAAGTGATGCTCAACTCGCGTTAACAATTGCTCTGGACTTAGCTGTTGCAAGGCCGTAAGTTCAACGGTTTGATTATCAGGAATTAAACCCAATACTTTATGTGCCCACTCCCTCATGGCTTTATTGTGCGGTTCTACTATAAATACCTGGTTCATTCCCCTGCTAAGAGCAACAAAGGTTTTATTCAGGGCAGTCATTTCTCCGATAGTTAAGCCATTCTGTTCTTTTTTCTGTTTCAACTGATCCCACAAATGGCTGACGAAATGAACCAAAATCACGGTACGAAACTCTAGGCCAATGGCTTGTTNNTGTCAGAATATAATGGAAACCTAGCGCTTTAAGAGGAATAAGCGCCGGGTCTTCCGGGTTCAACACAATAAGCGCCGTATCATCCTGGTGGTAACGTCCCAGTTCCCCAATATGGGTAGGCATGATCCATGAGATTAACCCTGGAAGAATTTGCGCAGACTCCAGGGCACTGTAGGCTCGGCGAACCCCCTTGCCCTCAATTGAGAATTTAAACTGCATGAGCTGATTCCCCGCCGCAACAATAGCGGCTCGGCTGCGCCAGGTTCGCGGTAATAAGTGTTCATACAAACTGCATCGCCAGTGCTGCTGCACCAACATTTTAAAACATGAATCAATAAACGGTGACGAAATTAGACATTGATGGGGATCCATATTGGCGACAATATGTTGGGCTTGTGTGCGTGCGATAATAGATGATATCGCCACGGCGGGGAGATTTTGCAACTCATCGCAAAAAACGCCTGCATATTTCGTGTTCATACTGTCAGGAAGCGAGGTAACCACTGGATCGTAGACTTTATTTGTTTCCAGAACATGTTGCCAGACTTGCAACAGATTGATGTGCTGATCGCGTTGCTTCGCATCGTCACTGTAATACGATTGACGCTTTCCTAAAGAAAGGGCACGGTAGTTATTAATACCTAAGGCAGCAATGAGGCTCAATTCGTAATAGCTTATTGACACATCCAGTGTCTTATCATACTCGGCCAGCCAGGAGGAAAACGCATCCGATGCCACACGACGATGTTCTGGGTAAGCGTATTGCAGTAATTGCTCCCAAGTCATGAACTGTACTTTTTTATAGTCCACGCCCGGAGGACAATCTTCTTCATAGAAACGTTGCATTTGCTCCACTAAAGACTGAGATTGGGAGAGGAATAAGACCGGGAGCTCTGGAAAAATGGGCGTATACTGGTGGAGTAGTTCCAATAAAACAGCAGACTTACCCGAGCCTGGAGGACCCGATAACAACAAAGGCATCTTAAGTTCCAGGGCTTGTTGTTGATACTTGTCCCATAGGATGAGTTCGCGTTGAGAGTAATAGGATTTAGGCATCGCCTGTAATACTAGGCTGTCCTGATTCACCTCGGCCGATTCGTCCGCAAGGGTCAGCTTTTCAACGCGAGTAATTTCCCCCCCCAGCTGACGCTGGACTTGTTCGTATTTATGACTCACCAACAAACGCAAAATCATCAGCTGGCGGGGTTCGCCCATCCAACAATAGATTAAACGGTGCTTGTCATTGAGCTTCGCCCGATAAACGATTTCTGCTTTATAACGAACCCCTTGCAGAATTTTCGTTTGCGTGTGGGTGTTATTAATTATTTTCCAAAGCGCTTCCTGCAAGGGTTTTAAATCATCTTCCTGAACATGTCGCGGGTCAAAGTAGATTTCAGGCATTTTTCGTTCGGGTATGGGTATGGTAAGTAATAATACCCCACAGCATGGTCACAAATCAACCACTTGGTTTTTTTTGAATACCTTTAAAATTATTAAAATGTACCTAAAGGCTCCAAAGACCTTTCCTCCAATTGATTGATTTTCTTAAATATAGTTGGTTAGCATCCATTTGCCTCACCAAAATTGTGATTATTATTGATCATATAGTATTTATAATGATAATATTGCTTTTTTTTGGTAATGCATGAGTAACTATGGAATCACGAATTGAAATAATTTATCCCCTAGACCCAAAAGAATTACATCAAAAATTTGAGAAATTTTTTAAATGGGTTGATAAAGAGACACAATCTCATACAGAGACCACACTCCCCCCACTCATGCAAGCAGTCCAGGAGTTATATTATTGTAAAAGCATTAAATACGATTTGGATTGTTGTATTCACTCTCAGGCTCAACAACAATCTATCCGTGAGTTAAATGACCTGATATATCAATTACGTCATTATATTCAAGAGGAGGTTAATAACTCCTCCGATACCGAGCTTTTAAAGATGACTATAGATTTGGGGAGGGAGCGACGAAATACCTTAATTGAGTTTCTGGCAGAAATTGGAGAAGCTCATCTATTTAACTCAGCTCATAAGAAGATCGCCAATTGTTTAAGTGCAAAAGAATATTTTTCTATTTATTGTACTTTAAGACAAGCCTATATGGGTACAGAATATAGTCAATCACTCGGATTGGGATTTATCGATATTTCTCGTGGAAATCAAGTTTATGTTCAGATGATGAGAGAGATGTGTGATGAGCTTAAAAATTCATACCAGGATTTTTTAAAGTATCTTACAAAACAATCGCAAAAAGGCACATTAGATCCGAGTTCAGTAAGCAAAAAGGTTTTTCTAAATAGAAACACTTTTATAAAAGGTGTTGTGACTTTTTATGTGGATAGATTTTTTAATGAACAAGACATTATTTATGATAAATCCAGAAAAACAGCTCAGCTTAAGGAATTGTATAAAGAATATGTCGAATCTCCTAATGAGATTCATTTGATGGATGAATGGGTAAGTAACTATTTATCAAAAGGCCTGAATCGTAATCGCCATGGCTTTTTATCGCAGGACTCTTTATCATTCAAGCCATCTGAACCTAAACCATTAAAAGGCTTTACTATTTCCTGCCCCACGATGTAACTAATGCAAGAAATTCTATTAATTTCTTCTGAGACTCTAATGTAACCTGCATGGAACAGTATCAGTATCTTCAGTTGATTTATAAATTATTAAATGTTCTCTATTAATTGGTCTGAATCAATATCCCGACCAAATATATTCCCATCCCAAATTGCCTCTTTTTCAAAAACTTATTTTTAACCTGGCCTTAACTCACTACACTCAACGTCAGTATACTCGGTTAAGAAATGATTCAAGCCATGATCAGGATCGTTTTTTAATTGTTCAAATTTGGCTTTATTCAAAGGAACATTATTTGCATCAATAAAGGTTCCCTCCTTGCCGTCTTCTCTATTTGGAAGATAGCCTAAGTCCTTTAACCACATAACAATACCTTTTTCAAATAATTCATCTAATACACCTTTCTCATTGCGATTATCCGATCGAGTCAGTTCTATTTTTAACCTACCCTCATCTGTTAATTGAACAAAATGCTGTAATACGGGTAAATCTACTTCAGGATCACCGGTTAATCTGTCTAACACAACATTTTTTAATTTAATCAGTCCAGAGCGTAAGGGAAAAAACGCCTCCGTTTTTATTGAATGATGTATTGCTTTACTCAGGGCATAAGACATAGTCACCACACTCATCATTGCAGCACGCCAATCATTATAAGACATCACATCAGCTCCTATCGCTTCTTCTGCTTTTCGCATTGCACTCTGCCAAAAGGTCATTAGGTTACCCTCTTTATCTGATGGTGTTTTGCCCTTACTCCTTAGTTCATCTCGTGCTATTTCCCGCTCCTTAGCATGGTTCAGGCGCTGCTCATTGATTTTTTTCCATTCTTCGAAAATACGGATTTTAGTAAGTTGTTCTTTTAACTCTGATTCTTTAGCCATAATTTAAAACCCCAGTGTATTTTACAACTTAAAATCATAAAATGAATGATTTACTCCTTTTCTAAACTCTTGAAGTATACCCCTCCTTATATGAGAGCTGGGTGAGCGACAGAACCCTTTTACGGCAAATTTACAATAATGAGTTTTACATAGATAGCTTAACCCATTTAGGTGAATCAACAGAGCGATGTGGCTTTGCAATGGATAATATAAAACCACCAAGAGCAAATTATTTTCATTTAAAAATTAACTGTGCTATCATCAAGTTCAAAATTATCAGGTCAATTTTTTACCTATTAATTTAAATTTTAACTGCATGGAGAGCTGAATGACCATATCAGTAGACGATCTTCTTCTGGCTTATTATGATCTTGATCAATATGAAAAATTTATAAACAGCGTTTTAAATAATCAGCTCCACATAACCCGCCTCAATGCATCTGAACTCAATTTAATCAATGAACAACTTCCGTTGATATTTAATCAAACCCCTCTCTCACTGATTTCAATTTATAACTTAAACTTAACTTTGATTGAAAGAATCGAATATGAACTTAGCAATGCATCCTTAATTGCCAATACATTCTTAGATGATGAGCAATTCTTATTAACAAAACAACTTATCGAAATATTACAAAATTTTAATGAAGTATTTTTAAAATCCAGACTAAAATGGTATCAACTTAAGACAAAAAACTCAGTAAAATGCGTTCTTATAATGGACTCATTAGTAGATATTGAAGCAGCTACTAAATATTTTACCGAAATAAGGCGGGTAGAAGACGATATACCTAGTCCAATAATCGTTTACAATCAGGAAAATTGTATTACTATAGAAACCAGTCTATGGAAGAAGATTTGGCCTACCGCACCGTTACCTGAAAAATTCATTACCAGCGGCGAATTAAAAAAAGTGTATCATGAGCGAGCACGTTACTCCAAAATTGATGAACGTGATACATGCGTCTTATTACAGTGCGATAGTCCTGAGCACGCTCAAATTAACATTAATCTGTTATGTAATTCATTTCCAAAACATTATAAATGTTCAGACCTTAATGGCTCTCCCCTACAGGTTAAAATCATCGGAAACCAAGTACTTATTGAAGACTATGAATTAACCATTTTAAAAATGGATCCCAAGATTAGCAGCCAACTTCCTCCATTAAATGAAATAGCTGTTACGCGGATCAATCAGCGTCCTTCGTATCAACCCCCTTATATACCGCCTTATACACAAAATAATTGGAATAATATTCCCGGTTCAATGAATTTCTACCATGGAATATCATTAGAGCCAGGAGCTCTTGGAACAATAACGTCAGATTGTAGTGAAGAAAAAATGAATTCTCCTCATCCGGAAAAAAGGCTTGCTCGAGTAAAATTTTTTCCAGAATCACCGGATAGTAATTCTGAAGTTTCTTCTAAGTCTAATAAGAGAAAATTAGAGAAAACTCAGTTTGCACCCAATAAGAAGATCAAACTGAGTTTAAATTTGAGTCCTTTTCCGGTAGCGAATATGGATTATAGAGAATTATTATCCACACATGGATTTACTCCTCAAAATCTTATTAGATTAAATCATCTAATCACTTCACAAGATACTTTAAATCATCTCATTGAGCTCAAGACCGCAGGATTTTCCTCTTTAGGGTTAACTGATATAGCTAATCGTCCAAAAGGTATTGAAATTTTGCGTCATTTAGCAACTTCTTATCAGTACTTTCTAAATTTTAAGGTGCAGCATTCTGAACTGGAACATTTTGCACGCTATGGGGATAGTAATTTTTTAGCGTTAAAAAATAAAATAGAACAATTTATCAACTGGGAATTTAATTCCGTTCAAATTGACTTCATATTAAACCAATCTGAGTGTTTTGGTATTATTAATTTTATTATTAACTGGTATCAAACCCTTGTTCAGATCCGCTTTAATAATGATCATTTTATACAGTTCTTACAATTAAAAAACCGCTTATATGATTTCAGATTTATTAATGAATCACTGGACCTATTTAAAGAAATAAATTTGGAGCCAAACATTTTATTAACTCTTCTTGCAACAAAAACAGGCAAAGATAAACTTTCAGGAGTGATCAAAAATCATCCTAAATTGACTCGGTTAAAATTTGATGCAAATCAGTTACTTAATCATGACTTATGTGTGGCTGTTCTTATTCTCGTTGAGAATCAATATGATGAATTAGTTAATCTAAACTATGACGCCTCATCAATATTAAATTTTATCTCCCAACCAAATGGGTTGCATAACTTGCAATTTTTTTAGATAATTCGATCAAAAACGAATCAGAGCAAATTCAAATGCTTTCGATCACCAATTAAAATCTTGGCTGAATGGGAATTAATAGTACTATTTTAATTCTGTGTTGAATCCAGGCCATCAATTAATGGTTAGTGTTAACAGATCCTACACCACCATAAAAATGATAAAAATGACTCCCTATTCTAACATCCGAATGGGGATGTTTTAAAAATACGCTCATTAATGCTCATTATAAGCACAAAAAGAATATAATGCTTTCAATTTATTTTGTAATAGGGTAATATATGGACATAAAATAAATTTTTGAATTATTTTCGATAAAGTTAATAAATTTTTTTAACACATAAATAAGATCATAAATTTATCCATTATTAATACACCATTAAATTATAAATTAAGGGACTATTTTTACCAAAGAATGAATCGTTTAACAAAATAATTACTTGTTGGAGAGAAACATTTTATGTCCCTTATTGAGCAAATTAAAGACGCCCTAAATGATATGGATAAGTGCAAGCATTTTATTACTAAACTTAATTCCGAACCAAAACTTTTATCTAAGGTTGAAGATCAAGAGTCCCTAATCAATAAAAAAACTTTGTTAGTCATGTTGAGGCATTCGCCACTTAGTAAAACCATGTTAAATGATTTTTGCAGTGCCTTAAGAACGAACATTCAATCTCTTACTGATTACAAAAAACGTAATACTTTACAAAGCATTAATAAATTAATAAATACATTTACAAAACATAAGAAAGGTGTGATTAATTTTGTAGCGCCTCTTTCATTAAATGATATAGGGTACAGCAAGGATTTTTTAGATAAATGTGAAAATCAATCATATATGCCCAAACTTTGTAATATTCATGATAAGTTACAAGATCAATATAAGGCTTCTAACAACATTAAAAAAACAACAAAAATTTTACAACCTGTCGAAACGCATTATGCTCCCTTATTAGAATGGACTATTAGGTATTATCATCAAAATTATAATAAAGAAGAATTATCCAGTAAATCGTGGAATATCAAATACATAGCCGATATCATCGGATTAAAAGAGGAACCCTATAGTACCGATACATCGATCATTGATTTACATTTAAATTGGTTAAAAGAAGAGCCTGCACTATTTAAACAATTTAATAAAATGGTTAAAGGAAAGCATGGATTTCTTAATTTATTTGCTTATATATTAAAATATGATTATTTAACAACTTTTAATTACACGCCCAAAACACTGCTGGAAATAGTAAATCGTGACAATGGATTTGATGCGCTGATTCATATAGAAAAAGTATTAAATGAGGCATTAAACCTGTTCAACAAAGAACAAATTGCTGAGCTTATTCAATTCACCCAATCGAATCATGAGTTATACACTCTATTAGAAATACATTCTTCGATGATAGAACTTGGGTTTACTAATGAAGAAATGATAAATATCGCCCAGCAAAAAGAGGGAAAAGTATTCTTAGAATTAATAAAAGCTAATTTACCAATTTTTACCAGGTGGACTTTATCATCCGAGCAAATCTTATATTTAGTTACCTCTCCTGATTTTGCAGAACAGATTAAACCTCTTAAATTAGAAAAAAGCTCTATAAATATTTTAAAATTTAAAGAAGTGTTGAATTCAAAAATAAAACAAAAGAAGGAGCTCACATGTAAAACTATAAATAACTCACCTCTTTTAAATTATTATAAAAAAGAAGAACTGGACAGACTATTGCAATTTAAGGAAGGCGATATAACATTAGCAAAATTAGAAGAGAATTTAGGGTTTATTAATTTTTTTCAATTTAACAAAACACAATTACTTGAACAAATAAGTCAGGATTATGGCTATAACGTTTTTGCATCATTGAAGCTCACAATACAGTTGTTAAATAATTCGGGCTTGAATAACGACCAGATCGCAGTAATAAACTTTCATCAAATTCAGTTAAATGCACTGCAAACTATTCTAAAAATGTCCCGATATTTTCCTGAATTACGATTTACCTTTGATGAATTTATCAAATTAGTTATTAGAGCTGACGCACCAATGTTTATGGAAAAAATAATAGTTAATATTAATGCCCTTATAGACTTGAATATTGAACCGAAACAAATAATCGATTTAATTGATACATACCATTATAGCAGCTTTGATCTTTTTGAAGCACTCACCCTGCATCATAGCTTTTTTAAATCGCAAAACTTGAATCCAGAATCAATTATTGAGCTATTAAAACAACCCAATCGAGAGATGATTATTGCAGAAATGAATACACCTAAATCTCCTCAGATCAAGTACAATCCAAATTTCTTTAATCCCTACCCTCAACCTGTGGAAGAGATGCAGGATATTCAAAATTGTTATCCTTATTATTGATACTCAGTTAAATCAGTATTTTAACTGCAAAGAATATTGTTTCGCTTCCATTACATTAGGGTGGGAGCGAAACTTAAATTGAAGACAATGCAATATTATATTTTTCCCGCTCTATTATCGATTTTTCGAGCACTAATATCCTTTCCTTCAACTCGATTATATGATCTTCAACTGAATACTCTTTTATCTCTTTAAACAGGGAAAACATTTTATAGCCCTTTAATGGATCACCCTCGTTATAAACATACGACTTTAAAAAAACAGATAACTTTTCATACATCATTTTTTCTTCATCTTCATCAGGTTGGTTATTTTCCTTAAGATTTAGTGACGTTGTCAGTGATTGAAAAAAATTACTTCTTAATGGCGAAAATATAATTTTATATTTAACATTGTTCTTTATTTGTTGGTGAATATAATAGCTTAGAGCGGTAAGTATGATTGATTTTTCTTTATCTTCAAGCGATGAGGCATCAAGAAGATTCATAGTTTTTAATAAAATATTCACTTGCATCCTCCGTTCATGAGGAAGTTTATTAATATAATAATCCAATTGACTTATATTGTTATATTGTATTTTTGGATCTAAATGATGACGAAGCAGAGTATAGATGCTTTCAAAAATATGAGTTCTTAATTTATTATAAGGTTGCCATTCATAGGCCATGATTTATCTCCGTATCAATTAGCAACTGGTAACAGGCTAAAGCAAGATACCAACAGCTCTCGGATATCTCCATTATCATATAACGATAAAATTACTATGCATATTGATTTTTCTTTGTTTTTCAATGTACTTTAAAGCAATTAAATATTCCAAATGCCCCTATGATAAAATTATGCACTTATGTATTACTATGGATTCACGTTATTAGTTATGCAGCGCCAAACCACCCCAAACTCATTGTTCAAATTGTTATTGATCAGTTACGCGGTGATTTAATTGAGGCTCATCGAAACCAGTTTGGTAAGGGCGGCTTCAACTATCTGTTATCGCATAGTATTAATTATAATAACGCCCATCACCCACACGCCAATACCACAACGTGTGCCGGTCATGCAGCTATAGCTACAGGCAGTTATCCTTCGTTGAACGGCATTGTAAATAATGAGTGGTATGATAGAAAAACAAAAAGAATTATATATTGCATAGAGGATTTAAATAGCGTCATCATTCCCACAAACCATACTCGATATACTCCTCCTGGCCGCTCTCCCCGCAACCTGACCACATCAACAATTAGTGATGAAATAATATTGGCCAACAAAGGAAAGGCGTTTTCAGTTTCTTTTAAAGACAGAGCGGCTATTACCCTTGCAGGACACGCCGGTAAAGCATTCTGGTTTGATACAATGAATGGAGGGTTTATTACCAGTAGTTTTTATTATGATCAATACCCTCAATGGGTAAAGGAGTGGAACAATAACTATCACCCCCAAGATTTTTTATGGACTCTGAATCGTGATTTAAATACGTATCAAAATAAAGATAATCCCGTGATTACCCAAGTCTACCCCCAGTTTGGTCAATCTTTTCCACATCAAATTAAACAGGCTCCCTCTAAAGAGTATTTTGTTTTTTTAACCAGAACCCCTAAAGCGGATCAACTTACTGGTGATTTTGCAGAACAACTGCTAAGTAAAGAGCAATTAGGAACATCGCCTGATGAGACCGATTATTTAGCTATCAGTTTTTCCGCTGTGGATGCCATAGGGCATCAGTTTGGGCCAAACAGTCTTGAAATAGAAGATAATCTCCTCGTTCTTGATGAAACAATAGATCATTTAATGACTGCAATTAATCAGCAAGTCGGGCTTGAACACACTCTCATAATTCTTACTGCGGACCATGGTGCTCCCGATAGCCCGCCTTATTTAAAAGCTCATGGGATAGCTGAAATGGCACCTATGGATGTTGCTGCAGCAACAAACACTATTCACGCGGAATTAAACCGGCGCTTTAAGCTACCAAATGAAACACTCATGGCTATAGCTCTCCCTTATGTTTATCTCGACCATAAAATTATTAGGGATCATCACTTTGAATTAACTGAGGTCAATGAATTTTTGGCCCAAGTATTAACCAATGAGCCTGGAGTCTTTAAAGCTTATCCGCTGCCAAGTAATTTAGAAAAAAACTGGCTAAACGCCAAAGTGGCGCGCATGGCGTATCCTTTCCGGGCAGGTGACATCTATCTGGTACCTCCGCCCTATCAAGCGAGAAGAACAGAGAATGACGATCGCATTGAACATGGAACTCCGTGGCAATACGACACTTATGTGCCGTTATTATTTGTTCATCCACGTTTTAAATCCCAATTAATCCCTCGCGAGGTTTATACTACTGATATTGCTACTACTCTCGCCACTTTAGTAATGATTAAGTCCCCCTCAGGTTCAGTAGGGACACCTTTAACCGAAATTTTGAATGGCTGGCATCAATTATCTATGAATGAACATCCTTAAATATTAGTTCCTATTTAGGTAATCCTTATTAGGTACTTTATTAGATTGAATTTGACGCAGAAAAGCTTTACTATTTGCTCAAAATTTCTTACGACATCATTATGACGAAACCTGCAATAATAATAGGGATTTCCGGACCCTCTGCTTCCGGAAAAAGTCTTTTGGCAAATACTATAGTTAGTGAATTAGGCTCAGAGCAAGTAGTCGTTATCTCTGAAGACGCCTATTATAAAGATAATGGCCACATGCCTTTTGCAGAACGAGAAAAAATTAATTACGACCATCCAGATTCCTTTGATCATGCCCTGCTCTGTGATCACCTTCGTGAACTTCGAATGGGAAAATCTGTAGAAATTCCTATTTATTCGCACTCCAAACATCTGCGTCTTCCAGAAACACGAAAAATTGGTCAGCACGCCATCATTGTGTTAGAAGGAATTTTGTTATTTAGCGATAAAGCGTTACGGGAAATAATGGATATTCGAATATTTATGTCCACTCCATTAGACGTATGCCTCACCCGCCGTTTAAAAAGGGATGTGGTTGAAAGACACCGGACATTTGAATCAGTGGTGCATCAATACGAAACAACAGTAAGGCCAATGTATTTACAATTTATTGAGCCATCGAGTCGTTATGCGGATATTATTGTTCCCCGAGGCGGTGAAAATCGAATTGCAATCGAGATGATTCAAGCCAAAATGCGAGAATTGTTAGCAACTCACACAACTAATGAGTAAGTAAGGAGAACACTGTGGGATTTTTATCTGGAAAAAAAGCGTTGATAATCGGCTTGGCAAGTAACCGATCCATAGCCTACGGAATTGCTAAAGCATTTCATGAGCAAGGAGCTGAACTGGCTTTTACCTACCAGGGAGAAAAATTAAAATCACGTGTTGAAACAATGGCTGCAGAATTTGACTCAACCCTTACTTTCCCATGTGACGTCGCATCTGACGAAGAAATTAATGCTCTATTTAAAAACCTCGGAAACCATTGGAATCAACTCGATGTTCTGGTTCATTCCGTCGCATACGCTCCAGCAGATCAAATAAGTGGTGATTTTATTGAACGCTCAAACAGAGAAGGATTTAGAATTGCTCATGATATTAGTGCTTACAGTTTAGTAGGACTGGCTCAGGCAGCCTTACCGATGATGAAAGACACCAATGGCTCCCTCCTCACATTAAGTTACTACGGAGCGGAAAAAGCAGTTCCCAACTACAACGTGATGGGCATAGCCAAAGCAAGCCTTGAAGCTTCAGTCCGCTATCTGGCGGCAAGCCTGGGCCCTAGAGGGATAAGGGTAAATGCCATATCAGCGGGGCCAATTAAAACTTTGGCCGCAGCCGGTATTAAAGATTTTCGTAAAATCCAGGCCGCTTACGCCAATATTACTCCGCTACATAGAAACGTTACAACGGAAGAAGTAGGTAATACTGCAGCATTCCTGTGCTCTGACTTGGCATCTGGCATCACTGGAGAAATAGTTCACGTGGATGCGGGGTATCATGCTGTATCAGGTATGAGTGAGCTAGTTTAATTGATTCACATATAAGAGTATCTCTAGGGAACTCTTAGGTTCAACCTCGGCGTTCAAGAGCTCCTCATAACAGAGCTCTTGAATAACAATCAATTTCTAAAATTTAACTCTATATCTATAACCTATTATTAAGAATAATAGGTTATAGCAAAAAGCTATACTCAATAACGATAAGAGTCTGGCTTATAAGGTCCCTCTTTTTTAACCCCAATGTATTTCGCTTGTTCCTTAGTCAATGAAGTTAACTTGGCACCAATCCTGTCTAAATGCAAGCGGGCAACTTTTTCATCTAAGGCTTTGGGAAGTATGTACACTTGGTTCTTATATTGATCATTATTTTGAAATAATTCAATCTGAGCCAGTACCTGATTAGTAAATGATGTTGACATGACGAAACTTGGATGCCCGGTGGCACAACCTAAATTTACCAGACGTCCCTCGGCTAGAAGAATAATCCGTTTACCATCGGGAAAAATAACATGATCGACCTGAGGTTTTATATTTTCCCATTGGAATTGGCGCAAACTTTCAATGTCAATTTCGGAATCAAAATGACCAATATTACATAGAATAGCCTGATTACGCATACGCTTTATATGATCCAAAGTGACCACATGAAGATTTCCGGTCGCAGTCACTACTATATCTAATTGTTCTGCAACATCATCAAGAGTAACTACGCGATATCCTTCCATTGCAGCCTGAAGTGCACAAATTGGATCTATTTCGGCTATTAAAACGGTAGCTCCCTGACCTCTAAGGGCTTGAGCACATCCTTTACCCACATCCCCATAACCAATTATAAGAGCTACTTTGCCCGCTATCATCACGTCAGTAGCGCGTTTAAGACCGTCTAATAAAGATTCACGACAACCATAAAGATTATCAAATTTTGATTTGGTAACTGAATCATTCACATTGATGGCTGGCATTTTTAAGCTGCCCAATTTCGCCATTTCATACAAACGTGCAACACCAGTTGTTGTTTCTTCGGAAACGCCCTTTATTGAGGGAAGTAATTGAGGATATTTCTGATGAATAATAAGAGTTAAATCACCCCCATCATCCAAAAGTATATTAGGTGTCCAGCCCTTCGGACCATTAATGGTTTGCTCCACACACCACCAATATTCATCTTCTGATTCACCCTTCCAGGCAAAAACTGGAATACCTGCAGCTGCCATCGCTGCAGCTGCATGATCTTGAGTAGAAAATATATTACAGGATGACCAACGCACATCAGCACCAAGTTCCAATAAAGTCTCTATAAGTACCGCTGTCTGAATAGTCATATGCAAACAGCCCGCAATGCGTGCCCCTTTTAGTGGTTTTGAAGCGCGAAACTCCTCACGTAATGCCATTAATCCCGGCATTTCTGTTTCGGCAATCGCAATTTCCTTTCGTCCCCAATCCGCTAATGATATATCCGCTACTTTATAGTCCTCTACGGCTTGCACATTTAATTCTTTAGTATTCACCTGGTGCATAATTATATCCTTATAATGCGCTGTTAATTTAAATTACAATGCTTTTTTTAATTCAGAAACTTTATCCAAGCGCTCCCAGGGAAGATTATCTCTTCCATAATGCCCATAGGTAGCAGTTTGGCGATATATAGGACGTAGCAAATCATGGTGATCGATAATACCTTGAGGTGTCAAATCGAAATGAGTGTGAATCAAATCGATAATATCACTATTTTTTAGATGACCAGTGCCAAACGTTTCTACAAAAATGGATGTGGGTTCCGCAATTCCAATGGCATAAGAAATTTGAATTTCACATTTGTCAGCAAGACCTGCAGCCACCAGATTTTTAGCCACATGTCGGGCAGCATAAGCCCCTGAACGATCTACTTTAGATGGGTCTTTACCAGAAAAACAACCACCTCCATGGCGAGCCATACCACCGTAAGTATCCACTATGATTTTACGACCGGTTAAACCACAATCCCCTAATGGACCGCCTATCACAAAGCGCCCTGTAGGATTTATAAAATAGCGGGTTTTATCGGTGAGCCATTGTGCAGGCAAAATATCTTTAATAATTTGCTCTTTAATTTCTCGTGTCAGTTCTTCATAGGATACGTCTGGAGCATGTTGGGTTGAAAAAACTACTGTATCTACTTCAACGGGCATGCCATTTTCATATTTTAACGTCAACTGACATTTGGCATCAGGACGCAGCCATGGCAAAGCACCCGACTTCCGCATTTGCGCCTGTTTTTCCATTAAACGATGTGAGTAAGCTATTGGCGCAGGCATTAATACATCCGTTTCACGACTCGCGTAACCAAACATTAACCCTTGATCCCCTGCTCCCATAATTTTGGTCTGCTGATTATCAACACCTTGGGCGATATCCGGAGATTGCTTGCCAATTGCAGAAAGAACAGCGCAAGATTCCCAATCAAATCCCATTGCTGAACTGTTATATCCTATGTCTTTAATGACATGTCGGGTAATATCCTCAACGTCCACCCAGGCTTTAGTGGTAATTTCACCACCCACAATCACCATTCCCGTCTTAACAAATACTTCACACGCAACTCGCGCAGCAGGATCCTGAGCCAGAATAGCGTCTAATATTGCATCCGAAATTTGGTCAGCTATTTTATCTGGATGTCCCTCAGAAACGGATTCAGAGGTAAAAACATAGCATTCATTCATTACAATCCCTCTTGTATATTAATATTGCACTATTAAAATTTTGGCTATACTAGCGCATTAATGCAATAAATTCATTAAAAATAATCCCTATATCATGAGGACCTGGACTGGCTTCCGGATGTCCTTGAAATCCAAAAGCGGGTTTAATTCGATGCCTTATACCCTGCAAGCTACTATCAAATAGAGAACGATGGGTTACCTCCAAACACTCAGGTAAACTTGACTCATCGACCGCAAAACCATGATTCTGGCTGGTAATGTACACTTGTTTCTTGCCTGATGTTTCTATAACCGGATGATTTGCCCCATGATGTCCAAATTTCATTTTAATGGTTTGGCCACCACATGCTAATGCCAATATCTGGAAACCCAGACAAATGCCAAATACCGGTATATTATGGACTAAAAATTCCTGAGTTGCTTTAATGGCATAATCACAGGTNNTGAGCGGGTACGAGAGTTAAATGACAGCCTTTATCGCGTAAAATGCGTAAAATACTGTGTTTCACTCCAAAATCATAGGCGACCACATGAACTTGTTGGGGTTGAGAAGGTTCCCCCCATTGTCCTAATCCTTCATGCCAACGCTCAATAGTTTGTCTTGAGACTTCCAATGCTAAATCAACACCATTTAAGCCAGAAAATGATTGAGCCTTATTCAAAGCTTTTTCAGGATACAAACTGTCGGTACTGATGCATGCTCCAATTGCCCCATGCTCGCGAAGCTTTAAAGTTAATGATCGTGTATCAATTCCGGAGATAGCGATGACATTATTTTTTTTTAACCAGTCTGGAAGGGANNGTTCCGCACGATAATTACTGGGCGAAGTAACACAATGTCGCATGACTAAACCTGAGGCCCATACTTTGCTGGACTCCATGTCGTCATTGTTACACCCCGTATTTCCAACGTGAGCTGAAGTTAAGGTTATAATTTGACGTGCATAAGAGGGGTCGGTTAGCATTTCCTGATAACCGGTCATAGAGGTATTAAAGACAAGTTCTCCGACACAGTCACCCACAGCTCCCATTGAGATACCTTCGTAAACTGTCCCATCAGCTAATACTAAAATCGCAGGTTTATTGCTCATGAAAAATCTCTAATGTGGATCGCTGTTAAATCCGGTTAACGAGAACCAATGTGCGCAACCGTTGCGCACATTGGTAAAACGACTCATTGTAACGTACTTAAGTCAAAATTTCATGTCTTCGAAAAATTTTTTCACCCCATCAAACCAGGAGGACGATTTGGGTGAATGGTTTGTTTTAGCATTCTCCAAAGATTCCTGGAGCTTGGTTAACATCTCTTTTTGTTCACGAGATAAATTAACGGGGGTTTCAACTACTACTTTGCACAACAAATCACCTTGAGCATAGCCTCGCACTGATTTCATCCCTTTACTGCGTAAGCGAAATNNTGCAGGAATCTTAAGCGTAACTCTACCTTCGAGCGTTGGCACCTCAATAGAACCACCTAAGGCAGAAACTGCAAAACTTATAGGAACCTCACAGTGCAAATCATTATCATGGCGTTCAAAAATTGAGTGGGTCTTAACATTAATTTGTACGTATAAATCCCCTGGGCCACCACCATGAGCTCCAGCCTCTCCCTCACCACCCAAGCGTACGCGATCACCATTATCAACACCTGCCGGGATTTTCACAGTAAGTTTTTTACTTTCCCTGATTCGCCCCTGTCCATGACAACTGGTGCACGGATCAGTAATAATATGTCCTTCACCGTGACAACTGGGACAGGTTTGCTGAATGGAGAAAAAACCTTGCTGAANNATACCATTACATGTTTCACAAGTCTTAGGAGTAGTCCCTTTTTTTGCGCCACTACCATCACAGGTAGTACAGGTACCATGGCGAGGCACGGTTATTTCAATTTCTTTGCCTAAAGCAGCTTCCTCTAAAGTCAGCTGTACATTAAACTGTAAATCTGCACCCCGCTGGCCTCGAGATTGTCTACCTTGGCCGCGTCCGCCAGAAAAAATATTTTCAAAAATATCTTCAAATACATCACCAAAACCGCCAAAGCCACCACCAAACCCTCCGCCCATAGATGAATCGACTCCAGCATGGCCAAATTGATCATATGCAGCACGTTTTTGTTTGTCAGAGAGAATCGCATAAGCTTTTTGAATTTCTTTAAATTTTTCTTCAGCTGAAGCATTGTCAGGATTACGGTCAGGGTGGTATTTCATCGCTAATTTGCGATATGCCTTTTTAATCTCAGTATCATCTGCATTTCGACTAACTTCTAAAAGTTCATAATAATCCCGCTGTTCCATAACTACTCACAATTTTAAAATAATATGCCAATGAATTAACAATTAACACGTTAATTGATGGCAAAACACTCACGAGGCACACGATTGCCCCGACCCATATTTAATCGATAAAATCGATTTTGATTCAGATACAGCTTGGCTGCGTGAAACCAAAAAAAGAGTTCAGCCTTTTTTTGGCTGCAAGCAGCCAGCATATCTACACAAATAACTCGAGAAACAAAAGTTATTTTTTATCGTCTTTCACTTCTTCAAATTCAGCATCAACCACACCCTCATCAGCAGGTTTAGTTGCCTCTTCAGATGGTGCATCACCTTGTGCAGCCTGACCTTCCTGAGATTTTTTAGCATAAACTCGCTCTGCCATTTTTGCAGAGGCGTCAGTTAACACTTTCAATTTCTCTTCTATATGGGCCTTATCTGTTCCCTGAACTGCTTCTTTTAATTCTGATATTGCTGATTCAATTCCTTTTTTCTCGTCTTCTGATAATTCATCAGCCAAATCTTTTAAGGATTTTTCGCTGCTGTGAATTAATCCATCAGCCTGATTACGAAGCTCAGCCATTTCTTTAAACTTCTTGTCTTCTTCTGCGTGTGACTGCGCATCTTTTACCATGGCATCCACTTCTTCATCGCTTAAACCACTCGATGCTTTAATAACAATGGATTGCGCTTTACCGGTTGCTTTATCTTTAGCAGAAACGTTCAGTATACCATTAGCGTCTATATCAAAGGTAACTTCAATTTGTGGCACACCACGAGGCGCTGCAGGAATGTCACCCAAATCAAAACGACCCAGAGATTTATTTGCTGAAGCCTGCTCCCTCTCACCTTGTAACACATGGACTGTTACTGCAGTTTGATTGTCATCTGCTGTCGAAAATACCTGATTCGCTTTCGTTGGAATTGTGGTATTTTTTTCAATTAATTTGGTCATAACACCACCCATGGTTTCAATTCCCAAAGATAATGGTGTGACGTCTAACAACAATATGTCTTTTACATCTCCAGATAATACAGCTGCCTGGATTGCAGCACCCACTGCTACCGCCTCATCCGGGTTCACATCTTTACGTGGTTCTTTTCCAAAAAACTCTTCTACGGTTTTTTGTACTAAAGGCATACGGGTTTGTCCGCCCACCAGTATCACATCATTAATTTGCGATACAGTTAAACCGGCATCTTTTAATGCAATTTTGCAAGGCTCAATAGTGCGCTCAACCAGTTTTTCAACTAAAGATTCCAGTTTGGCACGAGTTAATTTGATATTTAAATGTTTGGGTCCAGATGCATCAGCAGTAATATAAGGAAGATTTACATCTGTCTGTTGCGCTGAGGATAATTCAATTTTTGCTTTCTCGGCAGCTTCTTTCAAACGTTGCAAAGCCAGGGGATCATTGTGCAAATCGATGCCTGAGTCTTTTTTAAATTCAGCAGCCAGGTAATCAATAAGAGCCAGGTCAAAATCTTCCCCGCCCAGGAATGTATCACCATTAGTAGCTAAAACTTCAAATTGATGTTCCCCATCTACTTCAGCAATCTCAATAATTGAAATATCGAAAGTACCGCCACCAAGGTCATAAACAGCAATGATGGAATCACCCCGTTTTTTATCCATACCATAAGCAAGAGCTGCAGCGGTTGGCTCATTAATAATTCGCTTCACATCAAGACCGGCGATACGTCCGGCATCTTTAGTTGCCTGTCTTTGGGAATCGTTAAAATAAGCAGGTACAGTGATAACCGCTTCCTTAACTTCTTCACCCAAATAATCTTCAGCGGTTTTTTTCATTTTACGTAAGACTTCAGCAGAAATTTGCGGTGGTGCCTTATCCTGGTCTTTAACGCGAACCCAGGCATCGCCATTGTCTGCTTTAATAATTTGATAAGGTACCATTTTAATATCTTTTTGAACCACAGCATCATCAAACTTGCGGCCAATCAACCGTTTAATAGCAAACAAAGTTTTCTCAGGATTGGTTACAGATTGACGCTTGGCGGATTGCCCTACCAATACTTCATTGTCATCCGTAAATGCAACGATTGAAGGTGTGGTACGGTGTCCTTCGTGATTTTCGATTACTTTAGGCGCATTACCTTCCATAACCGCAACACATGAGTTAGTTGTTCCTAAGTCTATTCCTATTATTTTAGCCATTCTATTTTTGCTCCAAATGATTATTTTTTTATGCAATATTTGTGATATGGGGTGTTTTAAGCCAAATTCAAGCCAATATCATAAAAAAAGCATGTAATGTAACAAATTGCTTTGAATAACAGTTATTTATTATTCGCCCGACTTATTTTTGGAAACGATTACCCGAGCTGGACGAATAACCCGATCGTTTAATTTATATCCTTTTTGGAAGACCGCCGTAACAGTATTTGGGGGAGTTCCGGGTGATTCCTGGATGGACATCGCTTCATGTTGTTGCGGATCAAAAGTAGCACCTACGGGGTCAATTTGCTCCACATCAAATTTTTGCATGACATCGGTAAACAGTTTCATAGTTAACTTTAAACCTTCTTGCATAGAGGCATCTTTCGCCATTTGCAAAGCCTGCTCCAGACTATCAATTACTGGCAGCAAAGCAGAAACCAGTTTTTCCATCCCATACTTATGAGCATTTGCAACTTCTCGCTCCATTCTTCGCCGAACATTGTCTAACTCAGCCACAGCTCGAACCGACTTTTCCCAATTCTCATGCGCCTTTTGTTCCGCAAGGGTCAATTGCTCTTCTAAAGCTACATAACTTGGATGATCTAAAGCATGATCACTTGGAACCTCTTCATTCTCAATCTCTTCATCATCCATGAGCTCTTCTTCGTTTATTTGATGTTCTTCCTTAAACTTATTCCAGTCTTTATCTTGTTTACTCATTAATTTGCTCCTCTCTAACCAGACCTTACAGGTGGGGTCATCATTATAGATTTCAACCCTTTTTGAGAATTAAATATAGATCAATTACCTGGAATTGTATAAAAAATTTTCTGATGCTCAAATTAAATTACCAAGAGTACGGCTCTCTTATAGAATTTGCAGGAAATTAAAGATTACAGACAATATATCCCATGAGCAGTAAAAAATACTTTTTATCTAAAACGAGGGAAGTAATTAGTACAAAGGAAGAATTAAAGCATTTTGCACCGTTATAATTTCATGGCTTTTATAGTCACTTCATTGCCTTATGAAACAATTATTAGAAGTATAAGCAACCATGAAATTATTATTGGTGCATGATGGTGCAACTGTTTGCTGTTTATTTTATAAAAATGAGGGTATAAGATTTGATTCCAGTTCCTTAATAGAGATTTCTGGATTTTGTCGCAGGGTCCGCAGACCATCCTTAGATAAAATGCCTCTTAAAGTGTTCTCATCAGAGATTTCGCAAATTAATATGGGAGTTAAAAGCTCTTCTTTTAAAAGCTGTAATCCATACTCATTTGATAAAAATAATTCTCTGTGTGTAAAATTTTTTATTAATAATAAATCTTCTATGGTTAACACATTCTCACGTAAAAATTCAAGTCCGTATTTATTTAAAATTTCTACAAAAGAATCATCTAGCAATTTCTCTTCTAACACTTGAATACCTTTACTTTTTGAAAGTAAAGCCATCCTGATTTCAGGTCTCATTTCTTTTAAATGTTGTATAGTGATTAATCCTACCTTTAAAGCAAAAATCTCCAAATGTGAAATAGTGTCCTGAAGATTCATTGCGACTAAAGCTTTTTTGTCCACTTCTGACAAGAATTCGATCGCATCATTTGTCGAGGATGCATTAGCAAACTTCTTCTCAATAATATCTAAAGGGTATTTATACTTAAATGTTAAGAACTGCCATATTTTAGGTAAATTACTGATTCTAATTTTAAAGTCTTTTTTACTCTCAGCACCAAAAGTAAGTTTGATTGCTTTTTCGGAATGCTCCCTAAACTCTTTTGATGTGGCGCTGGCTTTCAACAAATCTTTGGTTGGTAACAATGAAAAAATAGTATAGCGAATTTCTTTAGGTAAATCAGACATCTTTTACTGTACAGCTAATATAAAAAACCAATTGTATATAAATATATATAACTTGTCAAATTTTTATTCAATAAATCTAAAATACTATCTTGATCGTATAATTTATAGTCAATTAATATAAATATTGGACGATCGGAGATAATCCCACTTGCAGGACAGGGTCATTTATTCCATAATTAAGTCTTAAAAATCACCCGAGCTGAACATGCAAGAATGGTCCCACACATCCTGGCAACACTTTTCATACTTGCAATCAGCACACTATGCCGATCATGAGCAATTAAACAAAGTAGTCGATCAATTGGCTCAGCTTCCTCCTTTGGTTACCAGTGGCGAGGTAAATCGCTTAAAGAGTGAAATTGCTCGTGCTGGTCGTGGTGAAGCGTTTATTCTGCAAGGTGGAGACTGTGCGGAGTCATTCAATGACTGTCGCTCGGATGTGATCAGTAATAAACTAAAAATCATTCTTCAAATGAGTCTTATTTTATTATACGGTTTACGCAAACCAATAATTCGCGTGGGCCGAATTGCAGGTCAATATGCAAAGCCACGCTCATCTGATTTTGAAACGATTAATAATGTCACCCTCCCAAGCTATCGAGGGGATATTGTTAACTCACCTGAATTTACTAAAACATCCAGAGAGCCAAATCCTAAATTGTTACTTCAGGCTTACAGTTGCTCCGCTATGACATTAAATTTTATTCGGGCATTACTTGATGGAGGTTTTGCTGATCTGCATAATTCACAGCGATGGGATTTAAGTTTTGTGGCGCATTCCGCTCGCAGGAAAGAATATCAGAAAATCGTTGAATCCATAGAGGATGCCCTTGATTTTCTCAAGGCAATTGATGGAATTAGTTCAAGCAATTTAAATAAGGTTGATTTTTACACGTCCCATGAAGCTCTTCATCTCCATTATGAGCAGGCCTTGACCCGAAAATTAAAAGATGGAAAATGGTATAATTTATCGACACACTTACCATGGATAGGTATGCGTACAGCTCAAATTGATAGCGCGCACCTGGAATTCCTGAGAGGCGTCCAAAACCCGATTGGAATTAAAATTGGCCATGAAGCAACCCCAGAATGGATTAGTGAAGTTCTGAATATAGCCAATCCAGAAAAAGAAGAAGGACGCTTACTTCTGTTTACTCGTCTTGGAGCGCAAAATATCGAGCGTTTATTACCTCCTTTGATTGAAGCAGTAAAAAAGACAAAAATTCCTGTTACCTGGTCTTGTGACCCTATGCACGGTAATACCGAAACCACCGCAGACGGCACTAAAACACGTCATTTTGATAATATATTAAAAGAATTAAAACTGGCATTGGAAATTCATCGCAATATGGACAGTTACCTCGGAGGCGTCCATTTTGAATTAACTGGCGATAATGTAACCGAATGCATTGGCGGAGCAAGAGGGTTAGCGGCGAATGATCTTAAAACAGCATATCATACCTTGGTAGATCCACGTTTAAATTACGAACAATCTTTAGAGATGGCTATTCAATTAAGTAGAAAATTTAGAAACCCTTAAACTGTGAACTGAAATATTCAGGAATTCGTTGATCAAGCCAATAGGCAGGCAAACCATAGCCATCACTCGCTATAAATCCTACATGTCCCCCTTTTTTACTCAACTCCAAGGTGACCGAAGAGGACAACTCACTCTCAGTGGGAACAACATCAATAGTCATAAAAGGATCGTCTTCTGCATGAATAATTAGTGTAGGGGTAACAATATCTCGTAAATATTGTCGTGAACTGGATTCTCGATAATAAGAGTGTGCATTGTTAAAGCCATATAATGGAGCGGTAACTTGATCATCAAAAGTCCAAAAACAACTGCAATTGGCTGCTTTTTTTAAAATATCAGCTGATTTGTTAAAATACTGTACTTTTCGGGAAAAAATTGTTTTAAATTGATTTAACAAGTGACTTTGATAAAAGCGAGAAAACCCTTCATTCATCTTATTAGCTACTTTATTCAACATAAATGGAACAGAAACTGCAACCGCTGTTTCGATTAGGGACTGCTCTTTTTGCTCTCCCAACCATTTAAGTAAAACATTTCCTCCTAAAGAAATACCCACTACTGCTTTTTTACTATGAGACTCCCTTTCTTTTAAAGTGTTAATTAAAAAATTTAAATCAGCGGTATCTCCGGAATGATAGGCACGAGGCAGTCGATTCAGTTCGCGCCCTGCACCCCTGAAATGCATCAATACGGATCGCCATCCCTGATGCTGAAATACTTTCATAAATCGCGCAACATAGCTTGAATCAACACCACCACCCAACCCATGTAAGATGATAATCAGGGGAGTGGTATTTGATAAATTACCCGTGCACCAGAGTAATTCAAGAAAATCACCATCAGGTAAATCGAGTTTCTCGATTTTATCAACAGGCGCTGGAAATGGATGCCTTAAAGATGCATAAATAGTCTGTGCGTGCGCATTACTCATCCACCATGCCGGTTTAAATTGACTTTCAATGATCATAATTACCTCACATGATAGTGGGGGCTCAATTCATGAACACTCTTAATCATCTCCGCAACATGCTCTGGTGGTACATCAGGGGTAATCCCATGTCCAAGGTTAAAAATATGACCTGTACCCTGACCATAAGATTTCAATACCTCTTCCACTTGTTGACGAATACATTGCTTTGAGCTTAATAGCACGGCAGGATCAAGGTTCCCCTGTATGGCTACCTTGTTGCCTATCTTTTGCCGGGCAGTGTTCAAATCACAGGTCCAGTCAACACCTACTCCATCACATCCAGTGGCCGCTATTTTTTCCAACCATTGACCGCCACCTTTAGTAAATAAAATAATGGGCATATCCGGGTAAAGGCTTTTAATACCCTTCACTATAGTGTCCATATAATACAAGGAAAAATTCTGATAATTTATCGGAGTCAGAATTCCGCCCCAAGTATCAAATATCATTAAAGCATTCACTCCTGCCTTAACTTGCTCTATTAAATATTCAGTTACCGATATCGCTAATTTATTCAATAACATATGAGCCGCTTTATCTTCAGTATAGACTAATTTCAAGATTCGCTTAAAATCACGACTACTTCGCCCTTCAACCATATAACAGGCTAAAGTCCACGGACTGCCTGCAAAGCCGATAAGGGGTAACTCTTCTGGCATTTCCTTACGAATTAGGCGTGCTGCATCAGTAACATAGGAAAGCGTTTTGCCTACATCAGGTATCTCTAACTCGTTTATAGCTCGAACATCCTGAACCGGCTTACTAAAACAGGGCCCCTCACCCTCGGCAAAATACAAACCGAGCCCCATGGCATCAGGAATCGTTAAAATATCTGAAAAAAGTATGGCAGCATCTAACGCATACCTGCGCAATGGTTGCAGGGTGACTTCACATGCCAGTTCAGGATTTTTACACAAACTTAAAAAATCTCCGGCCTGTTCTCTCGTCTGACGATATTCTGGTAAATATCTACCCGCCTGACGCATTATCCAAACCGGAGTGCGATCAACTGGTTGTCGTCTTAATGCACGGAGAAATAAAGATTGATTAATATCGAACATTGGTTATCTCATAACGTAAAGTTGCATTTATAATATCATGTTACCTGCCTCAAATGCAGTGGTATCCCTTGCGGAAGCAGATTAGAATAGGTCTCTTTGCCAGAGCTATTTTTGCCATTATAGAGGACATTCATGGATACGCTTAATATTAAAGCATTAAAAGTCGCTACCAAAATTGGGATTCATACCTGGGAGCAGCGAATTAATCAGCAATTATTAATAGATATCAGTATTCCATCAGATTTTAGTAACTGTCAGGACAAGATAGAAAATACTCTGGATTATGCAGCGATATGTCAATTAATTACTGAGTACGTAGAATCTACCTCTTTTCAACTCATAGAAACTGTCGCAGAACATGTCGCATTACGTATAAAAGAAGAATTTAAGGTAGGAAATTTAACTGTTGCAGTTACTAAGCCCAATGCGATAAAAAATGCGGGTATGATACAAGTAAGTATCAGTCGTTAAAGTACCCAAGTCCTAATGATAAAGGATATGAATCACTTTCAAATTTCCAGTAGTAAAGTGCACATTGGCAATTTGCCGCACATCCTCAAATGATGTGAATTTATATCAATTTTAAAAGACTATACACAGGATTATCCACAGATTTTGTGGATAAATAATTTTGTGATTTTTTTTTAGAAATGGAGGAAAACCCTTATAAAACAAGAGTGCTCAAAGTCTAACGGGATTATATAATTATAGAAAAAGAAGATGTGTTAAAAAGTTATCCACAGGGAGTTGTATCAAACTAAGATCTATCAGCCTGAGTATCATAGCAAAGAAATAAATAAAAAACAGTCTTGACTTTCATTATTTCATTACTATTTTTCAACCTTGCAAAAATTGTTCAAAATTACCAAGCCAACGCTGAGTTATTGATTTAGCAATATCGGGGGATTCCTGTACTAATTGCTGGGCAAATGGAGTCAATAAAGGTAATAAAGCTTTATCACGAGCCAAATCTGCTAATTTAAACTGGCGATAACCTGTCTGTCGCGTACCCAATATCTCACCGGCTCCTCTTAATTCCAAATCCTTCTCTGAAATAATAAATCCATCATTGGTTGTCCGCATCACTTTTAACCGTTCTGATCCATAAAGTGATAAAGGCGATTGATAGAGGAGAATACAGTGAGATTGCGTCACTCCCCTGCCTACCCTTCCTCGTAATTGATGAAGTTGGGATAAACCCAAACGCTCTGCATTTTCTATAATCATTAAACTCGCATTTGGAACATCCACTCCCACTTCAATTACAGTGGTTGCAACCAGTAAATCAATTTCACCAGCCTTAAATGCAGCCATGGTTGCTTCTTTTTCAATAGCTTTCATTCGACCATGTACCAGCCCAATCCTAGACCCTAGCTGGTCTTGTAAATAGTGCGCCGTTTCAGTGGCTGCCATACATTGTAATTTTTCCGACTCCTCAATCAAAGTACAAACCCAATAAGCCTGACGACCACTGGCAATAGCTGTTTGTAACCGTTGGATAATTAACTCACGCTTGTCCTGACTAATAACTGCTGTAGTTATCGGGGAACGCCCTGGAGGAAGTTCATCAATGACTGAAATATCCAAATGAGCAAAATGGGTCATTGATAACGTTCGAGGTATCGGAGTTGCTGTCATAAGGAGTTGATGTGGGATTAGCTGTTCTTGCTGACCTTTTTGTTGTAATTGCAATCGTTGCTCTACTCCAAATCGATGTTGCTCATCAATAATGACTAAACCTAACCGATTAAACTGAACAGATTCCTGAAACAATGCATGGGTACCAATAACAAGCTGACAACTCCCATCTGCAAGCGCTGAGAGTGCTGCTCTTCGCTCGGCAACTTTCATTTTTCCAGTCAGTCTCAATACTTTAATACCTAAAGGATCGAGCCATCTCTTCATATTACTGGCATGTTGCTCGCTCAGCAAATCTGTTGGAGCCATAAAAGCAACTTGATATAATTGTGATATTGCCTGAAGGGCTGCCAGGGCTGCGATGATGGTTTTTCCAGCACCCACGTCTCCCTGTACGAGACGTAACATGGGTTTCGTTGCGCTTAAATCCTCACTAATTTCACGAGCTACTCGCTCCTGTGCATTAGTAAGTTTAAATGGTAGCGCAGAAAGAAATCGCTCTTTTAAAAAATCATCCTTTGGAATAGAGGGAGATTTAAGTTCTCTTCTTGAGTTTCTAGCAAATTGCATGCTTAATCGTTGCGCCAGCAACTCATCAAATACCAAACGCTTAAGCGCTGGATGTTCACCCATTTCTAACGAATGAACTGCAGTGTCAGGTGGGGGATTGTGCAATAATTTCAGGGCAGAATCCATACTGCAAAAATGATATTTATCTAACTGCTGCTGACTCATCCATTCCAATTGAGTTAACTCGTGTTCACTATTCTTTAAGGCCACTTTAATAAGTTGTCTTATTCGTGATTGAGTAAGTCCCTGAGTCGTTGGATAGATGGGCGTTAACGTTTCGTTAACTTCGATTACTTTATCGTCATTAACTAATTGATACTCGGGATGAATAAGCTCAAAATTATTATTAAATTCACGCACTTCTCCAAACGCATGTATCATTTTGCTATCATTTAAAGCGGCAACCTGTTGTTTGTTGAAGTGAAAAAAACGAAGGGTCACAATTCCGGTTTTATCTTCCACATAACAATACAGCATCATCCTTTTACCGTATTTAATTTCAGTTTTACACACTCTGCCAGCAATGACGCACCAATCATGGGAGCGCAAATTTTGAATAGGTGTTATTCTGGTTCTATCCTGATATTTGTAAGGCAGATGAAAAAGTAAATCCTGCACCGTGTCAATGCCGCATTTTATAAGTTTTGCGGCCAGTGTTGGTCCAACACCTGGCAGAGATTCACATGTTTTATGCAACACAGTATAATCAATCATTAAAAAATTTAATAATAGCAGGAAACCATGCTCGTTGACGAGTATCATTCAAGCTTAGGAGTCACTCGATGAACCGCATTCTCACCTTTACCGCAGGCTTGATACTGGTTTGGATTATTGGCTATATACTCATTGTAGGCAGGGGCTTACTGGTGCCGTTGGTAATGGCAATACTAATCTGGCACTTGTTAAATACTATAAATAACGGAATGCAAAAAATACCTGGAGTAAATCAATATCTACCCGCCTGGGGGAGTATGGTTGTATCTCTTTTTGTTGTTGGAATTTTTGTCAAAATTCTTATTAACATCATAACGGATAATGTCAATGATGTAATTGCCGCCTCTCCTCGTTATCAGGAAAACCTGTTAGTTATTTTTAATAATCTTGATAGCCGGTTTCATTTTAAGGCTTTTGCCGATTTTGATGGAATTATTAAAAATTTGAATATTCAAAATATGGTAGTCAGTATTTATGGTGTATTCACCTCATTAACCAGCTCAGCCGTGTTAATTTCTTTATATGTGGTATTTCTATTTGTAGAGCAACATTACTTCACCCAAAAAATGGATGCTATTTTCACTCAGGAAGAGCACCGAAAAATAGTAAATAATATAATCTCCCATATTACCAAAGATACACAGACCTATTTGGGGATCAAAACTTTATTAAGTTTAATCACCGCATTATCTAGCTGGTTTTTTATGAAATGGGTTGGGTCAGACTTTGCGGAATTTTGGGCACTACTCATTTTTTTCCTCAATTTTATTCCCAATATAGGGGCCATTGTTGCAACTGCATTCCCGGCAGCTTTAGCTCTTATTCAATTTGATACCTGGTGGCCTTTCATAGCAATTACCTCTTCAGTGGTTACTATTCAATTTATAGTAGGTAATTTTCTTGAGCCCAGATTATTAGGTAAATCCTTAAATCTAAGCCCTTTGGTTATTTTATTTGCCCTTGCCTTATGGGGTACGATTTGGGGGGTACTGGGGATGTTTTTGTCAGTTCCCATTACAGTAATGATGATGATAATTTTTGCTCACTTCCAGTCAACCCGCCCAATAGCTGTTTTATTATCACAGGATGGTTATATTTATAAATCGTATGAAACGATATATGAAGATTAGTGATATGAAATTGCCTTTTAATCTGGCATGAAAAAGCGCATAATAGATCTATTTTTGACGGATAAATAAGCGGCATGAAACATACAGTTGAGCATCTTTTAAAACAGGCCTTATACTCATTAAACCAATCGGGTAAAATACCCTCAGATTTAACTGTTGAAGTTAAAGTTGAGAATGCTAAAGATCCCGCGCATGGTGACTATGCAAGTAATTTGGCACTCATATTGGCTAAACCATGTCGCCAATCACCACGACAAATTGCAGAAATGCTGATTGAAGCCTTGCCCGCTGATTCTATAATCGAAAAAGTAGAAATAGCTGGCGCAGGATTTATTAATTTTTTTATTCGCAGCAGTGCACGGGCTGAAATTATTAAAGAAGTGCTTCATAAGAAAAGAGAATTTGGACGAAGTACTTTAGGTGGAAATCAAAAAGTATTAATAGAATTTGTATCTGCCAATCCGACTGGCCCTTTACATGTTGGCCATGGTCGTAGCGCAGCTTTTGGCGCCACCCTTGGAAATGTTTTAAAAGCAGCCGGGTATGATGTTGCTCTGGAATATTATGTTAATGACGCCGGACGTCAGATGAATATTCTTGCAGTAAGTGTTTGGTTACGTTATCTGCAATTAGCAAAAGAAGCGATTATATTCCCTGCAAACGCATATAAAGGTGATTACGTCACCGAGATTGCTCAACAATTGTGGGATATTCATGGGGCTCAATTTGTCCGTCCCTGGTCTGAAATAATTACTGACCTTCCAGACGATGAACCTGCTGGAGGAGATAAAGAGCGTTATATTGATTCAATGATAGAACGTGCACAGACCTTATTAGGCAAAGAAGGCTTTCGTCAATTTCATCAACACGCACTGCACTCTGTTTTAGAAGATATTAAAGACGATCTTGCTGAATTTGGAATCAGATTTGAAAATTGGTTTTCTGAACAATCATTATTTGAAGACGGCTCTATAGAGAAAGGAATTAAAGCGTTAAAGGATGCAAACCACACTTTTGAGCAAGAAGGTGCACTATGGTTCAAGGCCACTGCTTTTGGTGATGAAAAAGACAGAGTTCTGGTCCGTGCTAATGGACAAACCACCTATTTTGCGTCTGACGTCGCCTATCACTGGAACAAATATAACAGAGGTTATGATCGGGTTATTGATATTTTTGGCGCTGACCATCACGGTTATGTCACTCGAGTCCGATCTGCAGTAACAGCGTTGGGTCATGACGAAAAAGCCCTGGATGTTTTGCTGGTTCAATTCGCTATCCTTTATCGTGGTAACGAGAGAGTTCAAATGTCCACTCGCAGTGGCTCATTTGTTACCCTAAGAGAATTACGGGATGAAGTCGGTAACGATGCAGCACGATTTTTTTACGTTGCGCGCAAACCAGAACAGCATATGGATTTTGACCTGGATTTGGCAAAATCAGAATCAAGTGACAATCCGGTTTATTATATTCAATATGCCCATGCCAGAATATGTAGTGTATTACGCCAATTAAAAGAAAGAGGTATGCTTTGGGATGAGGCAATGGGGTTAAAAAACACTTCTTTATTGGAGCAACCCCATGAAAAAACATTAATCAATTTAATATGTCGCTATCCTGAAATTATCGACACTGCAGCATTAACTTGCGAGCCTCATCAATTGGCTTACTATCTGAGAGAACTGGCTAATGGATTACATAGTTATTATAATGCGGTGCAACTATTGTGTGATCAAGAAGAATTACGAAGTGCTCGCCTGTGTTTATTAGCGGCAGTACGTCAGGTTTTAAACAATGGCCTGGAATTACTGGGCGTATCAGCTCCTGAGAGTATGTAATGGCAAGAGATTATGGAAGCAAACGAACCACACGGCACCGTTCAAGTGCTCCGCAAACGGTTTTAATCATTTTGGTATCTTTTTTGCTGGGATATCTGACCGCCTCTATATTTGATGTGCAAACGATAAGCACCTGGATGAACAAACAGGTGATAGCTCATAATGAGGCTCAACCACAAACAGTTAAAAAGGAGCAACCGCATACCCAACTTCCCCCTAAGCCAAAATTTGAATTTTATACCTTATTAGCTAATGAAAAAGGGCCTTCATCTAATTCACATGCGCATACGAATCGAGGAGCGACTCCAGCATCTAATGGAAATCCCACACAAACAGCATCCACCCATGCCGTAACCTCGGCCATTAATAATGCACATCCGGTTGTAACCCCCTCTGCAACAACTGCTTCCCCAGTCAAAGTAACTGAAGCCCAACCCCTTAATCCAACTCAGCCTAAAACCACCACTTCAAATAAAGGCAGCTATCTCATTCAGGTCGCTTCCTTTAAAACCAGACAAGACGCAGAACATATGAAAGGTTTGCTTATTCTCAAAGGGTTCAATGTAACTGTAGTTCCTGTAAGTCAACCGGGAGGAAATTGGTTTCGAGTAATAATTGGACCTTATCCCAATCGTGACTTAGCTCAAAAGGCGCAGGTAACGTTAGCTCGCACTGAGCGCTTAAACGGAATGATTCGTAATGTTGGGGGTTAAGATTGAAACATGACCGGTATTGGCAGGCTAAAAAAGTTACTCTCATTGGAGCTGTTGTTAATGCCTTACTCGGTATCGTCAAACTCGTCGGTGGCTTCTTATTTCATTCTCACGCTTTAGTAGCGGATGGCGTGCATTCATTCTCTGATTTGATTACAGACGTAATGGTTCTGTTTGCCTCGAAATACGGCAGTTTAGATGCTGATGATACCCACCCCTATGGCCATCAACGTATTGAAACCGCTGCAACGTTATTACTCGCATTATTACTCATACTTGCTGGATTTGGTATTGCCTGGGATGCTTTCGATGAACTAATCCACGCCACCTCTACAGTTCCGGACTGGTTGTCGGTTCCGGTAATTTGCATCTCCATAGTTGCAAACGAAATATTGTTTCACTATACACGTCATATAGGGAACAAAATCAATTCGCAATTAATTATCGCCAATGCCTGGCATCATCGTTCTGATGCTGCATCATCAATAATAGTACTCCTGGGTTTAATAGGCAGTCTTTCGGGTTATGTATATCTGGATGCTTTGGCAGCTATTATTGTTGGACTCATGATTATAAAAATGGGATGGGATTATGGGTGGAATAGCGTCAAAGAATTAGTAGATACAGCGGTAAATCCTGAACTTTTGGCTCAAATTGAAGAAGTCATTTCCAGTATTAATGGGGTGCAAAAAATTCATCAATTACGTAGTCGTTTTATGGGAAGTGATGTTTTAATTGATGTGCACATCCTGGTATCTCCCAAAATCTCAGTTTCTGAAGGCCATTATATTGCGCAACATGTTCATCATGCTTTGGTGGAGCAAATTGATAGTGTTAAAGATGTAATTGTTCATGTTGATCCTGAAGACGATGAAATTACCTGCCCTTCATTGCATTTACCGAGCAGAAGAGTATTGCAGACTCAATTACTCAGCGAAGTACACCTCGATTTCCCACAAATTCTTTTTTGGAATCTACACTATTTAAACGGTCAAATGTTTATTGATATTGTGTGTCATGAAGGATTTACTCAATGGAGTGAATTACACCAGCGCGTAATGTTAGCTTTAAACCTGCAAAAAGATATAGCGGAAGTGCGGTTACTTGCATTACATGAACGAATTTACCCACAAACATGACGGGTAGGCGATTTAGGGGTACAATTCACTTATAAGTCATTATAGGCTTGGGAAGTAGATTAAAATTAACCGTGACGGTTAACCTGGGTTTTTAAAGTAGGAATCTTAATGATAACGGCTACAAGCTTAAAAGTAATTTTTGGTTTATCTATCTTTATAATTATAATTATTTCTGGGTGGTACCCCTTTAGAAGACGAATTAAAGAAGATCAACATGTTGATTTTCCGATAGGAGAAACTTTAGCTACCGGGGTCTTCCTGGGGGCTGCGTTACTTCATATGCTACCCGAGGCAAACACTTTATTTCATGCGATGGGATATAATTACCCCTTTGCTTTTATAATCGCAGGTGCCGTCTTCCTCATTTTCTTATGGTTTGAACATTTGGGAAAGGAGTTATATCATCATCACAATGATCATCACCATCATGAAAAATCAGATCATCACCATCATCATGCGGAACATCCTGCTTTTGCAATCCTGGCGTGGGCTATGCTATCGGTTCATTCGATTATGCTTGGAGCTGCATTAGGTCTTGCTCATTATAATTCGTTAATCATCATGTTGTTTCTTGCCATCATTACCCATAAATGGGCCGAAAGTTTTGCTATAGCGGTTCAATTAAACAAAAGCTCAATGAGCACCCGCGCAAGTCTTATCTTTTTTATATTATTTAGTTTTATGACCCCTTTAGGAATTTATTTGGGTTGGTATTTTGGACATGGTGTTGAGACGAACTCTATTTTTGACCCCATCTTACTGGCAGCTTCTGCAGGCACTTTTCTCTATTTAGGCACCCTTCATGGCCTCGAACGTTGTGTCATGGTGGAGCGATGCTGCAATTTGAAGGATTTTAGTTACGTCATCATTGGCTTTTTACTTATGGCCTCGGTTGCTGCCTATGTCTAGGTTCATAAAACAACAAAAACCCCTTATACTTGCTTCCGGCTCCTTAATCAGAAGAAAATTACTCAATTCTATTGGGCTTGAGTTTGAAGTAATTCCATCAGACTGCGACGAAGAAGCATTCAAAGCTAGCCATAGTTCGGATACTTATCTTGATTTAGGTTATACTCTTGCTCAGCATAAAGCACTAAGTGTATCCAAACAATATCCAAATCATTTTGTCATTGCAGCAGACCAGCTTTGTGTCATAGATGGCATACTCCTGGATAAACCATTAAATCATGATGTTGCCATTCAGCATTTGCAATTATTAAGCGGTAAATCACATCAGCAAATAGCCTGTTTATGTATCGCTCAAGGCAATAAAATTTTATGGAAATATCATGACATCGCTACTTTAACTTTGCGTGATTTAAACGTTAAATCGATTGAGGATTATCTTCTCGCGGAGAAACCATATCAAAGCTGTGGCGCTTATCAATATGAAACTTTAGGAAAATGGTTATTTAAAAAAGTTGATGGTAAGGAAGATACTATTTTGGGACTGCCTTTATTGCCTCTGATATCGGCATTGACCGAATTGAAGGCAGTTATCTTATAAATTATTTTCAATGCGTTTATTCATCCTTAATAATTTGCACATTAAATGGTCGTAGTTTATTAATTACCCCTTCTATTCTCTGCAAGCCTTGACAAGCTCACCATGAAACAAAACAATAGCTGCAAGAATAAAATATCATTAGGAAATTATATGCAAATAGATAAAATCCATGCTCGTGAAATTCTGGACTCCCGAGGTAATCCAACTATCGAGGCCGACGTTATTTTAAAAAATGGCCTTGTAGGCCGCGCCAGTGTTCCATCCGGTGCTTCAACTGGAAGCCGTGAAGCCTGTGAACTTAGAGACGATGACGCCACACGTTTTAATGGTAAAGGGGTTAAAAATGCGGTGGCTCATGTCAACCATGAAATAAACCAAATACTAAATGGTTATTCGATTGAAGACCAGGAAGAATTAGATCAGCAATTAATTAAGCTGGATGGAACAGATAATAAATCACGGTTAGGCGCCAATGCTATTTTAGCAGTGTCCCTTGCCAGCGCTCGGGCTCGAGCACTCATGCTCAATATGCCACTGTATGCAGCACTCAATCAAAACCAGACTATGAACATGCCTGTTCCCATGATGAATGTATTAAATGGCGGAGCCCATGCGGATAACAATGTCGATATTCAGGAATTTATGATTATGCCCGTAGGTGCTGCTGATTTCCCGGAGGCAATTCGCATCGGAACTGAAATTTTCCATAAACTGAAAAGTGTCTTGAAAAAGCAGGGATTAAATACAGCTGTGGGGGATGAGGGTGGTTTTGCTCCAGACATAAAATCCAACCGCCAGGCTTTGGATATGTTAAGTGAAGCAGTGCAATCCGCAGGTTTTAAACTGGGCTCGGAAGTTATGTTTGCTTTGGATGTTGCCGCTTCTGAATTATTTCAGCAAGGCATGTACCACATGGCATCGGAACAACAAAAATTTACCTCGACCCAATTAGTAGATTACTACGCTGATTTAGTTTCTAATTACCCAATAGTCAGTATCGAAGATGGCCTGGATGAAAAAGATTGGGCCGGTTGGAAAGAGTTGACTGCAAAATTAGGTCAACGCATACAGTTGGTGGGAGACGATTTGTTTGTAACGAATCCTAAAATACTGCAAGAAGGGATAGACCAAAACATTGCAAATGCGATTCTTATCAAAGTAAATCAGATTGGCACTTTAACTGAAACGCGACAAGCTATTGCTCTTGCTCAAAAGAACGGCTATCGCTGCGTGATGTCCCATCGCTCGGGTGAAACAGAAGATACTTTCATCGCCGATTTAGCAGTTGCGACAGGCTGCGGGCAAATTAAAACAGGATCTTTATGTCGTACGGACCGTACTGCAAAATACAATCAGTTGTTAAGAATAAATGAAATCGCTAATTTGCCCTATGCCGGTAAAAGCATTTTAATCTAGTTAGGGCTATTCAACTTTAGAAAATCCTGAGGGTTAATTGCTTGCACAGGTGAATGACTCACCTGAATAAATAGCATTTATAACCCTCGGATAATAACTCAGTGAGCACTTTATACCTTTGGTGGATCTTCCTAGCATGGAAGAATATTTAGGAAGAAATTGACCTATTATAAAGGAAAAACACTCTGGATACCTCATTCCTTTGCTTTGCGCAAACTACAGAATTCTGTTGCATTTGTTACTCTGCAATATCTTTTGGGAGGAGCGAAGATACAATATATACAAGACATCTCTGGGTTGCTTCGTCGCGATGCTCCTCGCAATGACAATTTTATCGCATAATTTGAATAAATACTTTTCCGAGTAGTTTAAGGCGCACGTCTGGAATTTTTGTATATGGCAACGGGTCGAGAAGCTGACGTTGCATCTTGCTTGTGATTCGCCTGGAACGTGCTGATATTTACGTGAGCAATGTAAGAATATAAATCTCACAGATTGAAATAATCCTTGTCATTGCGAGGAGCCTCGCGACGAAGCAACCCAGTACGATATAAATAACGTTCGCTTATCCTAAATTACGCCAAAAATTAACAATAAACTCTGCCTAAATGTTCTAATAAGCTCTTAAGGACGAACCGAAGTCTATGATTGTAAAACCGATTTAATATATTATTTATTTAAGAATTGGTTTTGCCCATTCTCTTTTATAATATCCGCTAATAGAACCAGTTCCTTACTCATCCCTTTTTGCCGACCATGGAAAAAGAAGACAGCCCCCGCAATTGTTAATGTGGAACCTGCTGCCGTCATTCCAATACCTGCGCCAAGCCCAACTCCCAGGGTCACTGTTGAAATCAGAACTCCCGCTGTGCCAAGAGCAATACCTAAGGTCAGCATGAGCCCACCTAAAATGCGACAACTTAAAGAGGGTTTTCCCTGAACTTCATTTGCTGCTATATAATACTGGTGAATAAGTTCCTGACGCATTTCACCGGGCCGACTAATTAATAATTCATTGGTTAACGAAATTGCTTGTGATAAAGAGGCATCCCATCCACTTTTAGCAATTAAAAGCTCCGTTATATCCACTATCTTTTGTACCTTTGCCTTAATTTCCGGTTGATTAATAATTACTAAATTGGAATTTAATGTAACGAATGCTTTTAATCTCTCACGCAGCTCATTATCTGGAACTATAATTTGACCAAAAGTAGCCTCATCACCCCACTGATCGGATCTTTTAGCATTGGCTAATTTTACTGATTGTGAACGAGTATTCTCATTAATTAAATAATCAAACAAACTGATATCATCCAGCTTATTTATTGATAATTTTTTCTTTTTTATTTTTTCATTATCATGAATATAAGTTTGCTCTAGTTCAAGTTCTTTATGAACATAGGTATATCCGACAATTTCATCACCTGGTTTAATTTTAGTAGTAAATAAACTGTTTCGAGGGAGAAGCGTTTTGGTTGGATATGGCGCACATAAATAATCAAATGCATCTGCACCACAATCTACTTCATTGTTAGTGACTAATTGGTCAATTATCCCTGTAGAACGCTTAATTGCTATACCTGTATCACCAATACCAAAACCAGAACACTGCAAATGACCATTTTTCTCATAAGTCATCGCAACCGACATTTTAAACTCTAATCGATGCTGGGCGCTAAATTTATATCGTTCATTACGAATTTTTACTACTGTATTTTTAGTAATTTCATCTGGATTAGATTTTGATTGTGATAAAGCTCGTGCGTAATCATCCATTAAAGGGAGCACATGATTATCTATAAATTTATATATGGTCTCAGCGTCACATGCAGGATCACCATCAACGACAATTTGAAAAGGCAAGCCATCAAAACTATAACCTAACACAATTTTATCATGAGATTTTTTATTTAAAACACGTCTACCTTCACCATTAAATTGTGCAAACATACTGCCGGCCCATGTACTACTATTACCACCATCTATGTTTTTTCTTTGAGATTGTTTGATAACACCATGGTCTGTCCCAAGACAGGAATCAATAATATACATATAATTTTTTTTAGATAATTTTTGGCATTATAACAAAAACGAAATTAAATGAATATAAATAAACCATTTTGTACTTTATCCCAAGAATTATGCTGGACAAATCACTAGTGCTGAACAGTAAGTTTCAACGCAAAAATTGAAGAGTGCATAGATTTTTATTAAATTTTATCACTAGTTTAATAACAAAATTGTATACTCATTAATAATTTAAATTCGTTGGTGACACCAGGGGCACGCTTCGGTAAGATGGACTTTGATTTAGTAAAAGGACTGACTTATGACTGTTGATTTTCATTTATTATCCCATCCTGGAATCCAATCTTTAATTCCTTATAAACCTGGAAAATCCATTGAAGAACTGAAACAAGAAAAAGGTCTTACCGACATTATAAAAATGGCGAGCAATGAAAATCCTTTAGGGTGCAGCCCACTCGCATTATCAGCAATACAAAACATTGCGTCATCAACAGTTGCAACTTATCCATCCCCTATTATTCATCCATTGATGCAGAAATTGGCGGATACATTTCACGTTGATAAAAAGCAACTGTTTTTAAGTAATGGTTCCGATTATCTTTTTGGTATTTTATTAAACTGTTTTGCTCTTCATGTAGGAAAACACATACTCACTCATGAATATGCATTCAGTACTTATGAAATTCAGGCTAAAACCTTACAAATACCCGTGTCTAAAGTACCTGTTCACCCCAATTGGCAAGTAAATGTTAATAATATAATTCAAGCCTGTACCCCGCAAACCGGGTTGATTTTTTTAGCAAACCCTAATAATCCTACGGGTTTATTATTAAGTCAAAGGGACATTAAATTTTTACTTGAAAGAATTCCGGAAAATACCTTGGTGGTTCTGGATGAAGCCTATTATGAATTTGCTGAAAGTGAGATGGAATGCAATAGCATTGATTGGATAACAGAACATCCTAATCTCGTGGTGACGCGAACGTTCTCAAAAATATATGGCATGGCCGGTTTACGCTTGGGCTATGCAATTGCTCATCAGGACATCATTAGTATTTTACAAAGAGTACAACTGCCATTTGCAGTGAATCAAATCGCTATGGCTGCTGCCTATGCTGCTTTGGATGATTCTGAGTTTATAAAGTTAAGCATCGAGGTTAACCAGAAAGGAATGCATCAATTAAAAGAAGGTTTCGATAAACTGGGCATTAACTATTTACCCTCGGCATGCAATTTCTTAACCATAGATTGTACTGAAGATTCAATGGCTCTTTTCAACTATTTGCTTGCTAATGGAATTATAGTCCGGCCTTTACATCCTTACAACATGTCTCATTACTTACGTGTTTCTATTGGAACAAAAGAGCATAACACACGTTTTTTAGATGCATTAAAAAATTATTACCAGTAAACTAAACTACTGATATTCGAAAATATTATTTTATTTGAAGTATGGTTTTTTTCTATAATCGTAAATATAAAGGATAAACTATGACTAGTGATTTAAGCAGTAAACATTGTAAATCTTGTGAGGGTATTGGTGAGGCTTTAAATGCTGAGCAAGTACTAAACCTCAGATCTCAATTACATGAAAACTGGAAAATTAGCTCTGACTCTCTTTCAATTAAACGTGAGTTCTCATTTAAAAATTATTATGAAACCATCGCTTTTATTAATGCTGTAGCCTGGATAGCACACACTGAAAATCATCATCCCGATTTGGATGTGAAATATAAGGATTGTCATGTCATTTTTTCAACCCATGCTTTAAATGGACTTTCTCTTAATGATTTTATTTGCGCTGCAAAAGTAGATAAATTATTTAATGATTAAGTACTGAAAACAGTAGAGAGACCTAATTAAAGGAATAGGATTATATTCCGAAAGGGTTGCCCACCAACGTGGGCGTAACAGCTTGGAGCAAAGTGTCTGAAAAGAATTTTTATAATATTCTTTCACCAGACACTAATGCATCTACTGTCCTTATTTCCAATTAAAGAGAAATTAAGGTCTATCATCCAGTTCTTTACGCTGAGAAGGCATGAAATCTTTACGATCCAGTCCCATAACAACTGCCAAAGCCCCTGCGACATATATCGAAGAGTAAGTTCCAATCACGATACCGATGATTAAGGCAAGCGAAAATCCGTGAATGGTTTCACCACCATAAACAAATAATGAGACCACAACGAATAAAGTCAGAACAGATGTCATAATGGTTCGCGATAAAGTTTGATTTATCGAAATGTTCATAATTTCCATTGGAGTACTGCGGCGAATCTTGACAAAATTTTCGCGCACTCGGTCAAATACCACAATAGTATCATTTAGCGAATACCCAATAACTGCCAATAACCCTGCTAATGCTTTTAGATCAAATTCAATTCCAAATAAAGCAAAAATACCAAGTATCAACACCGGATCATGAATCAATGCTACAGCCGCACTGATAGCGAGACGGTATTCAAATCGCATCGCGATGTAAATCATCGTAGCCAATAAAGACACTACTATTGCCAAGGCGCCCTTGGTAGCTAACTCCTGTCCCACTTGAGGCCCAACAAAATCCACCCGTTGCTTGACTGCACCCGGAAGAACAGACATCACCTGGTCTACCAATAATGTTTGATCTTTATCCGCCCGGGGGGCAATACTTATTAGTACATCTTTAGAAGTACCATAACTAACTACTTGTGCTTCTTTAAAACCAATTTTACTAAGACTTTCCCTAATTGCCGGTAAATCAGCAGCATTAGGATAAGTGACTTCAATTTGAGTACCGCCCGTAAAATCTAGCCCCCACTTTAATCCATTCACAGCCAGAGCAGCAATTGAACCGACAAATATTAATATCGAAAATAGCGCTGTCCAACGACGAGCGCCCATAAAGTCCACTTTTGAATTTGGATTGAAAAATTCCATCTGAGCCTCGCCTTAAATACCTATAGATAATTTTTTAACGTTACGACCACCATAATACCAATTCACCATAGCTCGTGTATAAGTAATACCAGTCAACATAGACGTTAATAAGCCCAAGGACAGAGTAACAGCAAATCCTCTTACTGGACCTGTACCCACCGCAAACAGAATAATGGCCACAATTAAGGTGGTCACATTCGCATCCAAAATGGTTGAAAATGCGCGCTCATATCCTGCATGAATGGCAGCCTGAGGCGATAACCCATTACGCAACTCCTCTCTAATACGCTCATAAATCAATACGTTCGCATCAACCGCCATACCTACTGTTAATACTATCCCCGCAATACCCGGAAGCGTAAGGGTTGCATCAATAATTGATAATAATGCAATCAGTAAAACCAAATTCAAGATAAGTGCAATGTCAGCAATCAATCCAAACAAATGATAATAAACCAACATAAGAATAAGAATAAGTCCCATTCCCACTTCCAAGGACACAATACCGCGACGAATATTTTCTTTACCTAATGTAGGACCTACAGTACGCTCCTCAATTGGATAAATAGCAGCCGGCAATGCCCCTGCCCTAAGTAGTAATGCAAGATTACTCGCCTCTTTACTATCAGTCAGACCAGTGATTTGAAAATTACTTCCCAATGCATTTTGAATAACTGGCGCACTAATTACTCGCTCCTCACGATGAGTCATGCGTTTTTCTTCACCGTTAATCGTTTGAATGGTATTTTTATTTTCAACATACACAATAGCCATTCGTTTACCGATATTTTCTCGAGTTACTTTAGTGAACAGACTTTCACCTCCGCCCCCTAACTGAATTTGTACCGCCGGTGTTGCCGTTTGTTGATCAAAACTCGATACCGCAGAAGTAATTGAATCCCCGCTCAAAACTACCTGCCTTTTCAGAAGAATGGGGCGCCCTTCCATCATGTATAACTTATCGCTAACAGGAACCACACCGGTTTGCTTGGCAATTTGAGGATCATTTTCCTGATCAACAAGATAGAACTGTAAGGTTGCAGTTCCGCCGAGAATCTGTTTTGCACGAGCAGCATCCTGAATTCCAGGTAAATCTACAGCAACCCTGGTTGCACCCTGCTGTTGAACAACCGCTTCACCTACACCGAGCTCGTTAACTCGATTCCGCAAAATACTCATGGTTTGTTCAATGGTATTTTGCCGAATGGTGTTTAGCTCAGCAGGAGTTATGGAAGCTAACAGAGAATTTGGAGTTTTAGTCTTAACAAAAACAACTCCTGGAATTTTTTCTCTTAACTCAGTAAGGGCTTTTTCCATGGATTGCGTATCACGAAATCGAATATCAATTCCCTTATCTGCCAAGTAACGAATTCCAGAATAACGCAGGCCAATCTCACGCAGCTCCTGGCCTATATTTTTCATTATTCCTTCATAGCGCCTGCTAATTACAGACTCTACATCGACTTCAAGAAGAAAATGTACTCCCCCTCTTAAATCCAAACCTTGTTTCATCGGAGCGGCATGAATTCTTTCAAGCCAACGCGGTGTAGAGGGAGCCAGATTAAGTGCAACTGTATATTGACTACCCAGACTATTTTTAATGACATCTTGAGCCAACAATTGCGCATCGGTTGAATTAAAGCCAACTTGCACTCCATCCTTTTCTACACTAACTGAAGAGTACTCCAGTTTTGCAGCTTTTATAGTATTTTCAACCTGAGCTCTCACCTGTTCGTAATCAACAGCAGTATCCGATGAAATTTGTACTACAGGATTTTCAGTATACAGATTGGGTATGGCATAAATTAAACCAATGACGGCAATAAAAACCAACATTAGATTTTTCCATAGAGGATATTTGTTTTGCATTTCCGTGTCCCTATGACAGACTTAAAGAGATTTTAAAGTGCCTTTAGGCAATACTGTAGTAACCGCGCCTTTTTGCAAACTAATCTCAATTCCTTCTGCAGGGCTTACTTTAATATACTGCTCATCCATGCTAACCACCTTTGCTAAAATACCACCTGATGTGATTACTTCATCACCTTTTTTTAAACGGCTAAGTAATTCACGATGTTCTTTAGCTCTTTTATTTTGGGGTCTAATCAGCATGAAATAAAATAATACAAAGATAGCTGCGATCATAATGAGTGAAAAAGTTCCATCTGCCTGAGCGGCTGGTGGAGTTGCTGCGGCCATGGCATCGCTAATAAAAAAACTCATAAAATCTCCTAAAATCGGCTATTAATAGTGCAGCAGATTTCTTTTGTACTGCCCCTAACGAATCAATCAAAGCGATTGATATCGACAGGTTACAAAAGAGTCTGTTGTTCAACAGCGTGACATCATATAGCGAATTGATCAGAAGGTAAATGAATCAGCTTAATTTCACTTTATTTTTAGTGACATATTTGTGCCTGATAGACATTGTGTTGAATTAACAATCGATGACATAACAAAGGTGTATGAAGATAGAGGTGGTGCAGATACGCTTTTGTAAATTTTTGGGTACAAGTAGGACACCCACAATCCGAAATAATTATTTCGAATTGAAACTGCATTGCTTCATCAGTCACGTCAATTTCGCCCTTTTCTCCGTAAACAATGCCTTTAATAGCTTTATTGGCAGGTATATTTGACTCAAGATAATCAAAAGATGAAAAATTCCGAAATTGCTTTGGATCGAAATCTCCGATTAGATATCGCGGTACGTGCGCCCATTTCTCCAGCTTTTCTAATGATAAGGGGCTCTCATTCAGGCTTTTTAGTTGCGCATATAATCCATAAGATTTTTGGGTATCAGGAGCTACAAAATCGTCAATTGAAAAAAAAGGCATTGAATGAGTATTAAAATGATTCCAAAATATCCCATCTTCTTTAATTATGTTGGCAGGTAACAGTACTTTATCTACTTTTAGACTATTGATGATTTCAAGCAACTGAAGCATCGAATATTTTGTTTTGCTCCCGTCAAAGGGAGATGTAAGACTAAATAAACCCTCTTTATTCGCTTTTAATCGAGTCGCATTCAGAATCAGTTCGCCCGACCAGTTTAAATAAGATTTTAAATCCGAAATCTGTTGTAAGCACTCAAAGCCTGGCTTTATGAGCAGATTATCAAGATAGGAAGTAACCACAGTCGTGTTTACCTCTTCCCAATTCGTCGGAGTAAGGCATAATCCCGCTTCTGAACTAAGCACAGGGACATATTGAAGCTTTTTATTTAACATGAGAAATCCTTGGTTACAACAATAAACTGGTATCGCCATAGCTAAAAAACCGATAACCCTTATTGATTGCTTCCTGATAAAGATCCATCGCCTGTTGGTGCCCAATAAAGGCTGCAACCAGCATTAACAAAGTGGATTCAGGAAGATGGAAATTGGTCATCAATCCATCACAAATTTTAAATTGATACCCCGGGTAAATAAAAATATCGGTATCTTTACTGCAAGGCTCAAGATCTCCATGTAGAGCAGCACTTTCTAGCGTGCGCAAGGCAGTCGTACCGATTGCTATAACCCGATTACCTGCAGCTTTTGTAGCCTTGACTGCCGCACATAACTCGGGACTTATCGTAAAATGCTCACTGTGCATTTTATGATCTAAAATATTGTCACACCGCACAGGTCGAAAAGTGCCTGCACCCACATGCAGTGTCACATGAGCTACATTTACCCCACGCGACTCCAGACTTTGCAGCACTGCCTCATCAAAATGCAAACCAGCTGTGGGGGCTGCCACCGATCCTTCATGTTTTGCATAAACCGTTTGATAGCGATCCTCATCCATCGCCTCTTCTTCTCGCGCAATGTAGGGTGGCAAAGGAATATGTCCTACCTTATTTAATAATTGCAGTACGTCACCGGACGCTTTGCAGAGAAACAAATCATCGTCACGCCCTAAAACTTCAAGTCGCTGCCCCTGCTCTAACTGAATAATACCACCTGCCCTTAATGCTTTACTGGCTTTAATATGCGCTAAAAACGTATCTTCCCCAGTAATTCGTTCCACTAATAGCTCCACTTTACCACCCGACATCTTATGCCCATAAAGTCTTGCTGGAATAACTTTACTGTCATTCATTACCAGTAAATCACCGGGATTTAAAAAGTCTGCAATTTCTTTAAATTGATAATGACCATATTCTCTGTTTACACGATTGTACAATAATAAACGGGAGTCACTTCTATTAGGTAAAGGATATTGAGCAATTAATTCCTCGGGTAAATCAAAATAAAATTCCTGCTTATTCATAACGCAACCTGAAAATAAATTGGCAGCATTATACACTGAATTGGGTGAGTTTGTTATATAGTCAATCATGAAGCATGAAAGGTACCATGGTTTCGCTTCAATAATCAGGTTATATGAAGATGTTTTTCGAAGACCACCAAAACCACAGCGTTTAAAATCCAGATGAGACTGCTGGTTAAATAAGGATACGGGTAAGGTTTAAATGTTCTTTTTTTAAAAATAAAATCTGCAATTAATACCGGAACTACTGATAAAAGGGTTAAAACCAGAATTAAAGCAATACCAGGAGCTGCTCTTTTAAAAGGAAGAATATGCGTGATTATATTTACAATATTGAGTAGCACTTCCCGGTAATAGTAAATAGCCCATAACACCCACAACTCAAATTTATAAACGAACCAGGAAGCTGCTGCTAAAGGGAGAATAAGTTTCGCTCCCTTGATAGCAAATATGCGCTTGAATGTTCGGATGAATTCTTGTGAGAAGAATACGAAAATGGAAGCTAAAAATACGACTACAGCGAGCGTAAATAACATGTTTAATCCTGATAAGTACTCATTATTGCCGCTCCTCTAATGCTTCCCAGCGGGCATAACATTCTGCTAGCAATGCTTCGTCCGCTGTGAGTAATTGATTAACTTTTGCAATAGCTGATGCGTCTTGTTGATAAAAATCGGGTTGTGCCATTTGTAATTGTAATTCATTAATTTTTTGTTCTAGCTTTTCAATTTTTTGCGGCAATTGCGACAACTCTCTCTGCTCATTAAAATTTAATTTGTTTGAAGGGTTGGCGCGTTTTTCATTACTGACTTTAACAGGTGCTTCACGCTGCTGTTTTTTGTGCATTTTATAATCATCATACCCGCCAACAAATTCACTAAACTTGCCCTCATCTTCATGAACTAAAACACTGGTAACCACTTGATTAATAAATGCCCTATCATGACTAATTAAAATTAACGTACCCGGATAATCCATCAACATGCTTTCTAAAAGCTCCAACGTTTCAATATCCAAATCATTGGTTGGTTCATCCATAACCAAGAGATTGACAGGTTTCGCGAATAATTTAGCGAGCAGCAGACGATTTCTCTCCCCTCCAGATAGAGAAGATACCGGTTGATTAAATCGTTCTGGTGAAAATAAAAACTCTTTCAGATAACTGGCAACGTGCTTTTGTTTGCCATTTATAGTGACATAATCTGCGCCATCACCTACGTTAAACATCACCGTCTCATCTTCCAGAAGCTGACGTCGCAATTGATCAAAATAGGCTACGTTCAACGAAGTACCTTGTTTGATAGTCCCGCTTTCTGGCTTTAGTTCGCCTAGTAATAACCGTACCAAAGTGGTTTTTCCGCAGCCGTTAGCGCCAATGATCCCGAGTTTGTCGCCTCTGGTTAGTAATAATGAAAAATTACGAACAATAAGCTTATTTCCAATTGTAAAACTGATTTTCTCGGCTTCAATGACCATGGAGCCGGAACGCGTCACATCAAGGGTAAGCGATTTAACTGAGCCTAATTGATTTCGGCGTGCTTTATATTCCTCCCTCAATGCCTTTAATGCCCGAACCCTCCCTTCATTACGGGTACGACGAGCTTTCACTCCGGTTCGAATCCATACCTCTTCTTCAGCAAGTTTTTTATCAAATAAATCATTTGCTTTTTGTTCGCTTAATCGAATAGATTCGCGTCGATCAAGATAGGTTTCATAATTACAATCATGGAAATATAATTTACCCCGATCAATTTCCACAATGCGATTGGCCACCTGTGCTAAGAATTCTCTATCATGCGTGACCACTACCACACTACCATTCAAATTTTTTAAATAGGATTCAAGCCACTCAATCGCTTCAATGTCTAAATGATTGGTTGGCTCATCCAATAATAGTAAATCGGGGGATGCAATAAGTGCTGCCGCTAACAAAACTCTCCTTTTCATCCCTCCTGAGAGATTTGCCATTTGCTCGCCAATGTCAATCCCTAACCTACTGGCCATTGTTTCCACTTTGGGTAACAAATCCCAGGCATGCAGATTATCCATTTGCTCTTGAACGCGTGCCAATTTATCCATGTCATCTTGTTGCGAAAACACATTAAATTGAGCTAAAACCTCACCCACCTCACCTAAACTTTTAACGAGAAAATGATATACAGACTCATCTCCAGTAACTGGTACTTCTTGAGTTAGCCCTGCAATTTTTAAACCGGAAACTTTATTAATTTGTCCTTTATCGAGGACCAAATCACCTTGCAATAATTTCAAAAGACTTGATTTTCCTGCTCCATTTCGCCCCACCAGTGCAATTCTGTCTTGTGGTTGAATTTGTAAATCAGCTTCATTGAGTAGATGATTCCCGGCAACAATCAGGCTGACCCCATTAAATGAAACAATACTCATAATATAAAACTCGATAGGTGATAAAACATGGGTTAGTTTTTTTGCCTTTTTAAAATAAGGCGGTTTTGATCTTGCATTATACTAAATTTCGACAAAACATTCATACCCAGTAAGACTTCATCATCATTAGTGGGGATGATTACTGCCTTAACATCATTTAAAGTAAATTCCCCAAAGGACAAGCTCTGCAAACGCGTTAATGATCCGGTGACTTCTCCATTCGCTGTAGATATAGTTATTGGATATCGTCCTCTTACATTCAGACGTTTCGCCAAATTTTGAGGTATTGCAACCAGTGTTGCGCCAGTATCTACTAAAAAATTAACCGGAAGGTCATTAATACGACCTTTAATATAGTAATGCCCTTGTTTGTCAGCAGTTAATTGATACTCATTATGATTAATTACATGCGCAGGTGTAACAGGGTTTTCATAATAATAAAAAAATAAAAATAAGCCTGCGAATAAAATAATCCAGACAATTAAAAACATAAACCGACCCGTGCGGTTATATTGTTCGTCACTCATTGATTATCTTGCGCCATGGGGTAAAACCATTATTCCATCCATCTCCACTTTAGCACCCCTAGGCAAAGCGGAGACACCAATTGCAGCTCTTGCGGGATATGGCTCCATAAAATAACGACTCATTGCCTCATTTATCAGCGGGAAATGATTTAGATCGGTAAGGTAANNTTTGACAATATTTTTTAAACTGCCACCTGCCTCTTCACAAACTGCAGAAAGATTTTCTAAAACCTGAGTAATTTGTAGTTTAATGTCGTCACTACATATCTTCATACTTAAAGGGTCTAAAGGTATCTGTCCAGAAAGATATACTGTATTGCCGCTTTGAATCGCTTGACTGTAAGTTCCGATGGCTTCTGGAGCTAATTTGGTATTAATTGGCTTCATTAATTATCCCCTTGTTTTTTTCTGTATAAACGCATCACTACTTTATTGGCTCTTAACCTACGCATTACCCGTGCCAAATGAGTTCTATCATTGACACTAATTGAAAACGTAACCGCATTATGTCGCCCGTCGCGCGGGTCAACATTGATATTACCAATATTAGAATTCGCTTCAGAAATCGCAGTCGCCAAAGCGGCCAAAAC
>DEHS01000061.1 GCA_002352055.1 Legionellaceae bacterium UBA2794
AAGCATTTTAATTTAACTTAGACATTTTAATTTAATGATGCTTCGTTTAGGTGCGTTTACGAGCGCATGTGCTTCGAACAAAAACTTTAACAAAATAAAGATTCACCTCCTAAGGGTGCTTCATGTATAATGAAACTATTTTTTACAAATCGAATAGTCAATGAAAGCCTGGTCCTCAGAAAAAATTTCANNTTATCTTTTCAGCCATTGTATTTTTAATCCCCGTGGCTTTGGTTTCAGCAGAACTTTCGGCCACTTGGTCTGACGAAGAAGGCGGAATTTACAGTTGGGTAAAACATTCATTTGGCGAAAATGTAGCTTTTTTCACTATCTGGTTGCAATGGATTAATACGCTTGTCTGGTATCCAACAATTTTATCGTTCATCGCAGGAACTATTGCTTATCTTATCAATCCAGAACTGGCTCAAAATAAATTTTATCTCATTGGAGTCATTCTCGTTATCTTCTGGTCTTTAACGTTTATTGGCTTATCTGGTTTACGCGCATCCGCTGCTTTTGCCGGGTTTTGTGCGATATTAGGCATGATTGTTCCTATGGGTTTTATCATCTTCCTGGCCTTTATATGGCTCATTAAAGGAAACCCCCTGGCTATTGATTTAAGTTGGCCTAATCTGGTTCCCCATTGGAAAGACACCCAATCCTGGGTCTCTTTAACGGCGATAATGACTTCGTTTTTGGGAATGGAATTGGCCGCAGTGCATGTTCGAAATGTAAATAATCCACAGAAAAACTTTCCGAAAGCGATGTTTTTCTCAGTTCTACTCATTTTGTTTACGATGATATTTGGTTCTTTAGCGATAGCTTTTGTGTTACCTAAAGATCAGATCAGTCTGGTTGATGGCGTAATGAAAGCCTTTGACAACTTCTTTCATGCCTATCATTTAAGTGCCCTTATGCCCGTGTTGGTATTGTTATTACTTCTAGGCAGCCTGGGCAGTATGATTAACTGGATTATCTCGCCTGCGAAAGGATTACTTATGGCAGCACAGCATGATTTTCTACCGCATTCTTTATGTAAATTAAACAAACACGGGATTGCATCTCGCATCCTTATCCTCCAGGCAGTCTTAGTAACCCTGTTATGTAGCGGGTTTCTTTTATTCCCGAGCGTCAATGCCATTTATTGGCTATTTACCGATTTGAGTACTGAACTGTATATTCTAATGTACGTTTTAATGTTTCTTGCTGCCTGGAATCTTAAAACCAAATTCGCCAGCAAAAAAAGACCTTTTGCTATTCCAGGTGGTAAGCCGGGTTATTATTTTATCTGTTTACTAGGGCTATTTGGTTGTTTCATTACCCTTATAGTGGGTTTCATACCACCAGAACAAACCATGGATGTTGGAGGAGCTGCTCACTTTCGCCGAATATTTTCAATAGGAATATTCCTGATGTTACTGCCTGCACTACTTTTATATTGGCGCAAACATTACATTTCCAGGCAAAAATAGACTCCTTCCTATTTATATCTTGGGTTGATTTGGTTTTAAATCCTCGCGTGAATTTAAATAGTCTACCCAAGGTTTAAATGTTTGCTTTTCTTGCTCACTCAAATTAAGAAAATGATTTTTTAAGGGACCATCAGTCATGTTTTGATTGACAAAATTTCGCCATTCTATTTCCATAGTTTTTTGAAATTTTTCGGCTTTTTCATGAGATTTAGCTTTTGATAAAAAGGATTTAATCACCAGTGCAGCTTGCTGTCTCCCCTCGGGGGTTGCGCGTTTCAATGCGATGCGTGTATCTGAAACTAACTCTTTTAATAATTGGTTGGTCTGCTTGAGCTCAGATACGTTATTGCTTTCTCCTGAAACGTGCTCATACCTTTGATTTAAAATTTGACGAGCCCCCGGATCCACCGTTGCAAGCTCAGCTGAAAGAATATTAAATTCTTTTTTCAATCGCGAGTTCTCTTCCTGTCTCACTTGCAGTATTACGGACTCTAATCTATCCATCATCACTTTTAATTCTTCATGCTTCCCACTACAGGTTATACGCACAAATCCAGTTTTTTCAGGCATCCCAAAATAACAGCCAGGGGCAAGCATAATTCCTTCTTTAAATAGTAAAGAATAAATGAGCTCTTCACTTGTGGTAATCTTTCCAGTCTTGCTCTTCCCTAAAGCTCGGGTAGCCTCTTCAGGAATGTCGGTTCCCAGTAAATCACTTAAATCCGCTAAAACATAAAAAGTACCTTCAACAGTATAAGTAGGGTCTGGCATTGCAATGCCGATTTCCCTCACTCGATTGAATACAAAATCCACCTTAGGTTTATAAAAATCTTGCAGTTTGGCATGTTCCTCAGAACTAAACTGACTCATTGTAAGCGCATAAGCCAATTGCGCTGAACGCGGAGCATGGCCTATGGTTCCTATATTTTTATTGCGAAAAGCAGTCATCAAATCGGGCTGAAATGCCATAATAACCGCCATCCGCTCCCCAGCGGCAGAGAGTGCTTTAGTAGCCGATCGCAAAACTACAGTTCTGTCTCTTAAATCTGGAGCTGCATCTAAAAATGAGGGAATTTTTGTACTCTTCCATGCCATTTCAGCATAGGCTTCATCCACAACAATTTTAATATCCGGATATTGACGTAATACAACTGCTATTTTTTTTAATTCTTCTTCAGAAATTATTGTTCCTAAAGGGTTACTCGGATTGCTTAATAGAAATACTTTAGGATAATTATGATCTTTTTCAGCCAATTTATAAGCCGATTTAATACTCGCCTCCAAGGCCTTTGCTGTTAATTGATAACCAGGCTCTTTCATGACATCTATTGGATGAAGCTGGTGCTGATTGTCTGAATAAAGACTGTAATGAGGAAATGGAGTTATGACACGATATTTTGGGGTGTCATGATACATCCGGTTAAACGATTCAAAAATAACCCGCAATGCCCCCGCACCACCTACTGTAAATAAAATATTATCCGGGGTAATCTGCTGTGCGGTTGGCAACTTATACCATTTGGTCATTGCCTCTGCCATAATTTTACGTGGGTCAGCATCACCTCGCGGATCCCCATAATCCAACGCCGCGCCTTCAGCATTTTTTTCAAGATTTTCCTGCGCAGTTTTAACCAGACTCTCAATAACTTTCCAGTAACTAAGATAGGCTGTAACCGTGTGCATGTTAATCGGAAACGTTGGCTTACCCATTCCTGCTGAGATAATCTCTTTTACCGCCTTATCTCCAGCTTCATTTTTTAAAGTATTGGTCCACATCGCCAACAACATGATTTTATCAGTTTCATCCCCTGACTGACCATCTGGAGTCAACATAATTAATTCCTTTATAATTATGAACAAATGATACTGCGTATGCTAATATTTTAGTTAATGAACTATAAATATACCAACTCCTATGACAAAAAAAGCGAATGAATTAACTTTATCACTTGATGACGTAGGAAGTTTTTTAGCAAAATTCACTGAACACAGCGATCACGTTTACTGGATTAGCAGTCCGGATTTCAAAAAAATTCGTTATATTAGCCCATCTTACGAGCGAGTCTGGGGCAGATCCCGTGACGAACTTTATAGCAACCCGGAAATTTGGATTACCTTTTTACATCCTGAGGATGCCATGCATCATCATCCAATAGAAGGAATGGCTGAAAAAATTGTTAGATTGCAAGATAAGGCACGTTACTCAGAGAATTATCGTATTATTCGCCCTGATGGGGAGATTCGATGGATAATGGATAATGGCTTTCCCCTTTATGATGATAAAGGGAATTGCTATGGCGTAACCGGAATTGCCGTCGATATTACCGAGCAAAAAAAACAGGAAGAGATACTGCGCATCGCAAAAGAAATCGCGGAAAAGGCGAATAAAGCCAAAGATGAATTCATACAAAATATGAGTCATGACATTCGTACTCCATTAAGTGGCATTATTGGAATGTCGAGTCTTCTGGAAAAAGAATTAACTGATCTGAAAAAAAAAGAACATGCACATATGATCAACATTAGCGGAGAACAATTATTAACTCTGTTAAACAATATTCTTGACATCGTTTCCACTGGCAGCTCTCAAGAAAACAGCATTAACTCCTATTCTTTTGATTTACATGAATTAATAAATGATCTCTGTAAGCTTGAATTACCCACAATAAAACTAAAAAATCTCTCCCTGGATGTCGCAATCAATCCATCAGTTCCCAGATGGATTCTTAATGATCCTATTAAAATTCATCGCATTATTTTAAATCTATTGGGTAACGCGATTAAGTTTACTCATAAAGGTACCATCAAAATTGAAGTAAACTGCCAGCGTTTACAACATCATTTTGTGGCGCTGGAGATTAAAATAATCGATAGCGGAATTGGAATTGCCGAACAAGAACAAATTAAAATTTTTGAAAGATTTTATCGGAGTAAGGAAACCAATAAAGAAGAATATGCCGGCCATGGAGTAGGACTTAACATTGTTCAGGAGTATGTAGAGCTTTTGGAGGGGACTATTAAGGTAGTGAGTATAAAGGATAAAGGAACAACCTTTATCGTCACTATTCCCGCCATGATTGACACCACTAAAAATAAACCGAATGAGCAGTTAACCTCGGTGAAAACCAGAAATACTAAAAAACAATTGACCAGGCCACAACATCCCGAATGGCCTCTCCTGCTTTTGGTCGAAGATAATCCCATTGCATTAAAAATGGTTGAGATTATCGCCGAAGACGCCAATTGTCGTTTCCTCTCTGCAACAAGCGGAGAAGACGCATTACAGCTGGTATATTCCCACTCCTTTTCACTCATTTTAACGGACTTGGGCTTACCAGGAATTTCTGGTAATGAACTGAGTAAAGCAATTCGCGATTATGAAAAGAAAATGGATACTCCCCCTTGTCCAATCATAGGATTGACTGCTGCATCCAAAGATGCTGCCGAAGAAGGAGCATTAAAAGCAGGGATGAATAAAATAATATTGAAACCGATCAAACTGCAGCTTTTAAATAACCTGCTCACAGAATTTAATATTTCCTCAAAAGAGCTCAAGTAATCTGTAAGATAAACATCTAATATAGATGCAAGAACCCCCTATGTGCAGGGGCTTGTGCTCCGTGAGCCACGCAGAAATTTTGACCTATATAATTCATCGGTGGGTGATCAGGATACGTGAATGTTATTCAGATCGTACTGGTTTGCTTCGTCGCTTTGCTCCTCGCAATGACTATGAAGAAATCAACTGTGCTTAACAATCGCCACTAAATCGACGAAATTATCCAAAGTCATTCAATCAGCCAATAAAAGCTCTGCTTTGATTAAATCTTCCTCGGTATTAATATCTTGCAAGGGCTCCACACACGCTTCATCTACTTTAATGGAGATTCCTGCCCAAAGCGCACGTAACTGCTCTAGAGCTTCAACTCGCTCAAGGTCACAAACTGGCCAGGTTACAAAGTCCAGTAAAAAAGCCGCTCGATAAGCATACAAACCGATATGTCTAAAGGTATTAGCAAAAGATTCTTTATTTTCGCGATGAGCAGGAATGGGACTGCGAGAAAAATACAATGCATGATTGTCTTGAGATCGCACTACTTTTACTATATTCGGATTATGCAATAACGCATAACTATTAATCGGAAAACACAAAGTAGACATGGGTGCTGCCGTTTGCGTTAAACCATGAGCAACCTGAGTTATCAGCTCTGGGGCAATAAATGGCTCGTCCCCTTGAACGTTTACGATAATATCATCGGCAGCATAATTGCCCTTTGCCACAACCTCACCAATTCGGTCGGTTCCTGATTCATGGGTTGTTGCAGTCATAACGACCCGAGCGCCAAAACTCCTGGCATGAGAGGCTATCTTTTCGTCATCGGTAGCTATGGTTATAGTTCGTGGCTGAGCTAATAAAACCTGTCGATACACCCGCTCCAAAACACTCATGGTACCCAGTTTTTTTAGTAATTTACCTGGAAAGCGACTTGAGGCATATCGAGCAGGTATAATGACATGGAATTCAGTGTTCATAATTTATCTTTTTCTTCTAGTGAAATAATTCGTGCTTCATGCTCCAACATAACCGGAATATCATCTCGTATCGGAAAGGCAAGACGATCAAAGCGGCAAATCAGCTCCTTTTTTTTAATTAATAATTTTCCCTTACATAAGGGACATACCAAAATTTCCAATAATCTTTTATCCACGCGAATCTCCTTGAGTCACTTGGTTTCGCACATACACCGGTTGTGCCTGTGCTACCGAAACCGGTTGTATCTGGGCCTTTTGTGCAAGCTGTATCATTGCTGCAGCATGAGGATATATGGTTAATTTATTAACTACCTGAGTTTTGATAGCATCGGTGAAGTCGGGCCAATATAAATCAATACCCACACCCGCCAAAATTATTGAGGATTGATTCGAAAGCTCAATTGACTTAACCGGATCAACCCGTGCATTGCCAATATACTGCTCTTTAGAAAAAAAACTCCAATACATCTCATGCATTCGGGCATCTAACACGGCTAAAATCGATGCATCCGACATTTCATTTTTTTGACGAACAGCATAAGCAATAGCATCCAGACTGCTCACTGGAGTTAATTGCAAATTATGCGCATAAGCCAGCCCCTTGGCAATACTACACGCAATACGCAATCCGGTGAAACTACCCGGTCCACAACCAAAGACAATGCCGTCGAGCTGACTCATTGACACACCTGAATCAACCATTAGGCGGTCGATCATCGGTAATAACAATTGTGCATGCGTCTTTTGACTGCCCTGCTCGGCAGAGAGCAGCTCATCGTTCACTTGTAACGCAACCGTTGCCAGTTCCGTTGAGGTATCAATCGCTAACAGTTTCATATTCTAGAGCCAACTCACTAATAAAGTGTAATACCCTTGTTTCATCGCGGGTTTTTGGTATTTGCGGTAAACTGGCCAAAATATGTCGGCCATACTCCCTGCCGGTCAATCGAGGGTCACCAATCATTAAAACCCCTTTATCGGTAACATCACGAATCAGGCGTCCAACTCCCTGTTTTAAAGCAATCACCGCATTAGGTAAAGATAATTCATCAAAACCAGATAGTCCTCTATCTTTTAGATAAGCCATTCTACCCCGAGTAACCGGATCAACCGGACTTGCAAAAGGCAATTTATCAATAATAACACAGGACAATGCCTCACCTTTCACATCAACCCCTTCCCAAAAGGTTGCCGTACCTAACAGAACCGCATTACCTAATTGACGAAAACGGGCTAGTAAAATAGGTTTTGCTTCCATACCCTGGATTAACAGAGGATAGTTTAAAGTAGTGCTCATCATTTGAGCAACAACTTTTAACGCTTTATGGCTGGTAAATAGAAAAAAACAGCGCCCGCCACAGGCTTCTATGACTGGTATTGCTTTGGATAATAAAGCTTCATAATAGGAACCATCCTTTGGGTCAGGTATTCCACGAGGCAAATAGAGTAACGCCTGTTTTTGGTAATCAAAAGGACTTGGTAATAGTAAAGTATCTGCTTTTAATCCCAAGGGTTTACAAAAACATTCGAAAGAAGTAGCCATGGTTAAAGTAGCTGAAGTAAAAATGTAAGTGCCCAGTTTATGTTGCAGTAACTCACTAAATGGCTTGTCTATATCGTAGGGTGTAGCATGAAAAACCAGGGTATGCTTAAAACGCTCTATCCAGCGAATTTTATCTTTATTGGTTTGTGTGAACGCTATTAAAATGGATTCAAATTCCTGTAAACGCTCCTTACATCGCGTTAACCCGGTCACCTCAGCAACACATTCAGACTGTAAGCATTGAACTAATTCATCTTTTAAAAGCAACCAATCAGACCAGGCTGTCATAAAGGGTTTATTACGACTTACCTCCTCCCAACTCACTCGTTCATCGCGCGAAGGCAGTGTATTTATTAATTCATCAATTAATTTATCCGCTTTATGACTTAGGGCTTTTAAAGGCTGATTGGCTAAATCCAAAACAGGCCATTCTTTAATAATATCATCCACCAGATCACGGAACTGGCGAGTGCCTATGCGCTCTCCATGAAAACTGGTGGCAATTTCTGCCAATTGATGTGCCTCATCAAACACAACGATGTCAACGCCGGGTAGCAATTCGCCAAACCCATCTTGTTTCAATCGCGAATCCGCAAAAAACAAATGATGATTAATGACTACAATATCCGCTTCCAAAGCTCTTTTTCGTGCTTTTACTAAAAAACACGAGTCATAATCAGGACATTCTGCACCTAAGCAGTTTTCGGTAGTCGAGGTGACATAACTCCATACCTGGGAATCTTCTTTAATCTCAGGCAATTCCGACCGCTCTCCGTCTTTCATTTGTGACAGTTTATCGCGGATATGGAGAATCTCATGCGCACATTGGGGACTTTGAAATTGCCCTTCTTCAGCATTTAGGGCGACACGATACTGGCAAATATAATTAGCGCGACCTTTTAAATTTTGAATCCGAACAGAAAGACCTAATGCTCTCACCAAGGTCGGTAAATCTTTTTGAAAGAGTTGATCTTGCAGGGTTTTGGTAGCGGTAGAAATTAAAGCCTTTTTGCCACTTAATAAACAAGGGAGCAGGTAAGCAAATGTTTTTCCAGTCCCTGTTCCAGCCTCTGCAACCAAAGTGGATTTGGCTGTTATGGCCTCCGCAATAGCGGCAGCTAAATCAGATTGGGGCGCACGAGCGACGAACCCTGGTATCGCAGTAGATAATCTGCCTTTATCACTTAAAGTTCGCCGACACAATTCAGCGAGGGTGGTTATTTCTGCCACTCTTTCTGCAAATACTGAAGTTTATCCTTAACCTCTTCCCACTCTTTGGCATCAGCAGGTCCGTCTTTTTTAGCAGTGATATTCGGCCATACTTGTGACAGTTCAGCATTTAACTCTTTAAACTGTATTTGATCCCCAGTTAAATCATCTTCAGAAACAATAGCATTAACCGGACATTCAGGTTCACAAAGTGCGCAATCGATGCATTCTTCAGGATGAATAACTAAAAAATTAGGTCCTTCATAGAAACAATCTACCGGACATACTTCAACACAATCTGTAAATTTACATTTAATACAACTTTCTGTAACCACAAAAGTCATAACAAAGCCCTTTAGTAACCAATGAAATGGGTGTTATTAAAGCATAAAATACCCTTATTAAGATAGAGGATGAGCTAATTTCCTTAATTTTTCCATTGTTTTATTTTTAAACACTAATTCATAAGTTTATAAAATAATCATATAGTTAACTCTTGCCGGCCATCAAAAGCTCAATATAATTACTTAGTGCCCATAAAATGCGCTTGCGTTTGTAATTAAATTATGTTAATTTTGTTTAAAATTTACACAGGGACTTGTATGCACAAATTCAATTTTTATTAACCTAGCTGTTTTAGGAGTTGTAAATATGGCACTAACGCTTCCTCCACGTAAGTTTAAAGAACTATTCGAATTAGTGGGTAAATTCAACAGTGTGCCTGAAGACGATCCAATTCATCACATATTTTTGCTCCAAAAAATAATTTACCTGGTTAATAAGACAAAATATGATGCTGATTTATATAAGTGGGTTAATGACTCCGAACTGTTCAGTTTATCAGCTAACTTAAAATTATATTCCGTCGATCCATGTCATGACTTTTATTTGAAGGGCATACATTTTGCCCAAGCTGTGGCTGAGTATTCCGGGGAATCAGTCATCGTCGAAGCCAAAGAAGCTTCTCAAGACCAGTTTAATGCTCTGTTAAAAGAAAATATGGATCTATTGAATAATTCTTTTGAATCCTCCAGAGAAAAATACATCGCTAACAGCTTAAAAATCAGTGCCATCATTCAGGCAAATTCTAATATCAGAGATCTTATAGAAAATCACACCAGGGTTTTAAATTTAGCCTATCCCAAAATTAGAGCAATTAAAAATGAGCCTGTTCCTAAACAGTCGAAAAAACAAATCCCAACATTTTTTAATACCGAGCCACTTGGCAAACAAGTCAATAATCAGAACTATAAATTACAAATTAATGATGAAGAATATATATTCAGAATAGAAGATCGTTCTGAATTAGGATTGGAGCAAACTTTACATTTTCTGCCAATTTCTAAATATTTTGTTAAGGAATTTGCTGTATTCATGATGGTATTTAATCATGAAAATAAAATTGAATATCGACCGGTTGTTTTGAGTCAATTAGCAAATCAGGGAAGCTTAAGAGATGTAGCACAGAATCTTAGAATAAAAAATCGTATAAGAGACGTAGCGCCTCAAACAGCACATTATTTTGAACAACTGGCTGATTTTTGCGCCCAGCTCATTGAGTCCAAAGTCTATCATCCAGATATTAAACTCACTAATTTCCTGGCCCATAATAATCGAGTTTTAATTAGTGATCGAAAAACCTTAATTACCGAGGAAAACCCTCGCGTTCTTCAGGTTCGTAGCAGTCCCCTTTATGCTCCTGAAGAATATAAAAAGTGCATAAATCCTCAAGGGGATGGCTTCAACTATTTAGCTGCTTTTAGAACTAAAGTTACTATGCCAGAATTCATGGCTTATCAGCTGGGTATGGCTTTACGAGAATTTCTGATATTAAGTCAGTTTGAGAAATTACCTGATGAGTTTCTGAATCCCTCACGCTCACCAGCATCATTTTTTACCAAGCCCTCACCTGCAATTATTAATCTATCGCTGCTATCTCAAGAGCTGATGAGAGAAGATCCAACTAAAAGATTAAGCATTACCCAATTTAAAAATTTGTTAAAATATCGAAATGAGCCTGTTGAGTTATTTTATTCAAGAATAGAAAAAGAAATCCCAACAGCAACCTTGGGAGTTGATATCGATGCTGATGTGAATGAAATTAATGCCTTGTTAGTGTCTCCTTACAATGGAAAAGATTTATTAGATAAAGCTAACATAATTTTTGATAAGGTTACCAACAGAGATACCCAAGAAACCCGTTTAGTCAGGCTTGCTGAGAAATTAGCAGATAAAACGTTTAAAGAATGTTCAGTGCCTTTTTTTAAAAAGGTCTCTAAGTCAATTGAAAGCGCATTATTAAATGAGGATTGGAAGAAAGCACCATGGCACCGCAAATTCCTCCACTTAATAACTTTCACATCATACCGGGTTGATAGGGTAACCAGTCCTGCCCATATACGACTTAAAAAAATAGAAATCGATACTTCAGAGTTTCAAAGGTATATGCCTCAGCTAAGTTTCATTAGGAATGAAGCCATCAGTAAATTGTTAGGAACTACTGAAAGTGTGAATTTTGCAGATTTTCTCATGAGCCATCAGGATAAAATTTATCCAAATAGCGCTAGCAACTCTTTGTCTTCTCAAGCTCCGAGTAATAGCCAAACACAATCTTTTGCTTCGAATACTCTATTGATTGATTCAAACTCTGCGGCGTCAAATAAAGGGACTGCCACGCTTCAGGCACAGACCATGTTTATGAACACATCAAGTGCTCCCAACAATAAGTCTACCAATATGAATACCACCGTAATAAATACTAACAACACAACAAACTCAGCAGGCACGAGTTCTATGATTGTTAAAGATACTCCTGTTGTTACTATGGAGGTTAAATCTATTCCTGAAAATAAAGCTCACGTTGAAAAAACTGATACAGAGGCTAATACCTTTAAAAACAATACTAATATAAATGGCAACACACCTAAAACATCAACTAATTCACCCCAGCTTATTAAGAATAAATTACTACAAGTGCCCGGGAATCCAAAAGTTAGCCCTCTAAAGCAAATAAGCCCAAATGCTAACGCGTTAGTTAATAATCCCAACTCGATTAAGACCACTATAAATACAGGCAATACACCTGAGGTTGGGGAGAAGAAAGCACAGCAAGCCAATTGCTTTTTTATTAAAACCAGGAAAAACAGAGTACACGTCAACAAAGTATTTAAAAGTGACACTATAGAAAAAGACGCGAGCCAAAAAAGAATAAATCCATAATTCAGTTTATGCTTGAAGTCCTCACAAATAAACAATATTCCGCGAACTTGTTCGCGGAGTCATCAATGTCTTGTTCTTTATATATCATGAATAAATTCGGATTATCGTAATCAAGTACCGTCTTGTTTCAATATTTTAATTACTTGTCACTTTATATTTTCAAATTCAAAAATAAAAAAATCCCATATTTTTCACCAATTTGTAAAACAAAGTCTATAGTTATAAATAAGTCGAGTTGTATTTAAAAGGATAGTGCCAGTGGATGGTGAATTGATTAAATGGATTTTTTTGCGCTATATGCCCAACAATTCATTTTTAACTTCTGCAAATGCAGGCTTTTATAATATTGCACGGTATTTAATGCTGCAAGTAAATATCCCTGCCCATCATGTTTCCCTTAAACATAGGAAATATAAACGATCCTTAGAACGACAAGTTCCTCATTCTCAGGTTAAACATACAGTAAATGATGCTACAGTAAGTAATAATATTAATTATATTGAAAGTATGACGATAGGGACTATCTGATTACATTGCATATTATGGAGTGATTATGCCAATACATGAACGGCGTCAACATTTTCGCATCGATGATCATATATATTTCGATTATCGTGTCGTAGCTCCGGGAGAGTTTTGCTCGGATTTGTCTATTACCAACCAGCTTTTAGGTACTAATGGGCAAAAATATATGGAAGCGGCGCAATACTTTCAAAACATTGACTACGAGCTATCCGAGTTGACCCAGGCCATAGGCATCAAAGAACCGGCCTTAGCGCATTATCTCAACCTCTTAAATGCGAAAATTGATTATTTATCCCGTCAAATGTTAATGGCCGGAAAAATTCAATTGCGAAAGGTTAATATAAGCCTTGGTGGAATGGCCTTCAAAACGCCCGAGCTGCTTAAAGAAAAAACGAATTTAAAAATTGTCATTTACACTAAACCTAAAATGATTCCCATAATTCTTGATGCCATGGTCGTATATAGTCAATACCAAAGTGAAGGTAATTATCGCACTTCCGTGGCTTTTGATGGCTTAACGGCTGATCAGGAGCAATTGCTTTCGCAACATATTTTACAGGCACAGGTTAAAAGTAGGGCTGATTAGACGCTTTTTTCTTGGACTCAATGAAGGATTCGCGCATAATGAAGCACCTAAAATAGTTTAAGGCCTAATATGAGCAGAACCGTATTTTGTTGTAAGTTAAACCAGGAAGCAGAAGGCATGCAAAAAGCACCTTTTCCAGGACCCTTGGGCGAAAAAATCTATAATAACGTCTCAAAACAGGCCTGGAATATGTGGTTATCCCATCAAACCATGCTGATAAATGAATATCGCCTGAATCTGATTGAAGCAAAATCCCGCGATTTTTTAAAAGACGAACTGCAAAAATATTTCTTTGGTGAAGGCTCGGAAAAACCATCAGGATTTGTAGCAAAAGATTAAGGACGACATTATGTATCATGATTTGTTGCACATTAATGATGAAGTCACCGAAGCCATTCAAAGCAATAAACCAATTGTTGCGCTCGAGTCGACCATAATTTCTCATGGAATGCCCTATCCTGATAATATTACTACCGCTTTGGAGGTTGAGGCGATTATTCGTGCTCAAGGGGCTATTCCGGCAACAATTGCACTTTATCAAGGCAAAATTCATGTTGGTTTAGATGAAAAAGATATGGAACGTCTGGCAAAGGATAACGATGTGGTTAAAGCATCACGTCGTGATATTGCCTATGTTTTAAGTCGGAAAATGACAGCGAGTACAACCGTTGCTGCCACTATGTTTTGCGCACACCTTGCTAACTTACCGTTATTTGTCACTGGGGGTATTGGCGGGGTACATCAGGAAGTGGGTCATAATTTTGATATTTCAGCGGATTTAATAGAGTTGTCGATTACACCAGTCACTGTTATCTGCTCTGGTGCCAAATCTATTCTTGACTTGCCTAAAACGCTTGAAGTACTGGAAACCCATGGAGTCCCAGTTGTTGGCTTTGCAACAGATGAATTCCCGGCCTTTTACAGCCGTTCAAGTGGTATTCCTGTCTTGCATCGTTTAGATTCAGCTGAGGAAGTTGCAGAGTTAATGACTTTTCAAAGGCAATTGAAAATGCATAACGGTATCGTGATTGCAAACCCCATCCCTTTTGAGGCAGAAATTTCTGACTCTGAAATAAGTCCCTTCATCCAACAGGCTCACCAGGAAGCAAAACAAATTAATGGTCAAGCAGTAACTCCCTTTTTACTGAAACGAATTGCAGAGCTCACTGCTGGCAAGAGCCTGGAAGCAAATATAGAATTGATTAAAAGCAATGCATTTCTTGGCGCTCAGATTGCAATTGCATATCAGAAAAAATTATTTTCAAAAAAAACACCAACAAACTCTTGACTCAAAATCCGGCTTAGAGTCTAATAGCAACCCTTGGGGCCAGATAGCTCAGTCGGTAGAGCAGAGGATTGAAAATCCTCGTGTCGGTGGTTCGATTCCGCCTCTGGCCACCATGTAAATCTAGGACTTACATGGTGGCGATCCAAAATCAAAAGAAACTAAAGAAAAAATGTAACCAGTTTGTAACCCCATTTCTTGTATTTTTAAACTAAATTCAACTTAAAGAAAGCTCACCCCTATTTTTTAAAACCTCTTGATCTTAAGCATTTGAGCCGAACAACCAAAAACATTATATAAGGTCTGTTTTAGATTTAAACTATAATGTAAAGAGGTATAAAGAATAGAGCCCAAAAATGTGTTTAAAAGATAAATTCATTTTTATTGAAACTCAGTTAAATGAAAACGTAAAAAATACAGAAAAAGAATTCATCGAAAGTTATAATGTTATTACTCGACAACAAGCCGCCAAAGGAATGCTTGCTAGTGGTAATACTATTGTGATGATAAGAGATGCTGCGGTTAGTTCCTATAAGAAATCATCCGAAGAGACTAAAAATCTTATATTAGAAATTTTTAACGGAAAAGATAATAAAGTATACACGTGCTTAGGCACAAATAGGTTAAAAAAAATATTTAAAGATTACAAAATTACATTGCAAGAACATTTAGAGACAGAGCTTAATAAAAAATTACTCTCGCCTGCTGCAGGTGGTAGTACACTTCTACCGGCCAAAAACCAAGTACAGGAAGAAATGAAATCTACACTTAAGGGTATTTATAATGAAAATACCTTAAAATTCAACTCAAAACTATCAGGAATCAAGAGAACTAGCTGGCACACATCTTGGTTATTTAAACAGGCAACAACAATAATAATATCAGCCATTACCTTAACTTTTACCACAATAATAACTTATCTTTTAACAAAGCATTACTTGTCCTAGTTATTTTTAAACCCCCTTCTTCATCTCGTTAAGGTATGCAAGCAGCTTTTTCACCGGTGGATCAATTTCGTCTGCGGGTATAATAACATTATCATCAGGTTGGAATGTCACCATATCAATATCATGCAAACCCACGTCCCATGCATCCCTCACATAAAATTTATGCTTAAGAATAGCTAAGTCCATTTTAAACTCTAGCGAGTAGGTTGGGTCATTTGACCCAACAAATAATCTATCAAACCTCTCCAAATGTTGGGTCAAAATGACCCAACCTACTCGCTGCAATAGGATCATCACCTCTGGCCACATTGCCCAAAAGGATTTTGGCTTGCTTTCTGGCTTCTTCAACCGTTAAGTTACCTATTTGCCTAAGGTCACTCTTTTAACCTTACCGTTGATTCTGGTTTCAACAATGAAACTTTTGACACCATAAGTAATTCTTAAAACAAAGCCTTTTAAATCATTATCATGATAAAACGTTTGGGTTTTTCCGGGAATATGTTCGAGTTTATCAACGATCGTTTGGTTAATTAAATACCCTTTTCAGCTTCCGCCATAATTTACCCCTAAAATTCCATGTAGACGCCATGTAGACACTTTATTTAAAGCTAATAAATTTTAATATGGCAAATTATGGCTTATAAACGTTGATTTAAAGGTTTTTGAAAGAATTTAAAATTTGATAAAACGTGCTAAACCCCTATTTTACAGACTCATAATCCGTTGGTCTAAGTCCTTGTGGGCCCACCAATACATATCAAGTAGTTACGTGCAGTTCAAAAAATAAACGACCTCTGAGAGGCACTGATGGGGTACTCACATTTAATAGCACAGCACCCTAACACGAGTTCTGTAATTTTCAAAGTTACCAAAACCAACTTAAAACCATTACTGAACAAGTATACTCAAGTATTGCTTCGATTAGAAAGGTACATCCTTGCCCAATACGGATTTTATCCATGGCATTTCATTAAAAGAGTAACGTTGATAACCAGTGGTTATATAAAGCTCTTTAAAACCTTGATCATATAACTTTTTAGCGTACTCTTCTCCTTTAGTTTGCTCGCCTAGATTTGAATCAATATATATAGGAGTATCTTTGTGAAACTTATCGAAATCCACTACAAAATCACTATAAGAAGAGTATGTTGAAATATCTAAACCTCTATCCTCTGCAGCAAATGTCCACATCGTACGAATCATTTCATCGTTATCAATAAGTATTATATGATTCGATGCTAAACTAGTTTTTTCTATGGGAATATATGGAACATAATTTTTAGGAATTATTTGAACACTTAATGAATTACATCTTTCTCTAAGGTTATCTTCTTCGAAGGCACCAGTCACCAAATATGAATTATTTGATAAATTAAGATCCTCTATTAAATCAAGTCCATTGAGAGTTTCATTAATAAACTCATAGTCAATTAAGAATAAGGTAGCATTTAATTCCAGATCAGCAAGAACATTAACATTCAAATCCGATGCTCTATTAAAATGAATAATTTCAATATATGAGTAATTTTTAAATTTTTTATTCCATATATCATGAATCATGAAATCATCATCTACAATTACTATATTTTTATAATTATTTAATAATATAGTGTTACAAAACCAGTTTGGAGTTGTCGCTCTAGGTAATTCTATTAAAACTTTTGTTCCTATATCTACTGACGACTCAATAGAAAGCTTCCCATTAAGTTGTTCAATATATTGTTTTGCATTAGATAGACCACAACCTGCCCCATTAGGTTTATTATAACTATATCCAGGGTAAGTAATTTTTGATATTAGATTTTCAGGTATACCACAACCATTATCTGTTATATCAATAATAATGTTATTTTTTGAGTTGTGAAGACTGATAATTATGAGCCCTTCATCCTTTATTGACTCCATACTATTATTGATTAAGTTCGATAATACTCCCTGAAAAAGGCTAATGTTAAGATTTGCAAAATTATCATATGTATCCGAAGAGATAATTAATTCCATTTGTACATTTGATTTTGAGTATTCAAAATTCTTTTCTAGAATTATGTTTTGCAAAATTGTAAAAACAAGCTCTGAAGAATTAACAAGACTCACCTCATTTTGGAACATATTTTTATATTTTTTGGAGTGAAGTAATAGATTATTTGCAATATCGTTTATACGTTTGGTAGCACTTTTAATTAAAACTCTTTTACATTCTTGTAATGATGATAAGTCAAATAAAGCAGTATTAATTGCTGCTAGCGGAGATCTAATATCATGAGCAACTTGAGTAGCAATAGTTAAAAAAGCTTCTTTTTGAGACTCCTCTTTGCTTTTTTCAATTAGATTTAATAGCTCTGTCTGTATTGATTGCAATTCCACAGCTAAAGGAATCGCGATTTTAGAAGAATTGACATCTGACTGGGATTCGTCTAATAAGTGTAATATTTTACGTACAGGTTCAACAAATAACTCTTCTGGAATCTTACGAGATAAAGGATAAAGTATTATTAACATCCAAATAAAAAACAAAAGAAGAATGCTTCCTCGGAAGAAAAAATTATAAAGCATATCCGTATCATTTATTAAAGAACCAGAGGCTTTTATATAGCCTATATTTTCTAGTCCGATTAGAGGTATTGGGTGAATAAAAATCCAATTAAATACAGAGTGTAATAATAACTTGTTAAAATTATCATTACTTGAAAAGTTAGCTTCATCTGGTTTTATCCACTCATATTTGATAACCCCATGGCTAATGTTTTTTAAGCGAGCATAAATAGCTTGATCATTTCCAATTAATTTTTGAGATGTAATATATTCAGATAACTCCGCAGTTTTGAAGGACGNNGAAGGACGTGGATTTATTAATACGTTTATAGTTTTCATATGCATCGTAAATAGTCATAGCACAAAACATCGCAATAAATAACAAAGAGCCTGAAATTATTCTACAGGTTATTTTCTGTTTAATTTGTTGCGTTAATGTAGTGGACCTATTCATTTATCTTTCTATTACAATAAAATTTTTTTTCAGATGGAATAGTAGCAATCAATACGGCTCCATTCGAAATAAATTTTTCAATAGTAAAATTTTTTGGTCTAAAAGCATTTGGATTTAAACTCAGTCGTTTCAAATAGCACCGTAGGATTCTTTCTTTCATACTTTCATTGTTTAAAGATAAGCATTTATCTAGTGAGCGAAAAACTGATTTAATTGTTGAAAACACAGCGTATGTAACATTATCAACAGCTTGTTGTTTATAAACTGATTTATAATTTTGCATAAATAAGTTTAACTCTGGAGAATTTTGCTTAACAGAGCGCGGAATAATATGAAATGTCTGATAGCTTGCAATAGTTCTTACACTCCCTAATTTACTATCTATAGAGGAGCCCCAAGAATCACCACCAATAAATTTCAGGGGCTTCTTAACACGATCTGATAGCTTGGGTATTAAAGTAACCGCATCATCGGTAGTTGTTAACATTAGTATAATCTTATTTTCGTATGATTCTTTAAATAAGCGAGAGTTGGAAGTAACCCCATTATCATCTTTATCAAGAGGAATAACCTTAATATAATTTTCTGGGCAAGCATTTTTATAAGCAGAAGCAAAATATTGACTTAATGAGTAACAACTTTTACAACTTTTATCCACTATAATTGTAACCCCTGAATGAGGAAACTCTTTACTAACAAAGTTAGTAAAAGCCTGAGCATATTCTATATTTAGCGGATTTAGGGTATGAAAATTGGATGGCAACGAGGAGATGCTTTGATCATTTGCATAGGCAGAAAGAACTAAAATATCTTTAAAATAATTTCGAAGAAGTAAAAAAGAATTAGAATAATTGGGGCCAATTATCAAACCTGGTTCCCATTTTTTTATTTCTTTAACTTGCTTAGAAAAATGAGGGATATCAGACATTACCCAATATTTTGATTGAATTGATAACCCGAGCTGTCGCCCATAGAATTCGGCTGTAGTAATACCCCGCTTGTAAAAGTTAATATAACGTTCGGAAGTATATGGTGGAACATTATTATTCTTTAAGATAATAGCAATCTTAAGAATGGTATCATCACTAGCAAAACTTGATGAAATTAACGATTGACTAAGAAAAAAGCAGAGATAAAAAAAATTTTTCATTAAGTGCCTACAGGCTAAAGCGGAATCTGTCCGTAACAAAGCAACTAAATTCTATGCAATTATCCTCATAACGTTTATAATGTCAAGAAATTTAACATAGAGATATGTTTCTATTCGGAGATAAGGTAATAAAATGCATTTAACATTATATAGTTTTCGTATATGTCCTTTTGTGGAGCGCACCAATATATTGATAAATGAAAACGATATCCTATGTGAACGAGTTTATGTTGATATTCGTAATAAACCAGATTGGTTTTTGAAGTTATCTCCTCTCGGCAAAGTTCCGCTGTTGAAAGTTGACGATACTATAATCTTTGAATCCTCTGTAATTAATGAATTTTTAGACGAAATCTCACCGAAAAAACTATATCCTTTGGATCCTATAAAACGTGCATATAATAAATCTTGGATTGAATGGAGTAGTGCATTAGTTTTTGATGCTTACAACATGACTCTGACTGCTAATAACTTATCCTTTGAACAGCAACGCTCTGGAGTTGATAAGAAGCTCGCTATTTTAGAGAATGAAATAGACGCACAACCTTTTTTCAATGGAAATGATTTTAGCATGATTGACATTGCGTACGCCCCATTATTTAAAAGATTTGACAGACTCTCTCAACAGTTTGATCTTCACCTTCTAGAAAATTTTCCTAAATTAAAGAAATGGGCGGAGAACATTTTAATGAGAGATAGTGTTGTTAAAGGTTTTCATGAAAATTTTGATGAGGAATTTTATTTACTATTGAAACTTAAAAATAGCTGCTTAGTGAATAAAACTGAAAATATAACCAGTTCTCTTAACAATTCCCTTTAATTTAATGGTAACTGTATGTCATGTTATAATTTAGAACAAGAAATGATAGACTTCTTACATTTTACTCGCACTGCATTAGCATCCATTAAAATTGGTAGAGAAATTTTGAAAGATGTTTTTCCTCTATAGATTTATATGCTTGTAATAATACTGTCAATCAAATCAAATATAAACACATTTTTCTGTATTCCTTAATGAATCAGATTATAAACTTTCATTAATCATTGGGAGCAGTTAATGCGAAAAATTGAAAAGAAAGAAAGTTATATATTTTTGAAGAATGTTGATTATTTAAAGTTTATAGATAACCATTTAACTTTTGAACTAAGTTGAGCTACGAACATATAATGTGTGGTTTCCATCGCCTTAGTCATTGGTTTTGGATAAATGACATAATCATAATTTAAAGTTGCCCATAAAGGCATTATAATTGCGCATTCTTCTTTAAGATATTGTAAACATGAGCTTCTAAGAGTATCTATACTCTTGTCTACAAAACACTCTCTTTTTGAGGTTCTTTCAATAAATGAATCAATCGTAAAATCGATGCTATATTTATAATTATGATCATTGGTATAAGCAAAATCTATAGCATCTTGACATTGTAAGTAATTCTCGTCTGCAAGCCATTGATCCCAGTGTATAATTTCAAAAGGGATATCAAGAGAATTGATTATAGACAAATTTCGTTCCAGCCAATCTTGTCCATTTTTTAAAGCTATCGCGTATGCTGACTCATGACCATTTATGTGACTATAATTATGACGTTGAAGAGAATCAGCCAGAGCAATAGTACAGAAACCAAATTTTTCTTTGTTTATCGCATTAACAGCAGCAAGCAAATATTTTTCTTCATGATAGGCCTGGCCTACACTAATAAGTAAAATAATTTTTTTTGATTCAGGAGTAGATACAGAGTAATTTTTTAATTTATAACGAAACTGTGCTTTTTTCATATTAGCTCCAGTAGCGTAAAGGTTCATTATTACCGGAAAATGCTATAAAACAACTTAAAGTGATTCGCTTTTCAAGCTTAGAGTATTTTACAGCATGAATTTTTCTGGAGTTTAGTATCAACAATTCTCCGGCGCTTGGCTTATACGTAGTATCGGGAGGAGGTAAATCATACCGACTTATTCCATAATGTCGTTGTCCCTTCAATTTTTCATAATGTTCATCGGTAGGCTCCAAATTCCAAAAATCCACTTCTCCACCTGACGAAGGCATTTTTAAATAGAGATTTGCAGATAATTGGGATTCTAAAACAAGCTCATGATTCAAAAAATTTCGTTCTATTTTATCTATATGTGGATCTAAACTAATATTAGGATTAAGGATTCTACATATTCCAGCAAAACATTTTTGAGACTCAAGCTCAAGAAGACTGGCACCTTTAGGCCAAGCATTATTAAGCAATAAATGAAACTTTTCCATGGGATCATTTCCTTGGGGAAAAAAATTTCTAATTATTATATTATTTTTTTCAACGTTAGAGTGGTAAAGTTCTTTTTGTGCAGCCGAGCTTACTTCAGAATATGCATGTCCTATCCTTTCAAATTCTTTAGCATGATACAGAGACCCTTTATTTGTAGATCCCAGAATATTTTCGCAAACCCTAGACAACAATGTAACATCGTAAAAGTCCTTTAGTACTAAAGCGTTGACATGACCTTTAGCCAAATCAATAATCGCTTTATGAGACAGTTCACCCCCATTAATCTCAATGATATTTGCCATATTTGTATTCAAAATAACCGGACAGGAATTATATTTCACAGGTTCTATTTTTAAAAGTAAAATAAGCCATCTTGGCGGACATTTTTACACATGTGGTTGCAATTAGTACAATTTGATTGACTAAATTTAAAAAGTTATAATGTGCCACTAATGCCTTTAGGAAAAAAAAGCTATTAATGATGCAAAGAGCAAACTTATAAATGTAAAATTATATTCAAGGATTTCCGTGTCAAAATTTAGTATAGATCAAAAATGGTGGGTGTTAATTGGTGTTGGTATTGCAAGTTTTATGGGATGTTTAGATTTTACCGTTGTAAATACAGCGTTGCCAGCAATTCAAGCAACGTTCAAATGTAGTGTTAGTCAACTCCAATGGGTCATTAATGTCTTTATTATTGCTTTATCTACCTTTATGGTTATTTCAGGGAGATTAGCAGATTTATACGGTCGAAAAAAAATACTTCTTACTGGTATCTCTTTGTTTGCACTCTCATCTTTAGGGGCAGGATTATCAATAGACTTTGAACAACTTTTAATATTTCGATTCTTACAAGGACTATCTTGTGCAATTCTTTATACAACTTCAGGTGCTATAGTATCTAATGCCTTTCCCGAAGACCAACGTGGCAAAGCTATTGGTTTATTATTTGGTATCAATGGTCTTGGTTTGGCAGCGGGGCCTGTAATTGGTGCTTTTATAGTTGGTTTATTTCACTGGAAATGGATATTTCTTATCAATGTACCGTTAGCTATAATTGGTATTTTAATTACAGCGTTAAATGTCAAAGAGTCTAAAGAAAAAAATCAAAGTTTAAGTTTGGACTGGTTCGGGTTGATAGGATTGTTAATAGCGCTTCCATGTTTAATTTTAGGGCTAAATATTGGTCCTCATGAAGGATGGACTTCCCCACTGACTCTCTCATTATTAGCTTTATCTTTTTTACTTTTTATTGCTTTTTATTTTATAGAAAAAAATGTTTCAAATCCAATAATACAATTTAGTTTTTTTGTTAACCGTATGTTTATTAGTAGTATTGTGGCAACCTTTACATTAGCTATATTTTACTGCTTGGCATTTTTTTTAATGCCGATGTATTTACATACCGTTCTAAACAAGAACAATTTAGTCATAGGATTGATGTTGTTACCAACTACTGCAATGGTAGCTATAATGTCTCCAATCGCAGGAAAATTAGTAGATAGATTTGGACCAAGAGTTATTATACTCTTTGGATTTTTACTTTTTTTAGTTTCTTCCTTGATTCAGTCTCAATTTGGCATTTCAAGTAGTCTCACACAAATTTTAATAGCTTTTTTAATAATGGGAATTGGTTGGGCATTTATATTAGGACCATCCACTGTCGCGTCACTCTCATCCGTCCCTGAAAATATAGGAGCTGTTGCAATGGGATCAGCATGGACAATGCATAATATTGGTGGTGCAATAGGGTTAAGTGTCGGGGTATCAATCTTTTATCATTTTTCAATAAATTATACACTTGCTTCAAGTATTTCTATCATAAATAAAACTATTGGTTACAGCAGAGACATGTTCATTCGAGGTTATAGCTCATCGATGTGGTTCCTTTTTGTTTGCTCATTACTTGCATTCATAGTTTGCTTTTTTGGTATGAGGAAAGAATAATTAGTGGATTAGTACTATAAATCCACTAATTTAATATGCATTTAAGGTCACAGGGGGTTGTTGAAAATCCCTACTTTCGGCTAAAAAATGTTCATCGATGCCAATACCAGGGACATGGTGTGATCATCAGTTCCCTTGCTTGCTCCTGATAATGGCTATGATACCAACGCTCAATGGTAGTCTTTTCCTTTTAAACTGTTGGCCAAGGTCTTTTTGAGAAATATCTCGGGTATGGTCATGAAATACAGCAGCTTGTAAACGCTGAAAGTAATAAAATCAATTTTAAGTGTGAGCGAATGCATGATCAATTGGTAAAGATTATCTGTAGTATCTAACGGATAGATTTTATTATTTTCTACGATACCAATTTAAACTCTTTTCTCATCATTTAAATATTGCAATAAATACACGCTCACAACTCCATAAAAATATTTTATTCGATTAAAACCGAAATAAATTTAAGATAATTTTTCAGTACTTCTCAATTTTTCCGGAAAAACGCAATAAAAATAATTATTTGTTTTCTGTATTGGGCATAATATAGAATCCCAATTAGAGACTGGTAATTTATAATCCATTTCATCAATAAAAATAGGTGCATGTGTTTTTTTAGTCATTTTGTTAATTATTTCTGGTTGAGCTCTCATATCCATAGCAATATCGATATATTCATCTAATTGACTATCTAACAAAACAATAAAATAATATTTTTCTCCATTTTCACTAATTAGCAGGTAACTTCCCAGGGGATTTAGTATGTAAAATTCTATTGCGTTTAACTCGTTAATTACCCTCTTGAAATGATTCGTGTATTCCTTTGAAACCACAGGGGTTTCTTTTTTTGATGAAAAACAAGTAAGTAAAGGGTAAGAAAGCTTTTCAAAAAAAAGCTTTTCCATTACATCAATTCCATTAACAATTTCCTCAAACATAAACTGTGTATCTTTAACAAGAAACCTGTCAATTATCCCATTATTAAATGCATCAACAGCGAGTCTAAAATCAGCATGACCCGTTAGCATTATTTTAAGAATAGGAAGATGGGCTAACTTTTTGCAAAATTCTATCCCATCCATTTGAGGCATAGAATAATCCACGATGACAACACTAATAGTATTAGTTCTGTGCGAATTTTTAGATAAATCAATAATTTTAGGGAAATCAACAGAATAACAAATCTCATCATCCTCGTTTTCAATTTCAGATAAAAAATTATGCGATGTTGATATTAAATTGCCATGATAATTTGAAACAATATCATCTAATGCTTGATGAGGATCGCTATAAGTTTCAACTAAGTAATTGTCGGTTAATTTAAAGCTTAAATTATTTAAAAAAGATTCATTATCATCGATTAAAATTATTCTAGATTTAAAGGAAAAGCACTTAAAATCCGTATTCATTATTTTTCCTCAATATTATTTTTGTGTAAGCCCATGATTTTCTATTTTTTTCATATATTCGCTAATTCGATTAGCCTCAACTAATATATTATCTATAACAGAATATAATTTACTCAACTTGTCGCCACCAATAACTACATCATTATTTGATACTTGCTGGGAAGAGTTTTTATATACGTTTAGTAAGATCGGTAAAATATCTTTTAAAATTTCACTGCCAATTTTTATAGATGCGAGTGGAGTTCGAATAAAATGAATTAATTCAATTAGTTCATTTCTGAATTTTAAATCTAAATAATCACTATTAACATCATTTATTATCATTAAAAAATCCTAAAAAGGTGGAGCTTTATCAACTATATCTAGAATCCAGTCTGGCTTTGTAATGGAAGTTTTATTTTTTCCAGTCGATAAAAAATTACTTTATAACCCGAATCATATAATTTTTTTGCTTCATACTCTCATAGCAAGACATTTCCTAGATCTGAATCTATATATATTGGTGTTTTTTTTGAAATAGAATTCATACTCGATTGAAATTCATCAATGTTATTAAAACAGAGTTTTTTTATCTGCAAAATCTGTCTTTATTTGACATGAGCTACGTAACAATTTGTCATTATCAATAAATTACATCAGGATGTTCATACAAAACCTGAAAATTTATTTCTGATAAATCATTTTTAGATAATAGGTCTATATTATCTAAAATTAGTTTTAAGCATCTTTTCAAATTCGTTTATGGCACAGCTCGCTGCTACCTCTTTTTACATACCCTGCGCTATTAACTAATAAATCAACTCGGTCTTCAGCTTCTATTAGAGGTATTAAAGTTTTTTGGAGATTTTGATAGTCCGAAACATCACAACTAATTAATTTAAGTGCAATATCCGGCTTAATTTCTTGGAATTCATTTTTTACATTTTCCAGTCGCTCCATACCGCGCGCTATTAAAATAACTTCATAACCTAATTTAATTGATAGAAAATGAGTGATTTCCTTTCCTATTCCACTACTTGCGCCAGTTACAATTGCAATCTTTTTTCCTGAATCCTTTTGCATATTCTCTTCCAAATTAAACCGTCTTATACGAGCAATTATCTTAATTGCTTTTAATTTCAAACAAAAATCATCTTTGTGGGCGGCTTGTAAAAAATAATATCATAAACACTGGATGATATATAGCGTTAAGCAACTTTCCTTCCAGGAAGAATATTCACAAACATAATGAAATGATTGGCGCAGTCCAGCAGCTGGTATTGCTTATATAAATAGGCTAGACAACTAAAGCACGGCATGGATGACTCTGTTGACAAAACTGCTTTTATTTATGGGTAGTTAACACCCAAGCCTTAGCGGTACAAGAGATTAGTGTATTGTATAATTGATGGAAATATGAATTTCCAAACCGACCAGAACCAATGGAATCTAGTGGATGGATAAAATATTGCGAACACCGTGTATCAAATGATAACGGTTTATTGAATATAAACCGCAATGACAAAAAAAGGAGTCTCGAAAATAGTAACAACTTGTCATGAAATCGAACAGGAGCAATTGAGGAGATACTACAATGCTTATTTGTTTAATTAAAGTGTGTCAGTACTTGTGGACTTGAACCGTCTCCTTTAAAAATAAAACATTTCTTTTGGCAATCGACGAGGATATTAAAATACCTTGTAAGCCAACTGATTTAATTGACCTTAATCTATTGAAATGATATCACTGCTATTTTGAATGATCAGGTTAAATCATGAACGAAAAAATTGATTTTACGCAAGCTAAACAAGAACCCATAGTGCGTGCATTGATGAAGAGCTATCCAGAAACGTTTTTATTCAGTTCACAAATAAGTTATCCAGCTCAAGGCACCTATATCGCACCCCAACAATATCTACTCGCTTTTCATAAACCAGATAAGAGCTTACCCGTTCATAAAAAAGGTTTAAATCATCGCTATCTTGCTGTGGCTTCAGACAAGACTTTGGGAGAAGGTGCTACCGCTGAAGTCCGAGAAATACTGGGTGTATGGAAGATTACCTCCCAAGATGTTAAATACAAAGTGAAATCTCCTGAAAAAACTCGAATATTAAAATCAGCAATTCACACGAGCAAAATTAATTGGAAACAATACCTTAGCCATAAGTTTTTTTTGAAAACCGAACAAGAAAAAAGTCAGCTTATTTCCCATCTTGCCGCGAAATATCCAGCCTTTGATTTAGACAACTCAATTCATCTAATGATACGCAAGCAACGGGGTAAAAATTTACTCGACTTTATTGAATGGCAAGCACTCTACTCGAATAGCTTTTCCGTATTAAACTATTTACTACTATGCCGACGCTTATTTCAGAGTTATGCGCAACAAATACATGCAATTAAATTTCTCGGAAATAATGAAAATGAGCTCGTTCATCGTGATATTAAACCGGAGAATATTATCTTTGACCCCTCAGCGCCTCAGGCATTTAAATTCATTGATTTTGCCTTCGCCACCTTTAAAAAAATAACCAGAGAACAATTAGGTACACCCTTATATATGCCGCCAGACCATTACCTTAGTTATACCGACAAATTAGTCAGTAAATCGACCGATATCTTTGCACTGATTCTCATTTGCACCGAACTTTCAGGAGAGGTAACACGCTCGAAATTTAAAAAACCATCTGAGCTTAAAGAACATAATAGAGACATTAATTTTCCGGATTTATTTAAAGCACTTCAGCCCTGCAAGAAGTCCATAAAAAAGAAAATCCGAAAACTATGGCGTGATGGCACTCGTTTTGAATCAAGCACACGGGAACATCTTACCCATGAGTTCATTATCGCCAAATTAAACCAACTCATCATAACCTATTGCCAAAACCTGACTGCAGAAAGTCCCCACCTTCAGTTTCGACTTATTGAAATCCAAAACAAATTAAATCAATACGCCCAGCTTCCTTCAGCGATTCAGGAGCAGTTAGAATTAGAATTTTTAGCTGTTGAATGCCTTAATGAATCGAAAACATTCCCTGTTGATTGCCTCAAGGAAAACCAATCATTAGATACTTTGTGGACGGAACATCGCAATGTTTTACTTCAACCTTTATTACAGAAACTCGAAAATAGAGAATTAACTCATCAACCCCACACATTAAAGAAATTACAAGCAGCCATACATTATACGCATTTATTAAATCCATTAATTATTGATGCTTTATATCAGGATCCTGAACTAGCTACGGAACCAGACTGTCAAAAAGGAATGAGTAATTTAAAGATTTAGCAAGCTACCCTAAGGTATCAGGCATAATTTTTTACAGCCAAGCCATCTGTAGGAACAACAATTAAGATGGCATTCGATTCTAGTTGGTTTAACAATGGAAACATATTGAGTACGCCCTAATATTGAGGGAGCTTATGGCATAAATTGCGTATCGTTGGCGTCGGATGCACTACAGGTGAATGGAGAGCCATTATTAACTGAAATGACTGACCAGCAGTTACTCGATTTAGTGCGTTTAGACATCAACCCAAGTTTAGGATTTTGTTAAGGATATCATCATGAGATGGGCACCTTATGTTCCTCACAGGGCTACTCTTAAAATTTTGAAACATCGTTAATATCACATCGCTTTTACGATTCATCATCAGTTTTTTCACTTAATAATTGTTCGCAATCATTTGCAGATAATGGATGACTAAAATAATAGCCCTGCACAGCATCAGCTTCCTGGATGCGTAATAAATTCACTTGTGAAATACCTTCAAGCCCTTCAACAACCACTTGCAGCTGTAAACGGTGAGCTAATCCAATGATGGCTTCTAAAATAATCTTATCTTGCTCTTTCAACTGATTTTTACCAATCAAAGATCGGTCAATTTTAACTTTACTTATGGGCAAACGTGTCAAATTTGCCAAGCTAGAGTAGCCTTTGCCAAAGTCATCAATGATTAAATTAATACCTAAATTTTTTAACGCCTCAATTTCTTGCATAATATTGGCTGACTCGGTAAGAACAGATTCAGATAACTCAAGCTCTAAATAAACCGGTTCCAATTGGGTTTCTGCTAAAATGTCGGCAATTAATTGGCTAATAGATTGCTTGTGAAATTGCAGCACTGAAAGATTAACCACGATAGGCAGCCTTGGCAAATCTTTATTTTGCCAGTTCTTAACTTGCTGGCAGGCTGTGCGCAATATCCATTCACCTACGGGAAGAATGAACGGCGTTTTTTCAAGCAACTGAATAAACTGCTTAGTTTCTAATAATCCCTTTATTGGATGTTGCCAGCGCAGTAATACTTCAATACTTATGATGCGCTTGCTTAATACATCAAAGATTGGCTGATAAAATAAACAAAACTCCTGATTCGCTAATGCATTTTTGAATTCAATATCAAGATGATGGTTTTGCTGAATGTGTTGAGTTAATGCCACTGAATAAAACTGATACTGATTTTTGCCTAGCTCTTTAGCCCGATATAGAGCCGTATCGGCTTGCTTTAAAAGCCCCTGAATATCCGTAGCATCTTTTGGGAATAAACTGATGCCTGCACTGATTGAAATATAAATAGTTTGGCCATGTATAATAACAGGAGCAGCAAGCTGCTGATAAATTCTATCTATGATGACTTTAACCTCCAAGCTTTCATCAATGCTATCCAATAAAATCACAAATTCATCGCCTCCCATACGTACTGGCAAATCACCAGCACGTAGGCACGTTTTAATCTGCTCGGAAAAATAGATAAGTAACTTATCACCGACTTCATGCCCCATAGTGTCGTTAATAGTTTTAAAATAATCCAAATCCAGGAAAATTATGGCTAATTGTTTGGCTTCACGTGATAAACGCAAGGCGCTTTGCTGAAAAATTTGAAAGAGCAGATTACGATTAGCAAAACCGGTTAATGCATCATGGGTTGCTTGATAATAAAGGTAAGCATTTTCTAATGAGATGACGGCTTGGGAAACCAGGATAGTGAGGCCTTGTAAATGTTGCGCGGTAAATGAATGCTTAATCATAGTGTTTTCAAGATAGAGAATGCGTCTTAGTTGGCCTTGATAAAAGAAAGGAATTATTAATACTGATTTAGATTTAGAATGCTGTAAATAAGGGTCTAAAAATTGGATGTCGTTAGCGACATCCTGTATCAGCACCGCTTCTTCAGTGCGTTGCACATAGTGAATAACTTTGAGCGGTAAATCTGATCGTGTTTCTACGTTTTGTGCATCTACCAACCAAATGCGTTGTTGCTTTACAGTACCCTCAGCTTCGATAAGCCAGGAATTGTCCTTTTTTATGATAAGTACACTGCGTTGCGCACCCGCATTTTCAAGCACAATCTGCAGTAGTTTTTTTAATAACTTATCGAACTGTATTTCACTGGCAATTGTTTGAGTTAGTTTGAGAATTGCCATAAAATCTATGGAAAGATCACTACTGGAAGTCGATGTTTGGTTGTTACCCATATTCTTTGGCTGTAAAGATGTTTTATAACTGTCATATTCATAAAAAGATTGAGGATATTGTTGCTTTAGACGCTGGCAAAGTGCGAGTGCTCCCCAACGCTCATAACCATAATAGGCTTCGCGAAAATAGTGTTTTGCTATATGCGGTTTGTTTTGTTGTGAGTAAAAGCGAGCAGCACATTCATTAATAACGCCCGTAAGCTGAGGGGAATTATTATCCAATGCAAGTTGAGCCGCCTGATCGTACATATCACTCGCCTTACGATAATTTTCCTGGATAGCGAAGATTTCTGCACTGAGTATTAAGTAATAGGGTTCAAAATTAACAGCGCACCATCCTGACCAACGCTTAAAGACCTTTTGAATAGCGAAGAGCTTCTTTTTATAACGACGTTGCTCATTGATAGTGGCTGTTTTGTAGCTCGCAGCTAAACTTAGAGAATAATATAATTGTCCTTCAACATACGTGATGGTTCCCAGAGCTGAATCTCCATATGCCTCTGCATCCAGACCCGTTGCGATTGCTAAAGAAAACTTACCGGTCAAATAGGCGAATTTTATAGCACAAAAGTAAAAACATGCCTTTTCATGCTGCGTTTTGCATTCAGTGACAGATTGAAAGGATTGCGCCATTTCTTGATCAAAATTTTTATTTGTTGGCGAATGCTGCAAGTTTATTACTGAATATTCCAATAAGATCCAGACTGGATAGAAATAGTCATTAGGACCACGCTTCTTTAGTGCTTCTCTTATAGTGCATGAAATGTCAGATAGTGGGTAGCTCAAAGCATATTGCTTTAAAAAATGGCTTATAAAGCTATAATCAGCGGTCGCTAAATCACCTATTTGTTGTGCTAATTGATAACTGTGTAAGGTATAATTCAAAGATTGAGGAAGTGGATATTTCCAAAAATGGAGAAAATGCCCCATACAAAACTCCACTTTAGCTAATACAGAAGGATCGGGGTAATATTCAGCAAGTCGATAAGCAAGTGCAACGTGCTTAAAGCTTGCGTCATAGCGCTTAAATACATGAATTAATACAAATGCATAAGCTGCAAAACAATATGAACTTTCCGGTGTGTATCCATAGCGTAATGATAGTTTAACAGCATGAAATATGAGTAAAACAAATAACTCTTTGTTCGAAGTGATATAGGTGGAAGCGTATAACTGATTTAAGATTTTTTGTAACAAACTGTATTCATCACCTGCTCTCTGAGTTAAATCTAAATTAGTAAATTTTTGACCATACAGTCGGGATTCGATAGACATGTATGCGGTTAAAATATGATAAGGTTTGGGATATAGGGGAAGATCAAGCCCGAAAAGATGTAATACTGCCAATCCCTGCTGGAGCGCATCATTATAACGATTCGCAAGACTAAGTCGTATGATATCGAGCTGATAGACCAACATCCCGTCAAGCTTGGTTTTAGCTTGCTTGAAGAGTATTGCCAAGTGCTGCTCCGCAAGCTGATGCTCATCCGTTAAAAATTCACTTTCAGCCAGACCACAATATAAAGCAAAGGTCAGGTTATAATGATGCTTCCAAGCGTCTTTTGGTAATAAGGAAACTGCCATACGGAAATAATTTTTTGCAGCTTGATAGGCTGCAACAGCTTTTGCTTTTTTGCCTACTTGTAAATTAAATTCAGCGAGTTCCAATCTTTCTACAGGCTGGGTAATTAATAATGAAGCTTCATTTAAATGACGTACGATTTGGCCAAGACAGGTTTCATCACTTAAATTCTTATTCGTGCTCTTTGATAATAAACGACCAATGTTTAAATGTAATTCACGTCTAAGCTCAGGCTTAATAAGCTGATAGGTGGCCTGGAGAATGCGGTCGTGCTTAAATTGAAAGATAATTAAATCCTCTGAAACCTGCGCATCAGTGAGGTTGTCCTCCATCAAATCGATGGTCTTATAATCGCCGCCGACTAACTGGATGAGGTTGGCCTGTAAGGCTTCCTGTAATAAATTCAGGGTGAGTGATACGGATTGTTGACCGATAACCGATAATGTGTGTAAATCAAACTGGATACCAATACAGGCGGCTAATTTAAGCTGATCTTGTGCCGGCGTTGATAACTGCTGAATGTTGGTAATGAGTAGGTCGACGACATTGGTTGTCATATGCTGCTGCTCGATTTTCCTAATGTCCCATTGCCATCGGCCTTTTTCATAATCGAAAACTAATAGATGATTATGATGCATGGTCTTGAGAAACGAATGGATAAAAAATGGATTTCCCTCAGTTTTTATCTGTAAGATCTCTGCTAAGGGTTTTGCTCGGGCAAGTCCACAGCCTAGCATATCGGCAAGTAGTTGTTGCAAATGAGAATGAGTCAATGGTGCTAATTTAATAGTATTTAGGACCACTTCATCAGCCATTAGTTTTTTTTGAAACTCGACCAATGGATGACCAAAATCTATCTCATTATCTCGATACGTTCCAATCAACATAAAATAACTATTTGCTGTGTCCCTTAATAAATGTTGCAGCAGTTGTAACGACGCATTATCAGCCCATTGCAAATCATCTAAAAAGATAACTAATGGATAATCTGCCTGGCAAAAAACCTGTACAAACTGTTGGAATGCAAACATCAGCTGGTTTTGAGCTTCGCCAATGCTACATTCTAGAGGTAATTGTGGACCAAGCAATGGTTTGATCGCAGGAATCAAATCCAGCAGTGCATGCCCCTGATTGCCAATTGACTGTTGTAAAGCTTGTTTCAAGTGATTTAGTTTTTGCTCCGGCTCTGCCAATACTTGTTTAATCAGGTTTTGCAACGCATCAATGAGAGCACTATAAGGTTTGTTCTGCTGTAATTGCTCGTATTTACCTTGTATAAAATAACNNGATCCCGGAATAACCCGACACTAGAACCACTTCATTTTTTCCTTGACTAACTCGCTCAAAAGCTGCAAGTAGCTCTGCAATTGGCTCTTCCCGTCCATACAATTTTTGTGTTGGTTGGAGCTGATCACTGATATCAACTGCGCCTAAGACAAATTCAGTGATAGTTCGTTTTGATCGCCATTGTTTAGCACATTCGGTTAAGTCCAATGCCAGACCTCTTGCGCTTGCATAGCGGTCTTCTGGCATTTTAGCCATTAGCTTGATAACAAGCTTGCTAAGCATAGTAGGAATATTTAGAGAGAGTGATGATAGAGGGGGCGGAGTTTTTGCAAGATGACAATGCACTAGCTCAAGAATATCAGTTGCATCAAAAGGTAATTGGCCTGACAGCATCTCATAGAAAGTGACTCCGAGAGCATAAAAATCGGTGCGATAGTCAATACTTCGGTTCATTCGGCCCGTTTGTTCAGGCGATATGTATGCCAATGAACCCTCTAAAAGATGGAGGTTATTATAGGTTTGTGTTTCCTCAAGCAATTGTGAAGAAATACTAAAATCTGCCAGTTTGATTAGTAGAGTATACGGTTGAATAATGATATTAGCGGGCTTAATGTCTTTATGAATAATATGCTGTTGATGTAACTCCACCAAAGCCTCGACCAGCTGTAAGGCAATTGTGAAAAAAGCATCCAGTTCCAATGGCTGTTCTTGTAAAAAACTATTTAAGGTCTGACCCTTGATATCTTCTAGAACTAAAACAGTAAGATGACCTTGTTGAATGAGTGCATAGGGCTTAATAATACCTGGGATGTTAAGTTGGTTGAGTAAAAAATATTCGTGTTGCAAGTCCCCGAGAATTTTAAGGGAAGGGTGTTCTGAGCTTGGGCATTTGAGGATAACCGGAAGATTATCACAAAGCCGTACCCCCCGGTAAAGTACCGTTTTGGGGCTTTGATAAAGCAGTTCCAGTATTCTATAGCCTTTAATAGCATTCATTCTTACCGGATATCCAAAACAAATTTTAATCATAAGTTCATAATTGCCTTGGATGAGCTATGGTCCCTACAACTCAATCAAGTAAAACAATATGAATAAAATTAGTCATATATGATTCAATAATGTTCTTAAGTATAGTATTACGTAGTGTAAATTTCCTATTATCGTATTTCAAATTAAAAGTTATGGTGTCATTTAGGGCTTCATAAAGAGAATAATCTAATGCTGTTCTGTAACGAATACCTCTTTTGTCGCTGAATCTATATAAACCTCGGAACTGCTGTTGATATTGACTAACGTCTAGTTATTTAATTGATCATCATCAAAGGCAGGAAACCAAGGTTAGGGAAGACACTTTATGAATCCTGGAAGGCAAGCAGAATTAAGAAAAAAGGCTTATTGTGCTAAAGAAGGCCTCATGAGCTGATTTTATTTTATACAGCTATACCTAACAGCGAGCCAATACCTGCACTTACAAGCATTGCTATTGTTCCCCATATCACAACACGCAATGATCCCAGTACTATTCGAGCTCCGCCAACTTTTGCTGCAACTGCTCCTAATAAAGCCAAAAATAGAACCGCCATTATTGATACTGATGGAATAAGGTAGATTCTAGGCACAATAAAAATCGTTACTAGCGGTAATAATGAGCCAAGAGTAAAACTACCGGCTGAAAAAAGTGCTGCCTGCAGTGGGCGCGCACTGGTTATTTCAGTAATACCAAGCTCATCTCGAGCATGTGTGCCTAATGCATCTTTAGCCATCAATTGTTTTACAACTTCTTTAGCAAAGTCAGGATCCAATCCACGATTAATATAAATAGCGGTTAACTCTTCAACTTCATTCGGTAAACTCTCAGCAAGTTCTTCCTGTTCACGTCGTAGTGCAGATTTTTCTGTATCTGCTTGAGAGCTTACTGATATATATTCACCTGCAGCCATAGACAGGGCGCCAGCAATTAATCCTGCAATCCCTACTACAAATATTCCATTGTAGGGCGTTTGAGCAGCAGCAACACCAATCAATAAGCTCGCAGTAGAGATAATACCATCATTTGCACCCAATACTGCAGCACGTAACCAGCCAATTCGCTCAATTTGATGATGTTCTTTATGTTGCATTTATATCAAAACTCCCATATTAAATAAATTTGCGTCCATGTATTACAGAGTTGAGGAATGAATGCATTTTTATTATCTATAAGTTTTTTTAAACTGCAAATAGTGATGGAAAGATTAAACCTGATACTAATAATATAAAAAATATAGACTATTTTTATTCCATTTTTCTCATCAAGCTCTCCATAATTTAAAATTTATATTTTCCATAAATCATTCTAAAAATGGGCCATCCAATCGGAGCTTAGCTTCAACCTAGAGCAACGGTAATTCTTTTATCAATCAATTATTCATATCGAAGCTAAAACAATCTCGGAATCAATTCAATTTGTATCACTTTCCAGAGATTGTAAGGCCGATGTCTTATCAAAATGAATAATGCTGTCAAATTGATAGGGTAAATGGGTAAAAAAATAGTGACTGAGTCGTTCTGTTTCAGGCTGGTAAATAACCCCTATGGCTCTTTGTAGCCGTGGAATTTTAAGGAAATACTCCAGTTGTTCATTCCCCTCCAGATTTAAAACAAAATTTTTATAACGAACCAAATGAAATAATTCCTCATAACTTCCTGGGAGTCCTGGTTCAATTTTTTTACATTGAGCTGGCTCATCCCAATCTGTGGCAGCAGTAACCAAGCCTTCATAGGTTGAGAAGCCAATAGAATATGTATCCGTATGCTGCTCTCGCACCAATTGCCCAATGTTAACCTCTCCTTTTGCTCCCATTTCTGTAGCGCGTGCATCACCTATATGTGAGTTATGGGCCCAAATAACTATTTTAGCTGGCTTATTAAAACGGTGCTCAAAATGGTCAGTAATTACATTAATCGTTTCAACCATATGTCTATCGCGAACATTCCAGGATGTGATATGTCCTTCAAACATGGAACGATAATATTCTTCTGCATTTTTAACTAAACGCGCATTTTGGGCTGCAAAAAAATAATCATCTTCAGCAATTGTGTCTTTGTTATGCAGGAATTTAAATGCATTATGCTGTAATTCAAAGAGTGTTTCTATAACCTCAGCAATGCATGATTTTTTTATCCTGTTATTCGTCAAGTAGCCATACATTTGGGGATCAACATTTAGATGGTCAAAACATGCATAACGCTTTTTAGCAAGCTCAGCAGACTTAGGATCAACCTTTGTTAAATAGTTAATAACCGCTTGCATAGATACATTAATACTATATAAATCAAGACCATAAAATCCTACTTTATTTATGGTGCTTGGCAAATCATTATGTTCACGTAACCACCTAAGAAAAGGGGGCATGGTGGTATTGCGCCACATCCAGGTGGGAAATCGTATAAAATCCCCTAATGCACTAGTGTTATCATCCAAATCGCTTCTACCTTGAATATAACGATGGACACGGTATACATCAGGCCATTCTCCTTCTATAGCTATAGCATTAAACCCTTTTTCCTGAATGAGCTTTTGTGTTATTTCAATACGAGTCTGATAAAATTCATGTGTTCCATGGGATGCCTCCCCTATCATAACAAATCGCGCATCACCAATTTGTTTCATGAGTGAAGAATAATCCTGTGGCTTTTCCAGGGGGATAGCGGCTTCATTAATCACACTAATGAGCTTGGCCTGTGCATCAATATGCATAATGTGGTCTCCTTTATCCATTTTAGAGAGACATGATAATTCATTGAGGCTTTAAGTATGTCACAAACCAGTTTTTTGCAAGTTTCGCTGCCTCATAAAGAGCTCCTGGCTCTTCAAATAAGTGAGTTGCACCGGACACTAATTCCAATTTTTTTACACAATTTAACTGTGACATCGCATCTTTATTCATTTGAATAACTACATCATCATAACCACCAACTATAAGTAACGTAGGCGCTCGCACATGCACTAAAGTTTCCCCAGCCAAATCAGGTCGGCCACCTCGCGAGACTATGGCATTANNTTAAGTGCCGCAGCTAACAAAGCCGCACCTCCACCGGTACTTGCTCCAAAATACCCTATGAATAATGACTAAGTTGCGCTTGGCCCAAACACCATCGAGTTACATCAAGTAATAGTGTTGCCAAAAACTCTATATCGAAACGAAACTGTCGTGTAAGACTATCGATAGCATCTTCGTCTGGAGTGAATAAATCAAATAACAATGTAGCTAGTTTGGCATCATTTAAAACATTCGCAACGTAATGATTGCGGACGCTAAATCGACTACTGCCACTTCCGTGCACAAACAATACCAACCCACGCGCTGCTTCCGGAGTATATAATATTCCCTCAAGCATAACATTTCCAATTGGAATCAAGATATGGTGCTCTGTATTTAATTTAAAATAAGTCATGATTTACCTGGCGGGCAGAATTGTTTGAATGGGATTTTTTNNTAATCCAACTGCATAAAAATTGAGGGGTTTCAGAGGGCATACAATCCTTTCAACTAAAGGAGCTATTTCTTCACACGTTGAGAATGCTGCCACAGGAACAGCTACAATAATAGATTGTGGTTTATGACTATGGAGAGCTTCAATTGCTGCCACCATCGTCGAGCCTGTTGCAATTCCATCATCAACCAATATGACTATTTTGTCTTTCAGATTTGGAAAGGGTTTACTACCTCGATATAATTGCTCTCTACGAAATAATTCCTCGCGTTCTTTTTCTACCACGTTCTGTATCTGTGACCGATTGAGTTTGAATTGATTCAACAACGGCTCATTAAAAAAAACTGTGCTTCCGGAAGCGATTGCACTCATAGCAATCTCTTCATAACCTGGAAGGCCTAATTTCCGAACAATGAAGATATCAAGAGGAACCGATAAAGCGCTTGCAATCTCATATCCTATGGGAACTCCCCCACGAGGCAATGCTAAGATAATAACGTTGGGCTTATTTTTATAACCCTTAAGATATTTTGCTAAGATAACACCTGCTTCATGTCTATCGATGAACTTATCCATGATTCACCTTGATGCAAGACAATTCCACTAACTTAAATTATAGCCTTTTACAGACAAAATAGCTCGTTTTACCCAAATGGAAACCAATGTATCTTTGACTTAATTCGTCATCAAACATGTGATGTCTTTTTGCACAATTCATTAGCCAAGTCTAAAATTAAAGTACAACCTTCAACAGACATGACTTAGGAATAAAATATTCTAATGATTGGATAAGGAGATGAAAAATGTCTATTATGAAGAAATTTACTCAAAGCGAAAATGTTATAAGTCCTTTTTTAAAGCTTCAGCAAGAAGTAAATCACGCAATGAATGATTTTTATGATTTATTTGAGCCAATGGGCATAGATTTGAAGAAGTTTGAAAATATTAAACTTTCTCCAGCTTTAGATATTGTTGAAGATAAAGATTGTTTTAAAATTGAAGCTGAAATGCCAGGCATGAGTGAGAAAGACATTAATGTAACTTTTAATGACAATAGAATAACTATTCAGGGTGAAAAATCTACATCTAAAAAAAATGAAAAAAAGAATTTTGTAAGTCGTGAAATCAGTTATGGTCGTTATGACCGTACGGTTTCTTTACCGTTAACTGCAGATGTAGACAAGGCAACAGCGTCTTTCAAAAAAGGTATGCTATGGGTCACTATTCCCAAAAGAGCTAACAGCTCTTCCAGCTCGAAATCAATAAAAATTGAGAAGGCTGACTAAACTGTCTCTATTTTGACTTTTAAATGCAAACGCACCAATAACCTGTGTTTGCATTTCTGTTTAAGATTATGTAGAAAATTATTTTAATAAACGCTTCTTAGTAATACCGAATAGGATTAAAATGCTATATTGGTCATAATCTTATTATTTAATATAATCTGCAAACCACTGTAACATAAATTATGCCTATGAAATTATTGATTAATTTATAGCATGGGAGCGCTAGGCCTTAAAATTTTATTAATTGTATATTCCTGAGCTTGCTCATCTGCTTTTAGAATACCAGGCTGATCATAATTTTAGAGAAGCATATCATCAAAGTTCTTATCTACTTGTTGCCTTAGCTAATGGATATGATGAATTGCAAGCTAATGATGAAACCTAAGCATGGGGTAGATAATTCTATTAACATTTAATTTTAATGTCTCATGCAAGCCTAATGTCCAAGAGTAGATGACTCATCCAAATTACCAATTATTTCTTTTAATTTGGTAGCTAAACTGTAAGTCACTGCCTTAAAATTATTGTGGAATTGTTCGTGAATGTGTTTTCCTTTTATATCGTTGGTAATTCCTTTCAGGGCAAACATGGGAGTTTTAGTTAACATTGCCACCCAGGCGACTCCTGCTGATTCCATATCAATTGCTTTACATTTATTATTTATTATTACTGAATAATCAGCCGGGCTAACATTAAATGAATCGCCAGAGCATACCACTCCAGGCTTTAACCCATTCCTTTCTAAAACGCTGAACTTGGTGGAGTCAAAACTGCCCAAGCCATATTCATGATATCCTTTTGCCGAGAGTCTTCTATCATAAAATTTAATTAGTTTACTAAAATAAATATCTCCAGGTTTAGTGCCATATGTAGCAACACCGCCTGCGGTACCTACACTTATAATAACATCGGGATTAAATTGTTTGACACCTAAATAGGTAGTTAAAGTGGCAGCCTGAGTCCCTACATTTTGTACCTTATTGACAGGATCCATTCCATTGGTGATTAGCAAAATGTCAGCGTTTTTATATGTCCCTGTATACCCTTGCATTGGGAGTTGAGGAAATAATTTAGTATCATGTTGTAAATTGAGACTGGAAATTATAGGTTGTGCCTCACTATCCATCGCAACAACCAACAAAATCCGGGTCTGTTTCTGATCGTCAGAATAAGCATTACCAGTTAAGACAAAGCCCATTAAAAGGAATAGAACAAGATTAAAAAAGTTAGAAATATAATGTAAGTTAGAGTTTCTCATTAGATTACCATCCTTGTTATAAGGGCTTTAACCATTATTTTTTAACCATTATTTAATGAGTTATTTCCCCATTATTTAACATATGCTAGAGAAAATAATACTTGGGTCATCCATTCAGTTTGACAATAACTCGCCAGTTACCTATATTTAGCTAACAGTACAATATTAAGTTAATTATATTCACCTATTTGGTGCTTAATTATGACTAATAATAGCACAAATATGCATAATTTGATTTCTAATGCGCACAATTCAGATGATATCGTGAAACCCTCAAGGGCTCAGGCAATGAAGGAGACTCTGATATGTCAGAGCGTATTAATGAACTCTATACATACAATCCCCACCGCCACGTAAAAATTTGGTTAAGTAATAAACGGCATGTATTCATGAATGAAGAAAATCAAATGCGTTTATTAGAAACACGATATACTAATCCTGATGATATAATTCATTTAATCTACGATTCTTCCTTATTAGATACGGATGCTTCATCTAAATTAATTGAATTTTGTACTAATTATTCGATTATTCCTGTAGACGCTCATAATTTTTACCATTTATTAAAAACGGAACAAGAAAAAAGGTTATATGAATATTATAACGATGAAGTAAATCATTTAGATGAAGGCGGGAATTTAGCTGTTGCCAGTGACATTTTACGGTGGATTTCCTTCGTATATAAACTTGGCACTTATACAGATTTTGATGTATCAATAAATACCACCAATCTTCCTGATTTGCTTTTTATTAAATCTCCTTTAATGATGAATATAGGCAGTATTAAAATTGCGAATAAAGAATTAGTACTTGCACTTAATGATTGTATTGCGGTGGTTGCGCCTGACGCAGTTAAGACAGAAATAGAAACCATACAAAGCGGCCTGATAAAAGTGCTGTCTATGTTCTCCATTGATTTTATAGAANNTAGAAAAAGCAGAGCAAACCATTTCAAAAAAAGGATTTATCACCAATCACTTTATTCATTTTCTAAAAAATCGCAGTGAACTCGCTTACGTCGTTAAATCCAAATCTTTTTTTCAAAACGAACGTCTTTCATCGAGAAAACTTCGGGAACATATCAATAATATAATGACTGATAAGAAACAATTTATCGAATTTAATAAACTAACCTCTGCAGATGATGAACTGTTAGTAATTAACAGATTAAGAGAAAACTTTAAAAATCAATTAGGGTTCATCAAAAGATTATTCTTTTATAACGAATACTGCGACATTAAGAACACTTTGCAACTTCCAGAACAGGAATTGCTCGCTGTTTTAATGAAAAAAGAACACTCACTATATTTAAAATCCATCGTAAGATGTACCAGCGGACCCGGGGCAATTGCTAATTTTTTATTCGCGGGTTCTGTATTTAGCTCACAACATATTCGGGAAAAGATTGCCCCTTACTCATTTTATACCCAGAATTTACATACTGTATTTGTTTCAAAAAGTTCTTTTAAATTACATGATTCTATTTTTGCCCTCTTAAACCATTTAGGATCAAAGGTAGGGGAATTGAAGGATTCATCCTGGATAGAAGAAGGAATAAAATCACAAGCAGTGCGCAGTGATATTATTCGGCAAAGAAAAGAAAGGCTGCAAGAGAATTTAGCTGATATTTTTATGAAATTGAATACCAAAATAAAATATCAAGTTAATGTACTCATGCAAGATTCAACAATTTATTCAATGTTTATGAAGAAAAAGAGAGATAATTATCTCAATACGTTGCTCAGTATTTTACATTGCTTTGATCCTACAATTAATGAATTTGATATAAGTGCTTTTCGAAAAATATTATATAAATTTTATTCACAAGACCAAAATATTATTGATAGATTATTCTTTAAGCAGTCCCAAAAGTTAATTCAATCATTGGAGCATCATGTTCATGAAACATTCATTTTAGGTTTAACTAAAGAATCCAAAATCAAACTCAAATAATAATGCTTAATTAAGTAATTCCACTCATTAACTTTATTAAATGACATTTTTTTCCTAATTATTACCGCTTTAACAGTAATTTAAAAAATTTAATATAAACTATATAAAAATTATCTCAAAAAAAATGGAATTTTTACCGTCAAGGCAGTAATTTAGAGTTAATAATCATAAAAAATTTAAATGGCTGCTTTATTTTAATCATTTTTACTGCTATAACAGTAAATATAATTATTTTTTATTGGTGTTCCATGCCCACGTCAGAGATTGCCAATTTAGTCTTTTACTATCGCAAACAAAGCGGCTTATCCCAACAGGAATTAGCTAGGTTAGCAGGTGTCGGAAAGACAGTTATATATGATATTGAAAAAGGGAAAGAATCGGTGCAGTTGAACACATTACTAAAAGTGTTTGATGTTTTAAATATCCAAATGAAATTTGAAACGCCTTTTCCTCAAACAACGGATAATAATCCATGAGAAAAGCATACATATCTGTGAATGGCATTAAGGCTGGCACATTAAAAGAATTAGAAGGTGGAAAATATCAGTTTACGTACTTTGATGATTATCAGGGTGCACCAGTGTCTCTCACCATGCCATTAACCAATAAGGTCTATGATTTTGACGTATTCCCTCCCTTTTTTGAAGGAGTACTTCCTGAGGGTAGTATGCTTGAAGCACTATTACGCAAATATAAGATAGATAAAAGTGATTATTTTAGCCAATTGATAATAGTTGGCCAGGATGTCGTAGGCGCAGTGACTATTGAGGAACTAAGATGAAATACTGTCCTATTACTTATGAAAGGATAAGTGAGCACGAAAGCTATTCGCAACGTGGATTGCATTTACTTTCCCCTCAATTAAAAAACCTTAATCCATTAGACTTAAGTGCGGATGAGCAGCGTCAGGAAGCAATTGCTCGAGTAGGAAAGATGTCTATTCAAGGTGTTCAAAAAAAGCTAAGTGCAAAACTAAAGATTAAAGATGAGTGCTTTGAAATTGTAGATCAAAAGGGTCACTATATTTTAAAACCTCCCAGTGATATTTATACAGAATTGCCGGAAAATGAAGCGATAACTATGACCCTTGCCAAGACAATTGGCCTCGAAGTTCCGGTTCATGGTCTAGTATATTCAAAAGACAAAAGTTTTACCTATTTCATTAAACGGTTTGATCGAACAGGTCATAATAAAAAGTTAGCATTAGAAGATTTTGCACAATTATCGGGTGGAGATCGGCATACAAAATATAGAAGTTCTATGGAAAAAGTGATTGCTGTAATAGAACAGTATTGCACATTCCCAAAAATTGAATTCGTGAAATTATTTAAGTTGACCTTATTTAACTACCTGGTTGGAAATGAAGACATGCACCTAAAAAATTTTTCCCTGATTACTAAAGATAGAAAAATTTTCATGTCACCAGCATATGATTTGCTTAACTCCACTATCGCGCAAAAAAACCCAACAGAAGAAATGGCTTTACCCCTAAAAGGAAAAAAAAATAATTTAACACAACGTGATTTTTTAAACTATTTCGCTATTGAAAAACTAAGATTAAACCAAAATGTCATCGATGGGATTGTTCAAGAATTCCATCAGATAATACCCAAATGGCAAGAGCTGATTGGTGTTAGTTTTTTATCAAAAGCGATGCAGGAAAAATACCTCGAATTACTCGATCAACGAGCCAAGCGGTTGAATTTTTGACTACTGAAATCAGGCGTCTTCTCAGATAAGAAAAAATCCGGTGACGCATCTTTTTATAACACTAATTTCAGGAATGGCTCAATATAGCTATAGACACTGTTAGCCCTACTTGTACTTTTTCTCTAAAAAACCAATAATCTAGTTAAAAAACTCTGAGTATATATGGCTGATCAATTCAAAGTAGCATTAAGAAATACAATAAAACAAATAAGAGCTCGATTATCTGTAGCTTATCGTATCCAAGCATCCAATCAAATCTGTAATCGAATTAAATCACTTGATCAATACCGCAAAGCCAAGCGGATCGCTTTATACTGCGCTGCCAATGGAGAGGTCGATCTGCATTCTCTCTGGGATAGTGCTCCCTTGCATGGAAAATTTTGTTATTTCCCGGCAATAAAAGAAGATTTAACTCTTTCTTTTTTGCCGGCCACTCCTGCGACACCATTTAAAACAAATAAATATGGCATACAAGAACCGGATGTACCGCAAGAATCAGCGTTGCCAGTGGAGCAGCTGGATTTAATTTTAATACCTCTAGTCGCCTTCGACACCCAATGCAATCGTCTTGGAATGGGCGCAGGATTCTATGATAGAACATTAAAAAATAATACCAAGGGTTGTTTAATGGGCGTTGCTTATCAATTCCAACATCAGGATTATCTTTATTCAAATCCTTGGGACATACCGTTAAATGCAGTAGTTACTCAGAAAAGAATATACATTGCAACGAAATAATTAAAAAGCACATTGAGTTTCCAAAAAAAGACTTACTGACTTATGCCAAACGCGCGCTTGAATCATTTATTTAAAAAATGCAATAATGTGGGTTACAAATTAGCTAATAAATTTTAGTAAATTTAAACGGATTTTTTAGATTGAAAAAACTTATTCTTTGCGGTCTCCTCATCTCCCCCTGGTTATATGCAGATAATATCTCTCTTTCATTAATGGGCGGATTCATTACCTCCTCATTAAAAAATGAACCTTTGGTGGAAATTAATAACTTCGTTACTAATGCTTATATAACAAATAAAAACAACCATTGGGGTGAGTTTTGGGGTGGAAGTCTCGCTCATTCGTTTGAAGAAATAATTCCTCATGTTAATTTTTCATTGGGTGTTGCAGGATACGCAATTCAACCCGGTGAAGTTAAGGGAACTGTATTTCCATTTATAAATGAGGGAGTTTTTGACTCATTAAATTATAAATTTCAGGTTAAAAACAACTCGCTCATGATTGAATCAGGTCTCTCATACGGACTTGGCAATTGGCGCCCCTTTATCATTGCTGGAATAGGTAAATCATGGAATCGCCTGGAAAATTATAACGAGGTACCATCCGATCCAGCATCCAGCGCAACCGCTCTCCCTTCATTTAGAAATAATATTCATCAGGCGCATGCTTATGAATTAGGATTGGGATGCAGCTATTTATTTTATGAAGATACCCGACATAAAATTCGTTACATGACTTCAGCAGGATACCGTTTCTGGAATTTAGGAAAAGGTGAATTAGAGACTTTTGCCGAGCAAACGTCAAATTCTCGCTTACATAGTAACAACATAAAGACACAAGGTCTGGCTGTTTCACTGGATGTTTCCTTTTATTAATTATTTATCAGGATAATTGGCAATGAAAAAAAGCGTTTTATATAGTGTTTTATGCCTTGTCTTATCATCGTTACATGCTGGCGCCATTTTGGAAATTATTCCCAGCAGCTCTTACCCCATTGCCATAATTCCAGGTGGTCAAACCTCTTTAACCTACACTGTTAAAAATAACACATCCAAAACCCTTTCTGCTCTGACAATCGATGCAGGTTTTGGTGGCGCATCAACGCTTCTCTCTCTCTTTGTTAGCATGAATCAGTGCGGAGTACTCCCACCTGCAAGTAATTGTCGATTCACTATAACGGTGCAGGGAATGAACAAAGCAGGCAGCACCACGTTAACTCCTAAAGTCTGTGCCTATAATGGTACTGCTTGCTCAATACCGGTACAAAATAATCGCGTTCCTATAATTGCCAGCAATAATATCCCCAATACATCATTCCCTACCCCTTATGCCGGGACTTTTTATCCCATATATAATCTTGGAGCAGGTCAATGGATTGAGCCTGATTCATCGATGCCATTTAATCGAGTCAGCGCTCTTTTTGCAGCTTTCGCACACGCTTATCCGGTAGGAAATGGAGCAATTTTCACCTACGAAGCAGGACAACCAGACGAGCCACGCAGGCTTGCTCTTCTCTCATCAGTTGCTCGCGGTGTTAACCCATCGATGAAAATATTAATCTCATTGGGCTGGGGGAAAAATGATTGGACTTTTATTAATAATGACTATGTTAATAATGCTCATTTATTCGTACCGAGTGTTATCCAATTTATAAGAAATAATAATTTGGACGGAATGGATATAGATGATGAAGAAATCGGAGGTACAAGTGGGAGCATCCCGCAAGAACACTTTAACGGCGTTATTACCAACTTAAGAAATGCTTTGAATTATGCCTCATTACAAGATGGTAAGCCCTATTATTTAACAATTACACCTGCAGGAAACAACTCCCAACCTGGTGGCCTTGAAGATACTCAGATTGATGCTAAAAATGCCTTTAGTTTTAATTTGATTAACATTCAAACCTATTACAATGGCAATCCTTCTTTTGGCCAGGATTTTTTTGATAGTCTGATAGAGATCGGATACCCTGCCTCACAAATCGCTAATGGAATCGATACCGAAAATTGCAATCCGGTTTTCCCAGATTATCTCAATCTGGCAGGGATGTTTAACTGGAATATGACGGCAGATAGCGCCTGTAATTTTCAATATACCATTCAACTGGCAGATCTCGTCGGATATTACGGTTAATATCCGATGAGATCTATACAGTCGTTAATATTAAATAGCATCGTTTCCAACTTCGCCCGTTCTAATCCGTACCACCTGCTGTAGCTCATATACAAATATCTTGCCATCACCAATTTTACCGGTATAGGCTGATTTACAAATAGCTTCTATTGCTGTTTCCACCATATTATCAGGCAAGGCAAGTTCGATTTTAATTTTAGGCAAAAAATCGACCACATACTCCGCCCCCCGGTACAATTCGGTATGACCTTTTTGGCGGCCAAATCCTCGGGTTTCCGAAATCGTAATTCCGGGCACACCCACTTCCATTAGCGCTTCATGTACATCATCTAACTTGAAAGGCTTGATGATGGCAGTAATCATTTTCATATAAAATCCATGGTTGTTCATTTGATAAATTAACCCGAATCTGGAGGTAGTCCTCTTCAGGTAGTTTTGTTACACTGTCAGCAAAAATCACCTGGAGTTCATATGTTCGACCCCAAACAATTTGATGATATAGCTACGAAACTTTTCGCAACTCTCCCCACCAGTCTACAGAATATTGAAAAAGACATTCAACAAAAATTTAAAGAAGTATTACAATCTGCATTTGCCCGACTGGATTTAATTACTCGAGAAGAGTTTGATGTACAGTGTAAAGTACTTGCACGTACCCGAGAAAAGTTGGAAGTCCTTCAAAGTCAGGTGGAAACTTTATTAATTGAACAAGATCAAAATAAAATAGAAAAATAAAAACTGTGAGATAAACAGTTTAATCGTCATTCGGATTTTGATGATTTAGTCCAACCTAATAACAGGAAAATATATGAATCTCGCATTCACCAAAACGCGCAGTACAGTAGGTATTCTGGCACAACCCGTGTCTGTAGAAGTCCATTTATCTAATGGCTTACCCAGCTTTGCTATGGTAGGACTTGCAGAAACTGCTGTAAAAGAAAGTAAAGATCGGGTTCGCAGTGCCATCATTAACAGCCAATTTGAATTTCCCTGTCGCAAAATTACGGTTAATCTGGGACCCGCTGATTTACCCAAAACCGGGAGCGGTTTTGATCTTCCAATAGCGTTAGGAATTCTTGCAGCCTCAGGGCAAATACCCTATAAAAAATTAATAAATCATGAATTTATCGGTGAACTGGCTCTAAGTGGTGAATTGCGAGGTGTTTCAGCCATAATTCCCGTTGTTTTGGCAGCCCATAAAGATCAACAGACATTAATAATTGCCTCGGCCAATGCAAATGAAGCCTCCCTTGCTGGACATCAGGGTGTTATGACTGCGCATAATCTACGGGAAGTATGCAGTTATTTATGTCAGGATACACCGCTTCATCCATTACCACCGCAACCGATAATCACGCCCACCGAGCATGATATGGATTGGTCCGACATTAAAGGTCAATTTCATGCCAAGAAAGCCATGGAAATTGCTGCATGCGGTGGGCATAGTATCTTATTGAGTGGTGCACCAGGCAGTGGTAAAACGATGCTAGCCAGACGCTTTAGCACTTTATTGCCAGAACTTTCAGAAACCCAAGCCTTAGAGTGCGCGGCAATAAATTCAATTAGAGGCAAATTAACCAACTTTGCTCAATGGAAGTCTCCGCCTTTTCGAGCACCACATCATACCGCCTCGCCCATGTCTTTGGTGGGAGGGGGAAATCCACCCAAACCCGGAGAAATTTCGCTGGCTCATCATGGTGTTTTATTTTTAGATGAACTGCCCGAGTTTAACCGACAAGTGCTTGAAACCTTGCGAGAACCGCTCGAATCGGGACATATATGTATTTCACGAGCGGCAGCTCAAACGGAATTTCCTGCGCAATTTCAATTACTTGCGGCGATGAATCCCTGCCCTTGTGGACAATGGGGTAATGCACAGGCCAATTGCCTGTGCACGCCAGATCGAATCAGCCGTTATTTGGCAAAACTGTCAGCTCCCTTACTTGATAGGATAGACATGCACATTACCGTTCAAGCGCTGTCTCAAGAAGAATTGATTAAACCTAGTAATAGTCCAGAGAAGCAAAGTGACCTCATTAAAGAAAACGTAATTAAAATTCGAGCCATCCAAATGGCACGCCAAAACTGCATTAATGCAGCACTTAGTGCCAAATTAAGTGAACGAGTCTGTGAATTGGGTGCAGCAGAACAAAATTTCTTAAGTCAGGCGATGACTAAATTAAAATTATCAGCACGTGGCTACCATCGTCTACTTAAAGTTGCCAGGACAATTGCTGATATGAGTCATCACGAACGAGTATGCCTCCCGCATCTGCAACAGGCATTATCCTTTAAGCAAACCCTTCAATCTCCAAAATGAATACTCAATATTCGATATTTTTTGTCATCCCCACGCAGGTGGGGAACTATCCAAATACTTAGCAAATTGCCATTTTATTAGATAGATCTCCACCTGCGTGGCGAAGACAACTCATTAATTCACAACATTATTGAATATTATGAGGAATAATTCAGTCCGGGATAAGGAGAAATTCAATCTACGGCGCATGAGAATTAAAAGCGATTAAGTGACATTTTTTGCTTATCCAAACTAATTAAACTAACTAATACTACCCAAAAGATAAAGTTTAATTATTCAAGTTGGGAAATCAAGCCATCAAAAATCGCCATACGCGCATAAACTCCATTAGTCACCTGATTTAAAATCAGTGATTGTGGACCATCAGCAATGTCACTATCAATCTCAATACCTCTATTGATTGGTCCAGGATGCATTACTAGCGCATCTGGTCGTGCCAAAGCCAGGCTTTTTTTAGTTAATGCAAAATTATTTCTATAAGTGGCTAAATCCAGTTGCTCATTATCCGCCAAACGCTCATGCTGGACGCGCAAACATATAACTACATCCGCATCGGCAAGGCCATCTTGCATATTATTAGTAACTTGACCATAACTTATAGTTTCTGGTTGCCAGATTTCCGGACAAATAAAACTCAACTGTCCCACTTGTAATTTACTGCATATGGTTTGAAAAGAATTTGCCACACGAGAGTGCTTAATGTTTCCAAGAATTGCTATTTTTAACTCATCCAGTTTAGGCTTTTTTTCTTTAATCGTCATGATATCTAATAAAGCTTGACTGGGATGTGCATGAGTTCCATCACCGGCATTGATTATATGAATACCTGGACCCAAAACATCAACCAGTCTTTGTTGCAACCCATTTTGCTTATGACGAATAACAAAATATTTAATACCCATAGCCACTAAAGTATGTAGGGTATCTTCAATAACCTCTCCTTTGGTTTCCGAGGAACCCTGCAAATCAAGATTGATTACTGGCATGGATAAATGCCGGGCAGCAAGCTCAAAGCTCACCCGAGTCCGGGTGCTGTTCTCATAAAATAATTGCGCGACTGTATCGGAGGGATATGCTGGATAATTTTTTTGCTGCTTAAAAGCAAAACCTCGCTCAATTAATCGTTCAATTTGATGAGTAGAGAGCTGGCTGATTTCTATAAAATGATCCATAAGTCCTCATTTAGGCACGGTAACCAGCCTGCAATTATAGCATAGCGATTTCTTATTATAATCCTCATTTCCTATCATATCGAGGAGCTAAAGACCCTTTATTCAGGTGAATTTAACCATTGCTCGAGGATAATACAGGCCGCGATACCATCAATCTCGGTTTTTTTCAGTTTACGATAACCGCCCTGTTCAAATAATCGCCCTCTTGCTTCAACAGTAGAGAGACGCTCGTCTACGAGAAAAACAGGCAGATTAAATTCTTTTTTGAGTTGTTTGGAAAAACGCTTGGCGGCAGCAGTCGTATATAATTCGGTATCGTCAATACAAGTAGGAATTCCCACAATTAATGCCTGGGGGCTCCATTGAAGGATTAGTTTTTGGACTGCGTTCCAATCGGGGATGCCTTGTTTCGCTGCAAGAGTGGGTAATGGTGAAGCACTGCATGTTAAACGTTGACCTACTGCAACCCCAATCCGTTTATAACCAAAATCAAAACCCAAATAAACATCAGGCATGGCCAGCACTTGAGGTAAGTTGACTCATCTTAATACCTAATGTAGTCCCAGCATATTCCCAACGATCTTCAAAAGGTACGTCATACATAATTTCTGATTTATAAGGACATACCAGCCATACATTATCCATTACTTCTTGTTCCAATTGATGATCCGTCCAACCTGAATAACCTAATGTAACTAACACATCCTTAGGTCCTGAATCTACAGCGATTGCCCGGATGATATCATTTGATGTAGTCACCGTCACCTCATCTTGTAAAAACAAACTCGACCTCCACCCACCGGTCTGTTTGTGGATTACAAATCCTCTTTCAGGCTGAATAGGCCCGCCAAATAATAATGGCATAGCATTGTGTTCTTTGCGCAATGGTTCAATTTTAAGCTGTTCGAAGACAATAGACATAGGAAATTGCATGGGTCTGTTAATGATCAACCCTACAGAACCTTGATCGTGATGCTCACAAATATAAATAACCGTTCTTTCAAAATTAGGATCATTTAATGATGGCATGGCAATCAACAAATGATTCGCTAATGTGTTGATAATTGCCATTAGTGAACGCCCCCTAAAATTTATTACTATTCCCTTTATTATACACCATAAAAGTTTTTATTTTTTACATATAGATAAATATAAAATCAATATGGGCGGATATTAAAAAATTATTTTTGATTTGGCTGTTTTAAAGATTACTTATAATTTGAGCCAGTGAACGATTACTTTCCTGGCCCTTGTGGCAACGTATTAATGACTGAAACTTTAATATACAAAGCTGAATTGAGTGAAAAAGGTCGACCGGCCGAATAAGAGGTAGAATTTGAGTCGGCATTTTGTGTTCCTTCGGCAGTCCCTAATGGAACCCATTTATTTAAAGGAGCCATAATAGTGGTGTCCACTTGCTGATTATCAAACTGTTGACCACCCTCCACATTAGCTTGCTGACGTACCCGACTGACCGATATTCGAACTTTTGACCCTTGTAGTACCGGTTGTACGATAAGTCCATTTTGAATGTTATGTTGCTGATAAGAGACGCCTGTAAAAAATCCTACCCCTACAGAAGTTACAATAGGGACCTGTTCTCCAGTTGAGACCAGAGCTGACTCACCATTCATAACTTGCACCGATTGACTGCGCTGCACTTCAGATTGTGGCTGTGTGCTATACGAGACATCATTACTGTTTTGCTGACTGAGCCAATCAGGATCGCCTTGATAAATAGCAACATTAAATGTTACTGGGGGAACATCAATTTTATGTAACACATCCCTGATTGCGGTCAAAGTACTTGGATTGACCTTAACAATCACCGTTTGACCCGTGCCACTAATTTTCTCGCCCGGCTGTAATAAAGGCTTTATCAACTCCACCACTTTATCCGCTTGTAAATAATTAAGCTGAATCACTTTAGTCATTGTGGGCACAGCAAAGGTACATGTAGCAAAGGACAACAAAAGCCATAATCCAAAAATTTGTCGCTTATTCATCCTGATTCCTTGCTTTATTGAATAGATTAGTCTTTCAATCAAGTGTAGCAGCAATCTGTTATTCGTAAATAAAGTTCTGCAAATGAGTAGTTTTGTTCCTGGTGAAGTTTGGGTATAATCGCCTAAATCGATCTTCAGGGATACGAATCATGGGTAGCATTTTTAATATGTTTGGGCCTTCACCTATAAGACCTATTGAGCAACACATTCGCAAGGCACATCAATGCGCGAAACAGCTGTACCCATTTTTTGAAGCCGTTTTAAAAAACGATTGGAAAGCTGCTAAAAATATCAAGGAAAAAATTATTTCTTTAGAAAAAGAAGCGGATTTAATCAAACGTGACTTACGCCTGAATTTACCTACTGGCTTGTTTTTACCCGTTTCACGTACAGACTTGCTCGAACTGTTAAGTGCGCAAGATAAAATTGCCAATAAGGCAGAGGACATCGCAGGATTGATTATCAGTCGCAAAATGGTCCTCCCTGAATCACTCATTTCTCCTTTCATGCCTTTTTTACATCGATGCATTGATGCATCAAAGCAGGCTTGCAAGGCTATAAATGAGTTGGACGAATTACTTGAAACCGGATTTCGCGGAAGTGAAGTTAAAATTGTTGAGGAAATGATTCTTAAACTCGATGAAATTGAACATGACAGTGATGAAAAACTCGCTGATATTCGTCATCGTATTTTTGAATTGGAAAAGGAATTATCCGCAATAGATATAATGTTCCTTTATAAACTGGTCCAATGGATCGGTGAATTGGCCGACCACGCACAGACCGTGGGCGGACGCCTTCAAATTCTCATAGCCCGGTAATTATTTTCTATGGATTATTCAATTATTTATTTGTTAGTCGCTGTTGTTCTTTGTTTTTTAATGACTTGGGGCGTTGGTGCCAACGATTTAGCGAATGTCATGAGCACCACCATGGGCTCCAAAGCAGTTACGGTTCGCCAGGCCATGCTTATTGCCATAGTATTTGAATTTGCCGGTGCCTTTTTGGGTGGCAGCGGGGTTACCGAGACCATGCGGGATGGGATCATCAATACCAGTCAGCTGTCGGATCAACCCCTGGTTATGATTGAAGGAATGTTAGGTGTGCTCTTTGCGTGCACCATTTGGATGAACCTTGCGAGTTACCTGGGCGTACCCGTCTCAATTACCAATGCCTTGGTGGGCTCAATGGTAGGATTTGGTGCAGTGGTACTAGGTCCTAACGCCATACATTGGAATCAGGTCGGTCGAATTGCGATCGGTTGGGTTACCTCCCCGATGATTTCCGGTATTACCGCATATGCATTATTCATCAGTATTCAACAAACCATTTTTGTAAAAAATAATCCCCTGGCTAAGGCCAAGCTTTATATTCCCATTTATCTCTTTCTAATTGGCTCCATCTTATCCTTTATTACGGTTTTTAAAGGCCTTAATCACTTCGATATTCATTTGAACTTCAAACAAAATCTGGCAGTCACTCTGGCCACCAGCATCATCATCACTATAATAGGTATGATTTTTATCAAACGCATTCCCGAAAACCCTAAAATAAGACGCAGGGAACGATTTATCCAGGTAGAAAAATATTTCGCCGTATTAATGGCCATGACCGCCTGTGCCATGGTTTTTGCCCATGGCTCAAACGATGTAGCACTTGCCGTAGNNCTGGTAATGAATGCAAATCAGGTATTCGATGCGAATAATTACCCGTCCTGGATTATTCTCTTTGGTTGTGTTGGGGTGATCACCGGTTTATTAATGTACGGGCGTAAAGTAATAGAAACCGTAGGCAGCGCCATAACCGCCCTAACCCCCAGCCGTGCCTTCGCAGCCACCCTCTCTGCGGCAACCACTGTAGTAGTGGCAACCAGCACCGGAATCCCGGTATCGGCAACTCAGACCTTGGTAGGTGCGGTTCTTGGCGTAGGATTGGCTCGTGGTATCGGAGCTTTGAATCTTATCGTAATTCGCAATATCTTCATGTCCTGGATCCTAACCTTACCTGCCGCCTCTATTTTGACTATATTGTCTTATAAGTTATTGCATGCTGTTTTAAGTTGAAATGATAGTTTTAAATAAATATTGCATTTAATGTTTTTTTATGAAATGCGTAATGTTCTCTTAATGTATGAGGCATATACTAACTACATAAAGTAAGATTAATGGGTGTGAATCATGGGTAAAATCGTAGAGTATACCGGTAATTATGTTGAGGTTATTAATGCTTTAAACTTATTCAAAAGTTTTTATAGCGAGCAAGAGACCAAAGAGCAATATACATATGAAATTGAAAAAGATCTTGGAAGAACCGATTTTTTCAGCCTAAAATCATCTCGGGCAGAATTACAAAATCGAATTAGAACAGAAACTGAGGCTCAAACCCATTTTTCATATACTCAAGGTAATTTTGATGGGCGAATATTCTCAAAGTTCTTAATGGGATTTCAACCTGGAATCCAGGCAGAATCGGCAGATAAAGCAGATGACCCTTATTTTACTAAGACTATTGGTCTTAATTATGTCGATGATAGGGGCATTCAATGTGGTTTTGCAATAAGTGCATATAGAAATGATAAGAACCTTGAAATACCCATCAAAGAGAGGGAGTATTCATACATCATTACTCGCATTGAAAACGTTAATCTTGAACCTGAAAAAAGAAAAGTATCTGTCCTCTCTAACATTCCGGATGTTGCTAACCATGCTTTTGTAGACCCTGAATCTCCCCCAAATTTAAATGGAATTCAAGCGGTTGAATATATTCCCAATCAAATAATAGAAAAGGTAGCTAGCTTAACTAATTCTAATGATTTAAATTCCTTATTGGCCGGTCTGTTCAACTCTGAGGGCTCTATGTCCATGGATAAATTGAATGAACTATCATCCAGATTTGGTAGCAATACTCTTGATAACCGAGACTTTAAAATTAAACACATCAATTCGTTTATCAATTTTGCTGAAACATATTTGAAGCAAGATGAAAAATTACAAAATGACATCGCCCAATTAAAAAATGATATAAGTTGTGACGTCAATCTTTTTAAAGGAGAAGGTACTGATAATTTAATCATCTCCCGCTTGCACGATTTAATTTCGAAATCAATAAAGACATATAATTTCCCTGAAACAACCCATAAATTATTAAAAGCAAATGATCTTAATTTATTTATTTATAATCTTGAGCAACAATATTCGCAGTTACAAGAGTCTAAAATTTTAAATGTTAGCAAAGAAGAAAATCAACAATTTAAATCAAAAATCAATATACTTCGTCATTATGCGCAACACCCCTTTAACGTCGATATTGATGAATTACCTGAAATTAAGAGTGTAAATAACTTTGATACGTTAATTAAATCTATAAATTTAATTGTTATTGATTATGATCAAATGCTTTCACTTCTTAAAAATGCTCAATTAAAAATGCCTCATTTGGCTGACACTTTTAATGATGAGATTGAAAGGATTATGATTTATGGTAATAGTAATCAAGGTGCTCCTAACAGCAAATTTCATTTATCTAGGCTTATTGACCTCATAAATAAAGCTCGAGAAAAAGAATTATCTTCAATAAAATCACCCTCTGAAGTTATCGCACCGGTTAAACCAGAAGGAACCTTTTTTAAACGCAATGGCACTGCTCTTTCTATAGGTATCGCCGCAATAATCGGTACTATCGGAATAGCTCTGACATTAACAGGAATTCTCGCCCCTATAGGAATTGCTTTAAGCGGTATTGGTTTTACTTTAGGTCTTTTAGGACTAGGTTTAGGAGCTGGCGTATCTCTAGTTGCAGCAGGCTCCATAATTGCTAAAGAAAACCACCATCAAGCTCAACTTGAGAAATACCCACAGGATATGAAAAAATACGATACTGATGTTGTTGAATTCAAGAATCTTCGTGAAAAAAATAATGAAGCTAAAATTGAGATTAACGATAGATATGATAATTCTATAAAGCATGTAGATGAATCCATCATAAGCATTATAGGAACTCCTAGTGTTCAGGATAAACCTGATGAATTTTTGGATAATTCTATCAATATCAAGTCTTCTAAAGCCCTAGAGGTTAATGAAGATAATGAATCAGAAGATTTTCTCAACATACTCAGAGAACCAGAAGACCCTTCAGATTTTATAATGAAATCAGAAACTTCATATCAATCTGAGGCAAAAGCCAGAAGCACAGTAACTACTTTAGATAAGTTATTCTATGAAGGGGAGAGTGCGCTACAGCAAGCAAATGAAATACAATTGAACCCTAAAGTAATTTCCACAAAAGAAACAAAAAAGATTACAATTCCTAAAAAGACAAATGAAGAAGATATAGAAACAAAAGATCATAAATTTAACCAGAGTTAACCCCTGTAAGGATGTAAGAAATATGGGTAAATTAAATAATTTTTACAATGAATCGCTATATTCAAACAACATCAATGAATATCGAACAAAATTAGCGGAAAAAAAATCTTTTTTGCTTATAGCGAAAGAAAAAATGAGAGCAATTGAACAATTATTGAAAACTGAATATTATGAAAAACTAATAAGTTCGCAAAGTGCTATTGCTGAGATAGAAAACAGCTCGAAACAAACAAAAAACCCTGAGCAAATTAAAGAGTTACAAGACAGGAAAAAAGAGCTGAACGAATTTATCGCCACTTTAGATAATGTTTTTTATCATTCAGTGAATCGCTGGCAAAAATTTAAAAAAAATATTGAAGATACTGAAAATGAGATTAGAGAGATAATAAAACAAAGGCGTTCTACACATTCTGACTCCTCTAATGTTAAACCTGGTACTTAGAAGTCTGTTCAAAACAGTGGTGGGCTAATCTAAAAATTCCACCACAAAACTATCTTCCAAAGCTTTTATATCGAACCATTAAAAGTTTATAATCCCATTAATACAGTACCTATTTGCAAATTTATAACTCAAAGCCTTTTATAGACAACAGCAACTCTCTAAGATGACTAATCCTAAATGAGAGAATCTGACCATTTTTGCAGTTCAAAAATTCTTTGTGCTGGACAAAAAACG
>DEHS01000077.1 GCA_002352055.1 Legionellaceae bacterium UBA2794
ACCGCATTCGTTTCCGTTAAATTTACCGATGCAGAAGAAAGCACCGCCGCATCATTAGTACCCGCAATATTCACTGTAACACTGGTCACCGTGCCATCAGCAGCAACTACATTAAACGTATCAGTGTAGGTAGATCCTGCTGCAAATTCGTTATGAGCCGTATTAGTAGCATAAGTCCATTGACCTGAAGAAGTGACACTAAATGTACCGTAGGTTCCTGCAATATTGTTTTGTGCAACAAATACAGCAGGGCTATCCACATCGCGAATTGTTAATGTACCATTAGTGGTTAAAACAGTATCTGCCTCAGCTATTGTAACTTGAGCAGATGAAACGATCGCGGCATCATTAGTTCCGATGATATTAATTATTAAATTAGCAGCTGATGATGCGCCATATTGGTCACTAGCTGTATAAGGGATTGTGAGAGTGAGTTGTTCGTTTGCACCTAGACTTTGATATGCTGCATCATTTGCATTAAACGAATAAGTACCATCAACGTTAAAAATCAATCCTGCAGGTGCGGGATTATTTAAAGCAAAACTTAAACGTGCTCCTGAGTCAACATCCGTGGCAGTAACCTGACCTGTTACTAGACTCGCATCTTCACTAACTGACAATTCAGCGGCCTCTGCCAAAGGAGCATCGTTAACTGAATTAACAACTACGTTAAGAGTTGAGGTGGAGGATGCAGAGCTGCCATTAGAATTTTCTATCGCAGTTGCAGTAACTTGTAACGTAAAATTACCATTGAAATTTAATGGCGGAGTAATCGTGAGTGAGTTTAAATCCCAACCATCTACACTAGCACTCGTATTACCTGCACTTGCATTAAATATATGAGTACCATCACTTAAAATTGAACCTGCAGGAATATTTTCTATTACCACATGTAACGTTTCTGAGCCGTCCAAGTCGGCAAGTTGTGCGGTTATTTTATTCAATGCTATCGCAGAGTCCTCATTGCCGACTCCGTTTGCATTTTCAACCGTATAAAAGCCTCCTGAGTTCAGTTCAGATAGAACCACTCCGGCGGAAGTAATATCTTCCACAGATTAATAAAGGTCATAATGGGTGGTATTTAAATCTTTCCCATTTAAATTAATATCAAAATTACCTGGACCATCGGAATTATTATGGTAAATACGCAAATTGTAATAACCACTGGCAGATGGCGTAAATGTTCCACTAAGAGTGCCAGAACCATTGCCCCAGGTACCACTGGCAACGACAGTATTCCCAACAATAATTCGAATACTATCATCCCCATTACCATTAAAAACATAAGGAGTATTTGCTTCCAGATATATTAATCCGGTCTGTAATGATGCTGTCCCTACGGGAACATCATTTAACGAAACATTAGTGATAAGCGATGTGGTATTTGGTAATAAGGAGGTGGTGTCAATTGATGATTGGAGCGTTGCGGGGTCGGCACCATTACCATTCAAAGTTAAATTAAGAACATTACTATCCCAGGTATATCGAATAAAGCCAGTATCAGGTGGAGTTATTTGAGTAGCCGCTACGATATTTAGAATTGGTGCATCGGCAACAGCTGCTATATTTATATTTGCTGTTGCTGCGCTTGAAGTATCGCCTTTATCATCAGTGGAAGTATATTCAAAATGTGTACTACCACTCCAGTTTGAACTCGTTTGAAAATATAAGGTAACACTGTTATCGCTATTAGCCGCAATTAAAGTGCCTGTCTCAACCGCATGAGTCATCTGCGCATCAGTATATAATGTTCCATTAAGTGGTAATTGATTTATGGTAAACGCAGTTACAGTCCCATCAGAATCTGTACTGCTTAACAAAACACTTACCGGAGAGCCAGGATCTTCATAGCCTGTTGCATTTATTTCAGCTGAAACAGGTAAATCATTAATAGAGTAAGTTTGATTGATAACTGCTGTTCCCTGATTCCCATTCACATCAATAGTTACTACATTCGCAGAAAGAGTTTTATCATCATCAGCAACCAATTCTCTCCCTGGAACATTAATACTAAAGGTTTTATCACCAGCAACAACTCCAGTGTACTCAATCCCATTTAGCGATAATTTAATTATATCGTTGGCTTTAGCATCTCCGCCAACACGCCCGGTAATAATTACAGTGCTTCCCGCTTCATTTGAGTTTATAACATTATCCGCAGTAATCGGGTCAAGAGTAATGGTTGGAACAGGGGCGGATGAATTAACCGCTACGGAATGAATACTATTCACTGTATTGCCAGCCAAATCAGTAACTTCTGCAGTTGCTGTATAGGTAGTGCTATTGTTTAACTCGCCCACATCAGAGACCGGAATAATGACTGACCAATTCCCATTAGCAGTAACGGTAGCTGTGTAATTTTTATTGTTGAAATTGATATTCACTGCTTGGCCTGCTTCGACGTTGGCCGTGCTACCACTTAATGTTAATGGTTGATTCAACTCAGTTGCATTGATAATGTCATCATGAGCAATAACATTAATTGAAATACTCGCCTGAGTATCAAGAGTAAATATTAACGTGCTCGTCGGAGAAATATTCCCTGCCAGGTCACTTTGCCTTACGAACACTTCATTAATTCCTTCGACAGGACTGAAGTTTGTAGACCAGGTCACTCCCCTGTCAACACTAAATTCAATGAGGTTATCCGGTTGAACATGAAGCAGATTTAATTGGCCCACCTTGGTAATTAAATCAGCTGAATCAATTCCAGAATCCAAAGCCAATGAAGGGGCAGGAGGTATAGGCGCAGTGTTATCAACGATAATAGCTTCTAAAAAAGCAATTCCTCCAGGATTTCCTTCCCCATCAAGTTGTTGCGTTTGTACCATACCTGCAGAATAAACACCTTCTGGTAAAGTAAACTGACTACCCGCGCCTGAATTCCAGGTTGTTCCAGAGTCTAAAGAGTACCGCCAGGAGCCTCCAGAAATCATAGAAGTTACGTTTATAAGCCCATTATTTGTTATACGGTCTGAACCGGAATATCCTGAATCTACAGCTAGATTTATAACGGGTGCACCGGGCATAGAGGTTGGGGAAACAATATTAATACCGGTGGTTTCAGCCTCTTGGGGCGCGTACCATATAGTACTTGAGCCATTAGGAGTATAGCTGGCTACGGATAGAGGGATGGTGTCATAACCCGCGGAAACCATACTGGAGCTGTAATGCGGATTTAGAGCAAAGAAGCTTCCGCCGGAACCCAATATATCATTACCAGCAGCCGTTGCACCTAATACATCAAGAACGAGGGATGGATCAAGTCCTTTAGCTAAAGCCTCTTTTACCAGTTCCTCATTTATATCAACCAAGCCAAATTTTAATGCGGGCGAAATTCCATCTAAAGTTACAGGCTTACCTAAGGCAAGAGCTTCCGGGAATCCTTTAATAAACTGGATGTATGCTTCACCACTTAACAAAGTTAATACATCACCCTGATATAATGGTGTACCGGGTTTAATTAAACTTATTTCGCCTTGAGGTGTATTTTTTTCGAGTAACCCGTTTAACGCTCTGACCATCCCAATAATAGCTTGGACCGACATATATATCCTTAATCATATCTACCCATAATAAAGCATAGTTCAAGCAGGCATCACCTTAAATGGATGAGTGTAACAAATATGTAAATTTTAAACACGAATGTATCAATAACATAATCCATGAAGCGCATTGTTTTCAGCAAAAATCATGAGAATACTTTTGAATAAATAAGTGTTACGTTAAATTTATTCTAAGCGATAATATAAAATGATAGACTGATAATAATATAGAAAAAACTTTAACACGTTAATAAATAATAAAAAACGGGTATCCAATGAACTGGAAAGTTCGCATTATAAATAAATTTTACAGCGCTGAGCGCTTTGTGCGATTTGTAATTCAGCACTTTATACAAGACGAATGTACCTATATTGCCTCTGCCCTTGCTTTTACAACATTATTAGCTGTAGTACCTTTAATGTCTGTGGGTCTCTCCATCTTTTCCTCATTTCCTGTGTTTCAAGGTTTTTCTGACCCAGTACAAAACTTTATCTTTGAAAATTTCGTGCCCTCTACTGGTAAAGTTGTGCAGAGTTATTTACAACAATTTACTGCCCAGGTCTCAAAACTTTCAATTTGGGGCGTTGCGTTCTTAATTGTAACCGCAATATTAGTCATGGTGACTGTTGAAAGAGCGATGAATAAAATCTGGCGCGTCAATTCATCACGACAAGGCGTGGCTGCCTTTTTATTATATTGGGCTATTTTATCCTTAACCCCTGTTATGTTGGGCTTGAGCCTTGCGGCCAGCTCATATTTATTTTCCATGCCCCTTCTTGTTGAGCATCATGGTCCCTCATTTCTATTTAAATACATCCCTTTTTTCTTATCCCTGCTGGGCTTTATTTCCTTGTATATAATAGTACCAAACTGCCCTGTTAAATTTCGTCATGCGTTTTGGGGAGGTTTATTTGCAGCCCTTCTTTTTGAAACGGCAAAAGCAGCATTTGCCTATTATCTGAATCGTTATAACACCTACGAATTACTTTATGGGGCTTTTGCTTCGGTACCAATATTCTTTGTCTGGATTTACTGGCTATGGATTATCACTTTACTGGGTGCTGAAATAAGTTATGCTCTTTCTGTTCACCATCAGCGGCGCAGAGGGCAAACTCTGGATGGTTTTTCGCATGCACTGCTTTGGCTTCATCAGCTCTGGTTAGTACAACAGCATGGAAAAGGTCTGACCTTTAATGAATTAATTGATGCAAGTAATCAGCCTTTTGCAGTGGATGCGGATGAGATGATTAATGCACTCATCCATAATGAACTCATTCATGCAACCGCTGATGGCCGTTATATGTTAAGCAGAGATCTCAGTCAGATTACTCTTTATTCACTGACACAATTACTCCCTTATCGATTGCCTACTCATTTAGAATTGCAATATTCCAAGTCTTCATTATCAGAACAATGGAGGGCAGCTTTTAAAAAGAATGATGCCGAATTAAAAAAATCATTAGATATTACTTTAGAAGAATTATTTCAAAAAAAATAGCAAATATATTGAGTTATAAAAGCAAAAAAACGGTGATTAAATTTGTTTATTTAAACCACTTAGATTGACAGAAACAATAAAGCTTTCTCCAATAAAGCGGGGAATTGCTTCTATATACGAAACACTTATGGGCGCACGCTGAGGCTTAAATTCCGGTAACTTGCTCATCCAACCGTGAATATAGGCAAACAGCAGCTTTTTACTGTATTCATAGTCATGATTAGCACCCGGCATTTCAATGGAACTATATCTGTAACGCCTAAAATCCCGAGCCCTTAAATTTCTTTGATCATGAATAAATTCATAATCAAATTGACCCAATATATCCAATAAGGGAAAACGAATATTATAATCTACAAAAGTATCCGTTTGAGCAAAGGCTGATAACATCACCAGGCCATTTATCATCTTGGATTGGGGTTTATTAAAATATTCCAACGTTTGATTCAAATGTTCCCCATAATGAATCATCACAATACGTTTGTTATGGTCTTGTCTCAGCGTTCTTATGACTTCAGGAATTTGCGCAATCCAGGGAATAGCTGCTTGTTGATCCATATTTATGGCAACTACAGACCAACCAATGCGAGATAATTGATTCGCTAATTGATTCAGCAAGGTTGAGGATGTTGACTCTCCATTGATCATTAAAACAGCACCATAATGTGCTTTTTTTGCTGGCCAATAAGGTAAATTGATTGACGCTTGTTCTACATCAATCTTCAAACTATCCGCACACATAAAAAAAGGATAGAAAAGAAAACAAAATAAAAGAGCTTTAAAAGTATGATTCATAAATCCCTATGAGTCATTGAATTGCCAGAGGATGAACTCTGGCAAGGATTGGTAATTAATTATTCAGAAAACTCAACGCCTGTTTCATCCAGCATTATGCGAACTTTGTCAGCAATAATGCGATGGGCTAAAGCGGTAGGATGTACCAGGTCAAAAAATATAAACCCATCACATGCATCTTTTGTCTTTATAGGGGTAACACTGGCAACCATTTGCAGAACAGATTTTTTGGTTAATTCATTAATTTCTGCATTGGAGCATGTTCCGCTAATATTTGAAAAGCCATATTCCTTAGGGTTTTCTAATACGTGACCAAACATTTTATTTAAATCAAAGTAAATCCATTCAACCTGTGGATTAGCCATTTGAAAATTGGCAATAGTTTTTTTCAAAGAGTCATTATGTTGATTAGCAAAATAACTCATAGCCTGAGTGGAACCAAATTCAATTGCAGCAGGTGTCCTACCAAGATCTGGCAGATTGAGTATAAGGAAATGTTTTGCCCCATGGTCAACCAGGCGTTGCAAACTGTGCGTTATACCTAAATTAACATCCGTTAATGTTTGCTCTACTTCTTCTGGCATGGCAAGGTAATTATTAGCCCCAATCCATACTATATATAAAGTATCGTCACTTGCCTGATTTTGATGGGAAACCAAATAACTCTCAACCTCCCGACGCAAAGTAAATAAAACATCATCCACTTCGCCTTCTTCGGAAACCCCAGCACCGCCAAAAGCATAGTTTAAAAGATGTATGGAACTACTCGTGGGAAAATAAGTTTCAGCCAAATGCTCCACCCAAACCGGGCCGTTAGAAAACCGTCCTTCAAAATAGGGTGGGGATTGGGGTAATTGATGTTTCATAAACTCATATAGATTTCCATTATCCGACAGACTATCACCAAACACGACTATATTATGCAAAGGTGAAGCAGCAACAATTCCCGAAAATAAAAAAGCACTCAAGGTTGCTAATAGTTTCATAAGACCCTTAAAAATAAATTGTATTTTTAATTAAAAAAACGTGGATGATTATATTATGAATTGAAGTTATTAATCAATTTTTCGCAATATTCCTCATAATTAATCCCTTAATAATTATAAAGAATTTGCTAATTCCCTGGCTAAAAAAACAGATAGTAAAAAATGATTTACTTGGCATCACTTAATTGATGAAATAAGTGATGCCAAGCTTGAGAATTTACGCACCACTTCCGATTAAGGTCAGATTTAATTGGCGTCCACATACCCAGGCTTTAGTTAAATCACGCACAACTTCTTGTGACATACCTTTAGGCAAGCGCACAGTGGAATGATCATCATGTATTTTAAGTCCGGTAATAAAGCGACTTTGCAATCCTGCTTCATTGGCAATAGCACCCACGATGTTTCCTGGCTTCACCCCATGAACTTTTCCTACTTCAATTCGGAATAAATCCTGGGCTGAATGATCTTCATTAAATCGCTTACGATCTTCACCAAAAGGTTTTTTATCGCCAAATTTTTTCTCACTACCAAATCCCTTTTTGTCTCCAAAACTTCTGCGCTCACCACCAAAACTTTTACGCTCATCACCAGAACGGGAAGAACGATCAAATCGACCACCCTCAACCCGCCCTTCTTTAGCAGGACGAGGGGCTTTAGGCATTGCGATTTCTTTTTTCCATGGCAAGTCTTTATGAAGTAATAAAGCTAAAGTAGCAGCCACATCAACTGGATCCACTTCATTCTCTTTAATGTAATCTTCTACGATACGCTTGTATGAAGGAAGATTTTCATGAGTCATCCGCGCAGTAATATTAGCCATAAATCGCTGTTGTCTTGCAACCTGGATCATATGATCATTTGGTATATTTACTTTTTCAATTCGTTGACGCGTATGGCGCTCAATATTTGAAATCAGACGTGACTCTTTTGGCGTCACAAATAATATAGTGACTCCTGAACGTCCTGCTCTTCCTGTTCGACCAATTCGGTGAACGTACGTTTCATTATCATGAGGAAGATCATAATTGATAACATGTGTTACCCGCTCTACGTCCAAACCACGTGCAGCAACGTCCGTAGCAACCAGAATATCAATTGCCCCTTGTTTAAACTGAGCGATGATACGCTCTCGCAGGCTTTGAGTTATATCACCATGAATGGCCATAGCTCTTAAACCTTGTTGTTGTAAAATTTCAGCAACTTCTTCGGTACTGCTTTTAGTGCGCACAAAAACGATAGCACCCTGATAATCTTCAACTTCCAAAACCCTAACCAGCGCATCTGGTTTTTGATACCCAGAGGCAAAAAGAAAACGTTGCTCTACACTTTTTACCGTAGCGGTTTCCATGCGAATTTCAACAGAAGCCGGGTTGTTTAAATAGGTATTGGCTATTTGACGAATACGATGAGGCATTGTGGCTGAAAACAAAGCAATTTGCTTTTTCTCAGGTAATTTTGCCAATATCGTTTCAACATCTTCGATAAAACCCATACGTAACATTTCATCTGCTTCATCAAGGATGAATGTACGTAAATTGTCTAGCGGCAATGTTCCTCGGTCAATGTGATCTAAAATACGACCTGGTGTCCCCACTACTACCTGAGCTCCACCACGTAATTGTTTTAATTGTCGGCTATATTCCTGACCACCACAAAGAATCGCAATAGAAATTCCTCGTTGGTGGGCACTTAAAATTTCAAACTGCTCCGCAACCTGAATAGCTAATTCGCGAGTAGGTGCCAGAATTAACGCTTGAGTTCCCTGAACCGACGGTGATAAATTCTGAAGAATAGGTAAGGCAAATGCCGCTGTTTTTCCAGTGCCGGTCTGTGCCAGGGCAATAGCATCTCGCCCTTCTAATAATAAAGGGATAGTCTGTGCCTGAATTGGCGATGGTGATGTAAACTTCATGTCCTCTAGTGCTTTGTTAATCGCATCTGAAAAATTAAAAGGAGCGAAGCTTGTTATTTCTTGTGTCATAGAGTTCCTGATAAATTAGAGCATAACCTGATTAAAGGTTAAGTAATATAAAAATTGCTCACTATAATAGCAAAATAATCAGGATTATGCACTATATTTCTTTTTTTTATGAAAAAAAACAAGGGTATAATATATAATTAAAGGATATTTTTTTTAGGAAAAATTGATAAAAATTAAAACTATAAGTCCAAAATTAGAGAATAATTCAAAAATCAAAAATTTTATAAAAAGTTCTCCGGAAACGCTCGATACTAATAAAATATGCAGCTGTAGTATATCAAACATGATATTCATATATTGGAGATGCTGCGAGTTAAACACCAGGCTCCGCTGTAAATGGAATACCTGGAAATCTGATAAAATTTATATCAAAGCTGCCAAGCGACACGCTTGATCTATTGCATGACGCGCATCGAGTTCAAGCGCTTTATAAGCCCCACCTATCAAATGAACTGTTTTACCGGTTGCTTTAAAGGGATGCAACAATTCCCGCAATTCAGTCTGTCCGGCACAAATGACGATATTATCTACTTCCAATAGCTGAGGTTTATCATCCACACGAATATGCAAACCCTGATCATCAATTAACTCATAATGCACTCCAGACATCATTTTAACCTGGCGATGTTTTAAACTTAACCGGTGTATCCATCCTGTTGTCTTGCCGAGACGATTACCTAATTTTTCTTTTTTGCGTTGTAATAAATAAACTTCGCGAACGACAGGTGGTCGTTGCGACGTAGTGATCCCACCGCGGCTATTTCCACTAACATCAATACCCCATTCCGAGTAAAATTCTTGTTCGGATATGTGCTGCTCAGCGGTTAGAAATTCAGCCACATCAAAGCCAATACCTCCAGCTCCAATGATAGCAACCGAGGCCCCAAGAGACTTTTTACCCCGGATAACGTCGATATAATTCACCACTTTTTCATGCTCTATACCAGGTATATCCGGTAGTCTTGGTTTAATTCCAGTAGCCAAAATGATCTCATCAAAATCGCGCAATAAATCAACTGTGGCTTCAGTATTTAAATGAACAGATACTTTATATTTTTGTAATTGATAATTAAAATAATTAAGAGTATGTTGAAAATCTTCTTTACCAGGTATTCTTTTTGCCAAATTAAACTGACCACCTATCTCACTATTTTTTTCAAATAGACTGACTTTATGGCCTCGTTCCGCAGCGACTGCTGCGAAAGCAAGTCCTGCAGGACCTGAGCCTACAACGGCAATATTTTTAGGTTGATGAACTGTCTCATAAATTAACTCGGTTTCATTACACGCTCGTGGATTAACCAGACACGAGGCTGTTTTATTAACAAATACCCGATCCAGACACGCCTGATTACAGGCAATACATACATTAATCGCGGCACTCTCACCTAATTTTGCTTTTTCAGCAAACAAGGGATCAGCTAAAAAAGGCCTCGCCATAGAGACCATATCCGCAACTTCTGTTTCAATTAATTCATTAGCAAGCTCAGGAGTATTAATCCGATTTGAAGTAATTACCGGAATAGTTACTTCAGGCTTTAAATGGCGCGTTACCGGGGTAAAAGCCCCAGGTGGAACCATAGTGGCTATAGTAGGTATTCGTGCCTCATGCCATCCAATTCCAGTATTTATTAGCGTAGCCCCCGCTTCTTCAATCGCTTTAGCTAGGAGAACAACTTCCTCCCAACTACTTCCTTCAGCAATAAGATCAAGCATAGATAATCGATAGATAATAATAAAATTGGTTCCTACTGCCTCTCTAACACTTCGAACAATTTCGATAGGAAAACGAATACGATTGGTATAGCACCCGCCCCACTCATCATTCCGTTGATTAGTATGAGCGACGATAAATTGATTAATCAAGTATCCTTCACTTCCCATTATTTCTACCCCATCATACCCTGCCAATTGGGCCAGTCGAGCACACCGGGCAAAATGTTTAATGGTTTTTTTGATACGATGTTGGCTCATTACCCATGGCTTAAAGGGGCTGATGGGCGATTTAATGCCACTGGGTGCCATGATAAAAGGATGATAACCATATCGACCGGCATGAAGAATCTGTAAAGCAATTTTACCACCAGCTTCGTGAACTGTATGAGTTACCAATTCATGACGAGCTTGTTCATTACTATTTGTAAGCTTGGCGGCAAATGGAGCGAGACGACCGGAGCGGTTGGGAGCAAATCCTCCGGTGACGATTAAACCTACACCACCTAAAGCACGCTCGCGGTAAAACTGAGCCAATCGATTAAGATTTTTTTCTTCCTCAAGCCCCGTATGCATGGATCCCATAAGTATACGGTTTTTTAATTGAGTAAAACCCAGATCCAGAGGTTGAAAAAGCGCTTTAAACGGGGTGTTATCTACTCTCAACTCCATGAGAACTCTCTTTAAAATAAGGGGTCAATAAAAGTATAACCCCTACAGGTCATACAGCAACAACTTTTTCGTTAGAAAGAACGTTCAAGCGTGCATATTTACCCTGTGCCCGATTGGCAATTAACGCGCCCAACAAAGCAATACCGCCACCGATTAAGGAGATAACAGAGGGCTTTTCATGTAGGAGAACAAACCCAAGCAAGGTTGACATTAAAGGTAGCGCATATAAAGAAGTAGCAGCAGTAGACGCACTTAGCGATTTCAGCACATATCCCCAGGCCAGATAGGCCAGTGCAGCAGGGAAAATTCCCATATAGATTACCGCGGTAGTCGAAATAACATCTGCAGTTTTCAGATCCTGAATCAATTGCGGCAAAAACATGAGTAATAAAAGTGTCCCCCCCCAGATAACCCACGAAATAATAGCAATAGGGTGATACTGTTGTAAAAATTGTTTTTGCAGGATGTTTAAAACTGAGCCACAAAAGGTTGAAATCAAGATTAATAATATACCATGGCGCATGGCAACATGAGCACTTTCGCCCAGAGTTAAAATAAGCAAACCTAAAATACTTGTAACTATTCCTACCCAAATACCTCTTTGTATTCTTTCACCCAAAAAAAGAATGGATAATAGAACCGTCATCACGGGCATCATACCAATGATGAAACTGGCAATTCCTGCCGAGACAGATACTTCGCCGTAATTAAGACAAATATTATAAATACCGATACCGGCCATTCCTGCTAATAATAGCCTTACGCGATCCCGCCAAGGCATTCGTTTTTTTATGTCTTGCATGTGATAAATCATCGCAAGGCATAAAGAAGCAACCACGTAGCGTAACAAAGCCAATGCACCGGGAGAATAACCTGCCAAAGCAATTCGAATCCCAACGAATGCCGAGGCCCAAAGCATTATGGTACTGATTAATATACAATTAACTTTTACATTCTGCATAATGGCTACTCAAAATTATTAGGCCATTATTTTAACAGATGAATGGACAGGCAGCTACCATCCTCCTGCTAATTTTATTTTAAAAAAGAGTACACCACTATAACTATTGTTACGTCCAAAATATTAAGTGATACTATCAATCAAGTCACATTAAAATAATAACAATCAGAGGGACATATGAACGTATTTTATAGATTTGTAATTGTTTGGTTAATAGGATTATGTACGTTGCAAGCAGCTCAAATCTCAGCAACCATATCGACGACAGATGGAGACTCAAAATCCTTAGGTGAAGTAGTGTTTACTGACTCAGCGAATGGATTACTAATTACTCCTAATTTGAGTGGATTACCTGCAGGATTACATGGTTTTCATCTGCATCAACATCCCGATTGCGGAGATAAAGGAATGGATGCGGGCGGTCATTTTGACCCAGCCAAGACAAATAGCCATCAAGGACCTTATGGCAATGGACATTTAGGTGATTTACCGGTTCTCTATGTGACTGCTGATGGCAAAGCAAATACACCTACTTTGGCTCCCCGTTTAAAATTAAGTGATTTGAAAGGGTTAACCGTTATGGTACATGCCGGTGGCGATAACTACAGCGACACCCCTCCTTTAGGTGGCGGCGGAGCGAGAGAAGCTTGTGGTGTTATTAAAGACTGATATCATTATTGGTCTTATCAGTTCTTGCGCAAAGCCACTGGATCCCTCGGACAAGCCGAGGGACGTAGGGGAAATTAGAGGTAACAACGAAATAACCCAACTCCTATAGATCCATACTCCTTATAGATTAAGCCCATTCCTTATAAATCTATTCAATCCCTATTCCTTTACCTGCCCGAACGCGATCCCTTACGTCCCTCGGCTTGTCCGAGGGATCCAGGAATCTCATATTGTATTAAAATCGATTCAGCCTATTCCAATCCAT
>DEHS01000062.1 GCA_002352055.1 Legionellaceae bacterium UBA2794
TGGAGGCTGGCGACCGTCCTATTGATGTTTCGACTTCCCGGGGTTCACGATTCAGAGAAGTCGAGGGGCCAAGCGTGATCACCTTGAACACGACCGAACACTTGATCTTACCGATCGGTCCCAACATGGCCGTCGGCGCGCCGGGTGGCCGGACTCTGGCGACGGAGCACCTCCGCCAGGGCCTCGATCTGGATCGGCTTGGCAAGGTAGTCATCCATGCCGGCTGCGAGGCAGCGCTCCCGGTCCCCGGACATGGCATTGGCGGTCAGCGCCACGATCGGCACGCGTTTTCCGGGATGCTCGCGAGCACGAATCGCACGGGTGGCCTCATACCCGTCCATTTCCGGCATCTGGCAGTCCATCAACACCAGATCGAAATCCCCGGCGCCGCAGATCTCCACTGCTTCCCGTCCGTCGACGGCGATGCCGACTTCGCATCCGCAGTGCTCGAGGATCGCCAGGGCCACCGCCCGATTCACCGGGTTGTCCTCTACCAACAGCACGCGCAGGCCGGGGCTGGGCGGGGCCGCCGCGCCTCCCGGCGACTCGGCGGGGGACGCTGGTTTCGCCGGCATCTCATCCCGCCCCTCCACCGGGGTGACCGGCAGCGTAAACCAGAACGTCGAACCTTCACCCAGGGTGCTCTCGACGCCTATCTGACCGCCCATCAGCGTCACCAGCTCGCGCGAAACGGCCAGCCCCAGACCCGTTCCCCCGAATCGGCGGCTCATCGTCCCGTCCGCTTGGGAAAAGGGCTTGAAGAGCTTTGCCACGGCCTTCGAGTCCATCCCGATTCCGGTATCGCGGACGGTGAAGCGCAATACCAGTGCACCGGAACGGTCGGCGCCGCTTCCGTGGGGCCCTCCCTCAACCGACAGTTCGACCTCTCCCCGCTCGGTGAACTTCACGGCATTACCGATCAGGTTGGTCAGGATCTGCCGCAGCCGGCCAGCATCGGTGTGGACCATGGTTGGCAACTCGGGGGAGAGGCGCAAGTGAATTGCAACGTTTTTCTTCTGCGCCGGCACGGCGAGGAACTCGGCCACCTCCATCGATAGGGCGCGCCAGTCGCAGGCGGAGATATCCAGTTCAAGACGGCCGGCTTCAATTTTTGCGAAGTCCAGGATGTCGTTGAGAATACGCAGCAGCGCCAGAGCCGATCCATGGATCTGGCGTACCTGCGCTTGCTGGCCCGGATCGAGCGGGGTGTGCAGCAACAGCTCGGTCATTCCGATCACCCCGTTCATCGGGGTGCGAATTTCATGGCTCATGTTCGCTATGAACTCTGATTTTTGCCGGCTTTTTTCTTCGGTCTTTTTCTTATCAAGGGATAGCTCAATATTTTTTTCTTCGAGTAATTCCAGGCTTTGCTGCAAATCTTCCGTAGCCTCTTCGATATGTTGGGTTAAATCACGGACCGTGCTTAGATACTGTTTTTGCAAATGCGCGCACCCTTGCTCAATGGTACCTAACTCTCCTTTGCTGCTGACCCTGATTTCAGTTTCAAATTCGTTACTTAGAATTTGTTTCATGCTACGACGAAGACGTGATATAGGCAGATAAATCTGCTTGGAGAGGAAATAGTGGATGGTTAAACCCATTAATAAACCAAACAGAGTAATAAAGATGGTCACGATGAGCATTTGATAACGCTTAATCAACATGGATTGCGTATCAATATCAATCGAAAGCCAGCCAAGAATATCATCGGCTTGAAAAGCAACAGGGCTTGGGATGTGTTTGAAAGGGGTTTCAGAGTACAGATTGAATTTGGGTATGGTAATAGGGGCGATAAAATTAATCGTAAAAGGATTTATCTGTTTGCTTTCAATATAATCACCTGTAAAGTCAGGAGGATTAAATGGTTTGTGTATGGAATGCTTCCCGCCACGATAAGCGAGGAGTTGGCCACTGGCATTATAAAAGGCCAGGGCTTTAACTTCAGGATTAATGGTAGATGCGTTTATAAGGCCTTGTAAGGTTCGATCATCGTGACGCAACATGGCAAATTGTGCGGCTGGAATTAATTGCCGAATGTATGCTTCCCCTAAACGGGACATATGTTGTTTTAAATCTTTTCCGAATTGGCCGTTATAAAATACCGCAAACAACAGCGCGACCAGAAAAGCCGGAATGAGGGTAGTGATTCGTAACTGATATTTAATACCAATACTTTTCAAAAGAACTCCCTGAGGCTGTGTTTCATGTGCATGAACGCTCCTTGTTCGTACCATAATGGAAGGCTTAAGTCATCTGCCACAGAGTTCAATGAAGTCTCATCTTTGCGTTGCTGTTAAAGTCAGCTATTATAGCCCGATTATTTTATTCCTTACAACGGAAGATATTATGACTGTTAGAACACGATTTGCGCCAAGTCCCACTGGATTTTTACATGTTGGGGGGGTACGAACTGCTTTATTTTCCTGGCTCTATGCCAAACGCCATAAAGGTACCTTCATATTGCGCATTGAGGATACAGACAGGGAACGTTCCACGCAAGAATCCGTGCAGGCTATTTTGGATGGGATGTCCTGGTTGGGCATGGATTGTGATGAAGGCCCTTATTATCAAACGGATCGGTATGCACGTTACGATGAGATAGCCCAACAATTTTTGGATGAAGGAAAAGCATATCGCTGCACCTGCAGCAAGGAACGTCTAGAAAGTTTACGTGAGTCACAATTGGCTGCCAAAGAGAAACCACGTTATGACGGGCATTGCCGTGAGAAGAATCTTACTTCAACAGATGTCCCTTATGTTATTCGTTTTAAAAACCCTCAGACAGGTGTTGTTACCTTTTGTGATGAGGTATATGGTGATATTCATGTAGATAATAAAGAATTGGATGATTTGATTTTAGTGCGTTCTGATGGACATCCGACTTATAATTTTGCGGTGGTTATTGATGATATGGACATGGATATTACCCATGTCATTCGTGGTGATGATCATATAAACAATACACCCAGACAGATTAATCTGTTCAAAGCCCTTAACGCGCCCGTGCCAGTATTTGCCCATTTACCGATGATCCTTGGTGAAGATGGCAAGCGTTTATCTAAAAGGCATGGCGCAGTCAGTGTTTTGGAATTTAAAACGTTAGGTGTTTTACCTCATGCATTATTAAATTATCTTGTACGACTGGGATGGTCTCATGGCGATCAGGAAATCTTTAGCATTGCAGAGATGATCTCACATTTCGATTTAAAAAGTGTGAGTAGAGGGGTTTCAAGTTTTAATTACGACAAACTGTATTGGTTAAATCAACACTATCAAAAAAGCGACTCTCCGGAATCTGTTGCTGCTGCGTTAAAGTGGCATTTTGATGAGGCGGGTATTGATATAAGCAAAGGTCCTGACTTGAGTGAATTGGTCGCGGTGCAGGCGGAACGTTGCAAATCTTTGGCTGAGATGTGTGACATGAGCCACTATTTTTTTAGTGATAGTATTGAATACGATGAAGATGCAGTAAAAAAGCATCTAAGACCGGTGATTTTAGAGCCTCTTAATGCTCTATTTAGTCGATTTCAAGCTTTAAATGAATGGACTAAAGATGCAATTCAGGAGTGTATCAATGATGTAAGCGCTCAATTTGATATAAATATGAGTAAAATTGCCCAACCTCTTCGAGTTGCCGTAACAGGCTCAGGAATGTCCCCATCAATTGATATGACCCTTACATTAATAGGTAAGCAAAGGGTGCTTGCTCGTATGGAAGTCGCTTTGGCAAAAATTCGTGACCGAGCAGCTAATGCCCAAGGTTAACTGTAAAAAGTGTCTTTTAAGTTGGATAATGCCGCAAATGATTGCGGTATTACCCAATAAATATCCTGTAACTCCACTAAATGCAATAAAGAGATAAAGCTAAGGATTTGTGGATTCGATTCTCTCTATGGCTTGTATTTCTGGAACGCTCCTTAATTGGCCACGACAAAGATCTAGTTCTCTTTTTAATTTTATATCCCAAGGTTCCAAACATTTCTGAACCGTCCAATAGAAAAGCATAGATAATCCAACACAGCCTAGAGATAAAAGAGTACCAGCATACATAGAGGTTATAATATTAGCATCCAGTGATAAGAAGATATTGTAAGATACATGTACAGATTTAAAAAAAAGGCAAATAGACAGTAGGTTAAGGGTAATAAATCCAGAGGAATTGTATTCCAAAGCGGTAAAGGTCCTTATTCGTTCAATCTGGGTTATATGTTTTTTTTGTTTTACATAAAAAAAACGTTCTTGAATAGTTTTACTAATTTCTGGCAACTTTTTATGGAGTTGATTCCCATCAGCGCTTTCTGGATGTATTTTATAAACTGCATTGGCAAGCCAGGAATGCATTTTTTTGTTAACTTGTGATATTGTAATCACCGATTTTGGGTCTCTGACTCGTGCAAATATAAAGTCGATGATCTCCGGTGGTAATTCTGGTAGTTCTGGTATTTTAGGCATAATTATTCTATGACTCTCCTGTTGAGTGAACTCTAAGTGAAAGCTTTATTTGAGTAAAGGGAACATTAAATTTTTTTTGTTAAAGCGTGCGATTTGTCATAATAGAATTATGAAATAATAATGATTAAGATTCATTTTGAATAGATAAATTATCGATAGTAATCATTATTCAATTCAGGATAAGATAGAAATTATTTAAATGGAATTTCCTCAATGAAAATCAAAAAAATAATCGTATGTCTCGCTTTGAACTTTGGATTGACCCCTATAATTAACGCAACTGAATCATTGCCGAGTCTTAAGGAGTCTATGCAAAAGGTAGTGAATGAATATTATCAACAATATCGTCAATCAGAGCGTTTCACAGCACTTGCAGCATCTGTTCTTATTCCACAGACCAACCAGGCTAACACGCATCAAATCGAAACCGTGGTGATGGGCTCCAAAGGATTGCCCCCGTTTACCCAACCCATAACTGCAGATGATTTATTTGAGATTGGCAGTATAACCAAATCATTCACGGCGCTCATGCTATTGCAATTGCAGGCAGAGGGTAAATTATCGATGCAAGACAAGCTGGGTAAGTGGCTACCACAATATCCAAATTGGCAAGACGTGACCATTACCCAGTTGCTTAATATGACGAGTGGCATTCCTAATTATTCTGAAGATCCCGTTTTTGAGAAAAAAATGGATGCAGATTTGAAACGGGTCTGGACTAACGAGGAGTTACTCACTTATGCCCATCCTGAATTGCCTTTGAAAATTAATAAAGACAACCGTTACGAATATTGTAATTCAAACTACATCTTAGCGGCGATGATCATCGAAAAAGCGACAAATGATACCTATGCCAATCAATTGAGCACGCGAATTATTAATGCAAAAAATGGTCTTAATAATACTTATTATCCAGCCGGTGCACAAAGCGTCGCACGTCAGACTGCTCTCTCTCCACGCAAAATTCATGGTTATTTCTATGATGATAAGACCGGAAAGGATGTGGATGTATTTAATAATAATTTAACCTGGGCAGGTGCGGCGGGAGCCATAGTTGCAAATACTGCTGATGTGATCAGATGGGTGCAGTTACTTTATCATGGATCTTTAATTCCTGCGCCTTATAGGGAAAAAGCATTAACTGAACTAGAAAGCGTCGTTTCTATGAAAACGGGTCAATCTATTACGGGAGTTAATGAAAAAGATCCTGGTGGATTCGGGTTAGGGGTTGGTGAATATTATGATAAAGAAATAAAACAACCTTTTTGGGTTTATCAGGGGAGTACTCTTGGATTTCGAGTCATGTATTTTTGGAGTGCCTGTAATGATGTAACAACCGTTGTTGCCATAAATAGTAAGGGAAGCGAAGGTAAAACCGATTCAAAATTAGGCAATCATATTCTAGAGGCTAACGTAGACTTATATAAAGCAGTTATTAAACTCTATCCTGATTTAAAATGTGACGTGTAATAGGAGTGTTTATTTAACTTTTACCTCACCAGAACTTAATGCATGCAGCCCAGTCTGGTAAAGGTTCAATTCATCACCTTTAAGTCGATGTGTTTCTTCTTGTGTCAAAATTAATGGCAGGATTGGGGTCATGGATTTTGACCGAATGTAATAATCGCAAAGCTTGTGCATGTTTGCTCGATATGCCATACCGCCATAGCCAATGAACCGGGTGACTAAATGATGAATGGAATAGTCATTAAGGCCGTCACCAATGAATACTAAATTCGGATGAGTTTTAATTATTTTATTGATAACTGTTCGCTTGCCATCATTATGGGTCAACGGTGATGCATGATCATAATCCCGATAACTGCCGTCTTCGTGAAAGGTTATATCTACCGCAAATATGTTTTCTGAAGGAATGTTGAGTAACTCTCCGAAGATGGCAATAGAAGGATGTAATCCGGAAGAGAGCAGGTATATTTCTTTATTTAGCCGTTTTAATAAGCTAATAATGGCTAAAATGTCGGGTGTCAAGTGCTCGTAATATAACTGGCCCAAATTTAAGACCTGTTCGCGAGTGGGGTTAACTAAATTTAAGCGGTTTTGATATAAAATTGGGTTTAATCCTGATGAGCCCATGGCCTCGGCTGTCATCTTTTGCACAATACTCCCTACATGATGCTGTTTCGCTAATTCATCAATTCCTTCAATAGAACTTAAAGTGCTGTCGCAGTCAAATACAACTGCTTGAACTGGTTTTTTTAATTGCCATGTGGTCATTTTATCACCAAAATTCAATTTTTGTTCATTAGTTTAAGCAGTCTTGTTTTTAATCAGAGACTCTTCTAAAGCATAGCAAATTATATTGATCTCGCTGACAGGTTATGTTTTTTAAATGAGGATACGGTGTATTTGAGGCGGTAAATGAGCAATAATTGTGCTATTTTTATACTATGGTTGACATCATTTCAGAAATTCATTAAGGGAAATTATGTTTAAAATTATGGTGTTAAATAAAATATCGGAACAGGGACTTTCTCAACTACCCTCTAATTTATATGAGATTTCAGATAATTTTACAGAACCTGACGCGATTTTAGTTCGTTCCGCTGATATGCATCAGCTTAAAATTCCTGAGTCTGTGCTCATGGTTGGTCGTGCGGGGGTAGGTGTTAATAATATTCCTATAGCCTATCTTACAGATCGCGGGGTTCCTGTATTTAATACTCCCAGTGCGAATTCAAATGCAGTCAGGGAGCTTGTGATTGCTGCTATGTTGTTAGCCAGCCGCAATATATGTAGTGCATGGAATTTCGTCAATGAACTGAACCTTTCTGATGAGGATCTGACGCGGGAAGTGGAGCAGTCGAAAAGCAGATTTGTTGGAACTGAACTTGCGGGTAAAACTTTGGGTGTTATTGGTCTTGGAAATGTGGGTGTTAAAGTTGCGAATGCGGCCATTGCATTGGGTATGAGAGTGATTGGCTACGATACTTTTATGAATGTGGAGCGAGCCTGGGAGTTATCTGCTAATGTTGAAAAAGCTGCGTCCCTTGACTCTCTTTATGCGCAGGCTGATTTTTTGACAATTCATGTAACTCTGAGTAAGGAAACTGCAGGTTTTATTAATCATCAAGCACTTAATGCCATGAAGAAGGGAGTGGTCATACTTAATTTTTCGCGGACTGAAATTGTGGATAATTCTGCATTAAACGACGCATTACATGAAGAAAAAATTGGTTTTTATGTCAGCGATTTTCCCAATGTGGCCTTAAAAAATCACCCACGAGTTATTTTCCTGCCTCATTTAGGTGCATCAACCAAAGAAGCAGAAGAAAATTGTGCGATAATGATAGTCAGGCAAATGCGTCAATTTTTGGAAACAGGTTCTCTTTGCAATTCAGTTAATTTTCCTTCATTGATCACACCCCTTCCTCCGGGGCAAAATCGTATTGTTATTGTGAATCGTAATATTCCGAATATGGTGGCGCAGATTACGGCTAAATTGGGAGATTCGGGAGTAAACATCAATCATTTAGCGAACGTATCACGAGATACTATTGCATACACTCTGGTTGATATTAATGCGGATATTGAGAATGGATTAATTGATGAAATTGCAGCCATTAATGGCGTGTTGAATATCCGGATTATACCGGAAATAAGATAATTTCCGCGGTCTTGGGTATCTCCTCAAAATTTTATGTTTTTTTATCATTCATAATGTTTTTTTTGTCATCCCCACGCAGGTGGGGAACCATCCAAATATTTAGCAAAATGCCACTTTATTGGATAGATCCCCGCCTGCGTGGGGAAGACAACTTATTAATTCACAACATTATTATGTATTAAAAATTATGAGGGGATAACTCAGTCAGCGGGCGAGTTCGTGCTCAATCGGTAACATTTTGAGCCTGGATTCCCGTAATACGACTTCGTCTATTACGGGCTACAAATCTACTCAACATCGGTAGCGTATTAGACGAAGTCGTAATACGGAGTGATGTTGCTATCCTAAGCAGCTCTTTTGAGGTCAATCATCTAAACTTCTACTTTACCTTTAAATTATAAACCTCACCTGCTATGCTAAATAACTTTATCGAATCAATGGAGTGCTCATGAAATTATATTATACCCCTTCTGCATGTTCTTTAGTTGTTCGGATTATTCTTAATGAACTGAACCTTCCCTTCAATGAGGAATCTGTCGATTTAAAAACGAAGAAAACTGAAAAAGGCACTGACTATCTGACTATAAATTCTAAAGGTGCGGTACCTGCCCTTGAGCTCGATACTGGTGAAGTGCTCACCGAAAATCAGGTTATTTTACAATATTTGGCGGATATGACGCCCGGACAAAAAGTTTTAGCTTCTGTTAAGGATATAAAACGTTATCGTACTCTGGAATGGCTAAATTATATCTCTACCGAGCTTCACAAAGGATTTGGTCCCTTATTTAATCCAGGGGTCCCTCAAGAGGTCATATCGCAACAATTCATTCCCAAGCTTAAAGAGCGTTTTGCATTTCTTGACAAACATTTGGCAGAGAATACTTACATAATGGGTGACAAATTTTCATTACCTGATGCTTATTTATTTGTGATGACGAGATGGGCCAATAATTTTAAAATCGATTTATCTAACCTCAGTCATTTAAATAAATGGATTGAATTAATTAAAACGCACCCTTCAGTAGTCAAATCATTGCAACAAGAGCAGTAATTAGAGAATCTATATCGTGAAAGACAAGACTGTCTTTAAAGGTGGCCTTAATTTAAAATTCTTCACTGATCCAAATCTGGAATCCCTCAAAGGGGTTCCAGAGTCTTTACAACCTTCCATTATAAGTCGCAATGCTTTACGTATACTCACTATGGGTTGGACTGAGGCCTGGAAGGATTTAATTTCCTGGACCAGTTTCAAGGCCATTTTTTGGCAACGAAATTCGGTGTTTACTAAAGAGTTACGTTTTGCTTTTCAACAAGGATTTCTCACCTTATTTTCACAATTAAGTGAATTAGAACTGACTGTGGAGCAAAAAGAGCAAGTTCAGCTTTATATTAGTAATTGCCTTTGTTTTTTGCCTTATAGCGATCTCACCCCGTATGAATCAATTAAAATACCACAGTGCGTAGAAGAAGAGTGGGTTTTAGTAGATTACTACATTACCCCACTAGAATTAACAGCCACTAAACGACCTGGAAAATATATATTTCAAGAGAACGATCGCGTTTTTGCCTATGGCCTGGAGCCGATTGCAAATTTAAAAGCCGAAAGCCATCTTATTTTTATGGGTACCACCTATCCTGCCGGTCAAGGATTTGTAACGCAAATTAATTCTGATTTTAAAGGGTTTACCACGGTGGGGACTACGTTATATTTAAGTGGTAGAAAGAATATAAAAGAGTGGTTGGTAAAACAACAGGATAAGGTTCATGTGTGTGGTGTAAGCCTTGGTGGATCGTTGAGTTTAATCCTGGCAATAGATCTAGGAAACTATATTTCCCGCGTTGATGCGTTAAATCCTGCGGGTTTACATAATTATTGGCAAAAACATTGGTTAGATCATTGGGATAATTTTGCCGTGAAGCCACAGGTAGTTGTGCAGCAACAAGCCAATGATCCCGTGTCTTTATACGGCTCATGGAAAAATGATTGGCAAATACTTCACGTGATCCCTCCACCAGAAAAAAAGGGCCCCAATGCTTTTTGTGATCACTTCCTAAATTATGCGGGATTTGCTGAAACGCAATTTACCTATCTGGCAACAGAGGAAGATAATGCAAAGCGCAAATTTCGTAATTTTTGGGTCTATTCTGTGGGCCGAAGTTTCATTTTTTTTGTCGGTGTTCTTCCTTATACCTACTTAATTCGCCCTATGGCTTATTTTTTCCATGATTATGCAAAAAGTATTGGATTAGTACTTTTGGGTTCCTTGATATCAGGTGCCATAATCGGATTATCTTTTGCAACGATGTTCTCTTTATCCATAGCACTCATGATGCTTTCGATAGTTTGGGGCATTATTGGAGGGTTGTTGATCGCTTTGTGTAGTTCAGGAAATTCTCCTGTAACACAAGTACATGCAAACTTACATAATCCTGCTCTGCCAAGAAACCCATCAATGGATACTTATAATGAAGCGGAACAGATTGATATATCTCTTCGGGATGAAGAGGTGCGCGCGTATTGTAATGTAATGGAAGACTTAAAAAGGGAAAGTGGCCTGTTACCCTTAATCGATGTTCCTTATGCGGAAAATGATTCAAAATTAGTAACTGTTAAATTAACTAAAGCAAAGGCTGTTTATATGAAACATTCATTGATGTTTATAAATCAGCTCAGTGAAAAAGATCCCATTGAATTAAAACGCGCGATAAAAGCGGAGTATGAAACTTATTTCAAGGGCTGTATTTGAATTATATCGTCACAGAATGCCAGGTTATGCTTTATTTTAAATAGATAATTTTGCAAACACATCAGAACTTAACGAAATCCGTTTTCAATTTATTCCACTACTCAATGCATCAACCGGAACATTTTTCTAACCTATTAAAAATAAATTACAAATTAACCACATAAAAAAGACATCATGTACTATATTTAAGGTTGTTGTGTTTTTAAATTGCATTTCAAGGAGGAAGAAAATGAAAAAGATAATAATTATCGCATCAACAATTCTCGCATCAGTCAGCTTGATTGGTTGTAATACAATGAATAATGTGGGTCAAGCAGGCACTGCAGTTGTAGATGGGGGCGTTAAAGTAGTTTCTACAACGGGTAGAGCTGTTGGTACTGTGGTAGGTACCGGTGTTGGGGTTGTTGGTACAGGTGTTACTGTAGTTGGAAAAGGGGTAACCAGTGTAGGAAACACGGTCACAAGGCAAAAAGTGATTATGCGGAATGGTCAAAGATATACCGTTGTAAATGGAAAATACGTTCTTGTTCGATAGAAAATGATTCTGCCCTTGATTAGCATTAAGGGCAGTTCTACCTATTTTCCTGGTCGCAATTTTGCGTGACTTTAGTTAAAATCCTGTCTTTAAACCAATAGAGTTGTTTCGTGCATCATTATCAGGATCTCATTACTATTTTTAATCAGTGTTTCGCAGAAGATTTCAACACTCGGTTATTAAAAGGTGATGAAGAACCTATCTATTTGCCAGCTGATAATAACAGATCTTATCACGCACTATTTTTTGCACATGGATTTTTTAGTAGCGCACTTCATGAATGCTCTCATTGGTTCATAGCTGGGCCGGAGCGAAGAAAACAGGTCGATTTTGGTTATTGGTACACCCCCGATGGACGTACTGCTGAGCAACAAAAAATTTTTCAATCGGTTGAAATCAAGCCTCAGGCGATTGAGTGGATTTTGTCGATGGCGACAGGGTATAAATTTCGGGTAAGTATCGATAATCTCAATGGTGAAGAAACAGATAATACGGTGTTTAAAAAGTCAGTTTATGAACAGGTCGTTTATTACTGTAAGAATGGGCTGCCAAAACGAGCCCAAATTTTTCGCCATGCTTTATGTTCTTTCTATCAAACACCGCAAAATCTGGATAGTAATCATTTTAAACCAGATGCTCTGATGTGATTATTCCGAATGGTGCAAAACTACTCCGGTAGTCCAATCCAGGTTTTTTTCAGGTGGGATGTAATTAATCGCTTGCTCCTGAGGGATACCATAACCATCTACCATGAGTGCAAAGTAATAAGCTGAAAATAGGCAGTATTGATAAACATAATCATCATTTGGGAATTGATCATTTAAAGTTTCCCATTGTTGGTGACATATTTGGTTATCTGCTTGTTGCAGGAGTGTTTGATTGGTCAGTTGTTGATTATCAAAATGAAATAATTTGCTTTCAGCAAGGTTTGCTATACCACCCATGGTATACCATGAATCAACTGGATTAGAGCTCAATAAAGGTTGCACCAGATTGTTAACTCGATGAACCGCATTCATCAATGAAGAAACCTCCTGTTCACAGGCGGTGACATTACCCTGTCCTGATTCGCCGTCAGGAAGAGGGTAATTATTGGCAAAACAGGAAGCTGAATTAAGAAACTGATGCGACATTTCAGTCTGGCCTAAACCAAGAAAACTATGGACGAATAAATTGTAATGATGATTGTATAAATCGAGTTCAATTTGCGATTTAGTATCCAGAGTCGTATTTTTTTCAATCGGAAATACGATTTGAACTGAGGCACCACCCATGTCCATCACTCCGATTGATTTTTGTCCTGACTGGAGGCTACCCAAATAGTAATTTACAGATAACCAATCAAATAATGCTTCCTGATTGCCTGTGATCGTTTTTGCTTCTTTCAGTTGCCACTGGGATTGGTTTTTAAACCAATGCTGAAGTCCTTCATAGTATTTATTTTGTCTGCTTTGAGAGAGTAGCCTCATTCCGGCTGTAGCATAAAAGTATACGGGGATAGTGACATCCGGGGCATCTTTTAATGATAATAAAGAAGTTAGATAGGCGTCCATGGTCGCTGCATTTGGCTCGATGCTTGCAAAGCCGGGTTTTATTTTGTTTGTCCATAGTTCATGGATATTTGTAGGAGTTTGGGTATCATCTTTATCGTATGAATAAATATGCAAGCGCGATCCGGTGCTTCCTGCATCTATAACTGCGATGCATTGATGTGCCGAGCATGGAGATGTTACAGCTGAAAATATGGGAGAAACAGCGAATAAACTAATGAGTAAAATCAAGTTGCGAAGCATGAGTACGACCTAAATCCCCAAGGTGTAGGCATGCTACATTATGTATATTTTGTTGTCAACTATTAAGGCGTGTATAAGGTGATTTTAGGCCCTCTGCGTTCTTTTTATGAAATGTTAAATAACTCTTTATTGATCTGATTTGAAAATTATTTTTTTAGTGCGTTTATTCAGAACATAGCTTTGTCTTTTGCGGTTCAATCGGATGGCGGGAGTTGGTTCGGTTGTAAGGCCTCTGGATCCCTCGGACGAGCCGAGGGACGTAGGTTTAGAGGTTGGTTCATGTTTTACTCTAATGTTCTTACTCAGACAATTCCTAAATTTATTTTTTTAGTGCGTTTATTCAGAACATAGCTTTGTCTGTTGCGGTTCAATCGGAAGGCGGGAGTTGGCTCGGTTGTAAGGCCTCTGGATCCCTCGGACGAGCCGAGGGACGTAGGTTTAGAGGTTGGTTCATGTTTCACTCTCAAGACTGGACTAATTCAAGACTAAATTAAGGTCTAAATAGAAAAATAAATTTAGGGATAAACTGAAGGATAAATTGAAGGATATACTCAAACCTTTATATCTTGGCATATCTCAAAATAGACTCCTACGTGCCATGGCTTGTCCATGGCATCCAGGAATCTTCGCCAGGCATCAATTGGTTTTCATAAGGGGCATAACTATGAATCATTCCGAATTTGTTCAAGAGATTTAGTGGTCTATTCTAAGTAGGTCATGATATTGAAGCAGCCATAATGCATTGTATTTCCAGTTTGTAGTCTATTCTATTCTAAGTAAGGATCTAGGTACCTTATTTTACTCAAAACAAAGTGGTTTTTAATGTTCATTAATTTACAAATAAGGGTAAAAATAGTAAATTAATGCTTATTTATATTATGGCTAAACTCATGAAATCACTAGAGCACCGTGGCTCGATATATGCCATTTTGTCGGGATTATTGTACGGATTTATCGGTTATTTTGGTATGAGTGCAATCAACAGCGGTATGTCTGCTAGTACTATGCTGTTTTGGCGGTTTTTAATTTCGAGCCTGGCTATATTATTAGTCATAATACCGAATGTAAATCGCTTAAGTGATTCACCAAAGCAAATTCGTGTCGCTTTTATGAGTGGGTTTATTTATTATGCCAGTTCAACACTCTTATATTTTCTCGCTTGTAATTATATAAGCTCTGGCTTGGCCATGGTAATATTTTTTACCTATCCCGTCATGATCATGTTATTGAATTATTTTTTCTACGGCCAATCCATCCCTGCGACTTATTATCTGGCCACTCTAATCATTTTATTTGGGATGGTATTGCTCGTTGATGTGAATGAAATGGCCTTTGACATGTCAGGGATCCTGTTAGGGCTCGTATCGGCCTTTTTTTATGCTTGTTATCTTATCGTAAGTAAACGTAATATTATTTCACCCAATATGTCTACTTTAATGGTTTGCCTGGGTTGTATGACTGGTTGCTTTCTAGTCTCTTGTTTTAATCACACATTGGTATTTCCTAAAAATTTGAATCTTTGGATTAATCTTGCTGGAATTGGTTTGGTTGCGACGGTTATTCCGATTTTATTCATGTTGCATAGTTTAAAATACATCAGTTCAGAAAAAGCATCGCTTCTCTCAGTTTTAGAGCCGGTATTTGTTGTAATTTGGGGTGTTTTGCTATTAGGCGAAACGGTTAAACCACTGCATGCACTTGGCATGGTGTTTATTCTGTCAGGAGCTGTGATCACATTATTTAGTCATAAAATGGATTTAAAGGCTCAGTTGCTCCGCTTACTGAGAATCAAGCGTTTGAATCCATCAGCTTGAGAGTAGCCAATCATTAATAATTTCATGATTTTCTAAATCCAATAATGCAGGAGCATGTCCTGCATTTTCTATTTCATAAACATCAGTTAGTGGATGCATTCGTTGCATTCTTTTAATTATTCCTGGTGTCAGCAAGTCGGAGTGTGCGCCATGAATAACCAATACCGGACAATGAATTTTTGTCCATATTGACCATAAATCAATATCGTATAATATGCCTTCTAATGATTTCTGAGGATGATGAAAGAATTCAGAGATAACCTGAAAGGATGACTTGGGGTTTTTAATTCCCGGATCAACCTTAACCGTGTATAGATCAGGAGCACGTTGATCTATACTGTGTTCGGTAAAAAAATCCCATTGCTTTTCGGTTAGGGGGCCAAATTCAGCATAATTCCTTTTAAAATGCTGCTTTGCTTCTTCTATGCTTTTAAAATCAGGATCATTGCCGGCATATTTTGCCAGGCGCCTTAGTCCATGAATAGGAACCTGTGGACCAATATCATTAAGGATAAGTCTGCGCACAGGAGAGTGAGGGAGCGCTGCGATCATCATTCCAATTAGACCGCCCATGGAGGTTCCAATCCAATCGATTTGGGTCGCATTCGTGCGAGCTATCAATGCATTCATATCATTAACATACTGGGTGAAATTATAATGGCTGGAGTGATTAAACCAGGAACTGTTACCGCGTCCGACTACATCAGGACAAAACACGTGTCGGCCCTGATTCTGTAAATAGTGCGCCAAAGCATCAAAGTCACGCGAATTGCGCGTGTAACCGTGCACACAAAGCACCGTGGGGAGTGATGGTGACCACACTCCCCACTCGGTATAGGCTACACTATGAAAACCTTCATCGGAAACTCCGAGGAAACTGTTCTGTTTCATGAGACTCAGTGCCTAAACAGGCATCTCAAGTTAATACCAATTTCCATAACCTGAAGCACCACAACAACTAGAATAGGTTGTAGCACAACATGTATTACCACAGCCAGTTAGTAAAGTGGCACCAGCTACTACTGCTAAGGCAAGAATTATTGTTTTCATTACTATCCTTGTTATGTTATTTGTATATTAAATATACGACATGATTGGAAATATATCCAATCAATCATAATAAGTAAGTAAATGAAATTGCACTATTTTGAGGAACAGTATGGGTAGCTATTCGATACAAGGGTATCAACTTACCAGCCAGTCCAACTCATTTGTAACCATTGCAATTTCCATAGCTCATATATAAATTCCTGATTGGCTGATGAATTCAGGAATGGTTTGATACTTTGAGTCGAGATAAATCGATTATTTGCAATAAGGATGATTAACTCTGAGGTCACATCATTAACACACCATTGACAGCCGTTTATAAATAGGTCGCAGGACGAATTATCCTCCGATTGCAGATAGGCAAATCGGCAGGAGGCATCTCTGATTAAACCATCTTCGACCTCCAGTGCAGCCAGAAAATCAGGTAAATCAGCAATTTCCTCTTCGTCTAATGGCATAGCGAGCTGTTGTTCTGATTGCTGATCAAGGCGAGTCGCAAAGCAGCCAAACCAGGATTTGATAACCGATTCATCCTTAATTAATTGCTGCAATAATTTTTGCGCACTTTGCCAGGCAGGTGCTTTAATCTCAGATGTATGAGCCAAATCACTCCAGTCGGGATCCTGATATAAATTTTTGAATGATTCATTTTCTGATAAATAATCTCCCAGGCTATCCCATAATTCCTGTCCCTGATAACTTCTGTAACCAAATGAATAGGTCATGCATTCATCGGAGAGTGAAATCCCATGATGGCCGATATGTGGCGGGAGATAGAGCATGTCACCTTCTTCAAGAATGAATTCTTCTTCGGTGTTGAATTCGTTCATAATCCGTAATTCTAAATCTTTAATGTAATTTTCGTTGTTGCACTTTTGACTGGTTAAAGACCATTTACGACGTCCTTTTCCCTGGTAGAGGAATACATCATAGTTGTCATAATGCGGGCCAACACTACCGTTTAATACGGCATAACTTATCATGACATCGTCAATTCGCCATTGAGGGATGAAATTAAAATGATCTAATAAGTCATAAACCTCGGGAACCATCCTATCGACACCCTGAACTAATAAAGTCCAGCGGCTTTCTGGTAATTTTTTGAAATCTTCAACAACGAAAGGGCCTCTTTGGAGATGCCAGTAGGGTAAGGCATCAGGCGTCTCTCGTACAATGCGACTTTCCACGTCTTCCTCTAAAGCAAGGCCTGCTAATTCATCAGGAGATACAGGATTAATAAAGCCTGGCAAAGCCTTTCGAATGACCAGAGGCTTTTTTTGCCAGTAATCTTTCAGAAATGTTTGCAATGAGATTTGATTAAATTGAATCATAAGGACACAAGTGAATTTAAAGTGCCTAATTTAAGCATCATGCAGGCTTAGGAGGCAACACTTATCTCATTATAAAGCGCCAGTTCACTTTACATAATATAATGCTAACTGTTTTGCAAAATACGCTCGAGTTCTCCTTTAGCCTGTCGCGAGAAGGTGATCAAATCATTTTCTTTATCAAAAAATTCGAATGATTGAATGAGAGACTCTTCATCGTGATGTTGAAATGCAGTCGCTTTTTTTTCAATCTCTGCATTTTTATAGCCTAAAAATTTGAGCACCTGTTTGGTCATGGTTAATGAGGAGTCAAATAACTCACGCTTGAAGTAGTCAACTCCAGCTTTATGCAATTCAAATGCATGTCGACGGTTTCGAGCACGGGCATAAATAGTTAAATGGGGAAATTCTTTTTTGGCAAGCTTCACTATTTCCAAATTGGTATCTGCATTTCCCACCGCTACAATAAGCAGTTTGGCATATTCAGCACCCGCGCTTTTTAATAAATCAAGCCTGCTCGCGTCACCAAAATAACCACCGTAGCCAAACTTGCGTAAGAGTTCAATTTGCTCGGGATCTTTTTCCAAAACGGTAACTTTTATATGTTCGCCGTTAAGCAATCGTCCAATAATTTGTCCAAAGCGACCATAGCCTGCCAAAATTATTCCGTTGCGTTCGTTAATAGGATCGTAATCACGTTTCGGGATAACACTCATAAATTTGGGTACGACAAAACGGTGGTATAATAACATTAAAAAAGGCGTTGCCAACATGGATAAAGCCACAACCAGGGTAAACAGACCTCGGGTTTCAGCAGTAATCACCTGAGATTCTTTGGCATATTGAAACAATACAAATGCAAATTCCCCGCCTTGTGATAACGCCAACGCAAATCCAATGGTCTGGATTTTAGTAAGAGTAAATAAACGACCCAGACTGAATAAAACCAAAGCTTTAACAATGATTAGTCCGATGACCAGCGTTATAAGCTCTATCATGTGATTAGCGAATAAATTAAAATTCATCCCCATACCAACGGATATAAAAAACAACCCAAGTAATAATCCTTTAAAGGGTTGAATATCTGCTTCAACCGTATGTTTGTACTGTGAGTTGGCTAGAACAACCCCAGCGATGAAAGCGCCTAAAGCAGGGGAGACGCCAATTGATTCCATGAGCAAAGTAATTCCGACAACAACTGCTAGTGAGAAGGCAGTAAAGACTTCACGCAAATGGGTTCTGGCAATAATTAAAAACAAATGACGTGATAAATAATGACCCACCAGAATGACTCCCCCAATGACACCAGTAACCAGCAAGGCATGCATCAATTTGGGAAGTTGCGTTATATAGGTAGATTCCTGAACATCAGGGGCGTTTCCATAAGGACTTAACAAGGGCATAATGATAAGTATAGGAATCACTGCTATATCCTGAAAAAGCAAAACCGCAAATGAGGTTTCGCCTTCTGTTGTTTTCATCAAATTTTTTTCTTGCAACATTTGCAAAACCAATGCGGTCGATGAAAGAGCTAAAGCCATACTTAAGGCAAGGCTCGCCTGCCAACTATATCCGAGCGAAATACCCAACCCGGTTAAAGCGCCGGTCGTTAATAAAACCTGTAATCCACCAAGACCTACTATTAATTTTCTTAATTTCCATAATTTACTAGGTTCGAGTTCAAGCCCAATTAAGAACAACATCATGACCACGCCAAACTCGGCAAAATGCATTATTTGTTCGGCATTTCCAATAAGTTTTAAGCCGAATGGTCCAATAAGTATTCCAACGACCAAATAACCGATTACTGAACCCAGTTTAAACCGGCTGGCAATAGGTACCATGACACTTGCAGCGGCAAGAAAAATAAATACATGATAAAAAAGATTTTTTTCCATTATATTAGCCGTTGAGTTAAGGGGTTAATTGCATGACAGTTTTTAAATTTTTTATTACTGCCGCAGGGACAGATACTGTTACGCGCTATTTTGTTGACTGGCGAAGGTTTGATAACCCCATTCACATAAAACCATATATCATCCTCTTTATCAAATTCGCTCAGTTCATGAATGGATTTTAATCGATCGCGTTCAAGATATGTGGCTATAAATTCTACATATCCTTTATTGGGACTTTGTAAATGGGATTGGATTACCTTTAAATTAATCCAGGTAACCGGGGAAGAGGAAGTCTGAGCATGAGATAAATTAAAATTTAGCAGCGCTATGCCTTTCANNGACTGTAGGCGGTATAGCGCGATCGCATTAATTGTTCGGGTAGTTGAGGATATTTTGTCCCGCTAAGATAGACAGCACAACAGTCGCTGTACGTATTTGGGGATCCACATGGGCAAAATGTCATTAATTAAACCTAGATAATGAGTTCCTTGAATGGGTGCTTTATTCTATACTGCATTAAGGGATTACTGAATGGTTTCTGTTGAATTTCATCGTTTGCTAGGGAAGGACATTTAAAATGATTACATTATATCAATTTCACCGCTCATGGGACTTGCCCAATGCAAGCAGTTTTTGCATGAAGTTGGAAACTTATTTGCGTATGACCCATACGACTTATGAAAATAAATTCGTAACTAATCCGCAAAAAAGTCCCAAAAACAAACTACCACATATAAAAATGGATGGCATTACCTATTCCGACAGCGAATTGATCATAGACGATTTAAAAGCACGGCTCGGTGATCCTCTGGATAAAAATTTAACGCAACAACAAAAATCAATGGCCGTATTAATAGAGGCCACTTGTTGTGAGCGATTGTATTGGTATTCAGTGTATATGCGATGGCAAGATGATGAGGGATGGGAATACGTCCGAAAAACCATGTTTGAAAAATTACCCCGTATACCTAAACTGTTTTTGCCCGGAATGGTTAGAAAATACATGCTCAAACAGCTTAATTGTCAGGGGACAGGGCGGCACAGTTTTGAGGAGATAAAGCAATTGGGTATAAAAAACCTGAATGCTCTGTCCGAAATTTTAGCAGACAAACCTTATTTCTTGGGTGATAATCCTACCAGCATTGATGCAACAGCATTTTCTTTTCTAACTAATATTATCTGGACTCCGCTGAACGACCCTATTAAAAAGCATGGGTTATCTTTGCCTAATATTATGGCCTATTGCAATAGGATGTGGGATGAGTATTATCCAGACTTAATAAAACCAAAAATAATGTAACGAGGATAAGGTAACTGATGAACACCCATTTATTAACACAAACAGTTGATGCAATTGATTCAGCACAAAGTATTAAATGTCTGGAAGAGGGAAAAATTTTGTTTTTTCCTGATTATTATTTCGCACCTGTTGATAAAACCCTGATGTCAGATTCCATTCTGCATGGCACTCATAAAAATGTAAGCTACGATTACAAACGCAATAAATTGGGTGCTTTCAATAAAGAAGCATCTAATGTAAGTAATAAATTGGAATTTTTGTTAAAAAGTTATGCGGAGTTTTCTTTGGATTTGGTGCAAAAAACATTACCGTCTTACATACCGCATTTGCAATGGGGTAGAACCAGTTTTCGTCCTGCTCAAATTAGTGGCAGAAGCAGCTCGAAACGAAAAGATGATACCCGACTGCACGTTGATTCTTTTTCCGCAACACCGGTAAATGGATTAAGAATTTTGCGGGTATTTTGCAATGTCAATCCCGAACAGGAGCCTCGTGTATGGCAGGTAGGTGAGCCTTTTCAGCACGTGTTAAAAGAATTTGCACCTAAAATTCCTTCTTATAATAAATTACGTGCAAAAATATTAAAATGGGTTAAAACGACAAAAAGTCTTCGTTCTCCCTATGATCATTACATGCTTCATTTGCATGACATGATGAAGAAAGATGATCTTTATCAAGAGAAGGTTAATAAAACTCAAATTGATTTCCCAGCCCAAAGTTCCTGGATAGTGTTTACGGATCATGTGTCCCATGCGGCTCTAAGTGGTCAATATTTACTGGAACAAACATTTTACCTTCCAGTAGATAAAATGACTCAACCTGAACACTCCCCTTTTTGTGAATGGCAAAAATTCAGGCCTGAGTTAAAAAAACAGGCATAGGCTCTAATCGACTCTAATATTATCGAGGTTAATATGAAAAAAATGATTAATGGGTTCCTGGTGGCTTTTTTAACAGCTAATATTTCCAGTGGCTTTGCTGCCAATTTAAAAAATTGGCAGCTATCGGAAGACAGTATTGGTCCTATCCAAATCGATATGACCCTAGCACAAGCTGAGAAAAAAACGGGTATAAAATTTAATGCAACCAACCAAAAAACACAGCAGGCTGACGATGGCAGCTGTTACTATGTCACTCTTAAAGGTATTAAAGGTTTGTCCTTTATGATAACTAACAACAAAATTGTGCGAATTAATGTAAGCTCGCCTGAATTTAAGACTACTAAAGGAGCATCCATTGGCGACTCCGAGACTAAAGTAAAAAAATTATATCAGGGTAAACTCGAGGTTGAACCTCATAAATACGAATCTAAAAGCAACTATTTAACTTTGAGCGATACGGCAAAGGATAGAGCAATTCGATTTGAAACCAATGGTAAAGAAGTTACTTTAATGTATAGCGGCAAGGATAATGAAGTGCATTTTGTTGAGGGTTGTCTGTAGTTAAATCAGTTCTGAGGATATAAAAAGTTATCCACATATTCTGTGGGTAACTCTGTGTGAACCTTGTAAAGCAATACGTATAAGTCTCAGGTTACTGGGTTTTCCCCAATGTTACAATGTCCTGACATTCCTGATTTGCAATAGTGTATTTTTGTAAATGAACTCTGATTTCATCTGAAACCTCCAAGCCATACTCATTGTGTGTTTTAGCTATTGCGTCATGAATCACGGTTTGGATCATTTCTTTTACTGGAAGTTTTTTACGATATTCTAGTGCTGATATTTGAAGACTGAGATATTCAACTTCATGTTCTCCATGAAATGTATGGAGAGAAGCTTGTTTTCTTTTTTCAAATAGCAGTTGAATATCGCTCGTAAGCTTTTGAAATTCTAAAGCATAAGCATTTTCCATAGTTTCTTCCATGAAACGAATGATGGCTTCTGGTGATTCAGAGTGTGTGATAATGAGGATCGCGCAAAAAGTCGACAGAGAATTAATTTCATGATTGTATTTACTTTTATTGTTAATTTTTTGATGATTTAGTGCAGCAAGACTATGATAGGAGAGTAATTCATAGCACTCCGATTTTGGAATAGGAAGGATTGTTTCAGGAGTAGGCTGAATCATGATGATCACCCATCGATACGTCTCTATCTAAATTATAGCATTAAGTGTATAATTTTTGTTCAAAATTACTTATTATATTTAAAATCCGTTCAGCCTATCACTCAAATTGCCATCCAATAATTTGCTATACTTACAACGGGATTGAGTAGGGTTAGTTTTGGAGGACTAAATGACATTGACTAAAATCCTAATAGCTGGTGATTTTTCCAAGCACTCGGACTATGCATTGCAAAGAGCAATATACTTAGCAGAGGAACATAAGGCCCAATTAATTTTTTTACATGTGTTAACCCAGCCCTGGATTGGCGCTTTAGCCCAACATTCAATTCAAGAGCTTGATGAGGAATTCATTGCAGTAAAAAAGAAAACCGAGGAAGAGCTGTTTAATCGATTAAAAAAATATTCCCAACAATTTAAAATCCAAATCTCCGTCCAATTTGGCAGAGCCACTGATGAGATCGTTCGCTATGCTCATGATAATCATTGCGACATTATCGTCGCAGGGGCGCATGGTGAGTATTATATAAACGATTATGTTCTGGGTACGACTTCAGGCGCAATCGTTAGAAACAGCCTTATGCCCGTGTTGTTGGTAAAAAAAGATCCTACATTTTCTTACAATCGTATCCTGATTGCGACTGATTTATCAGAGGTTAGTCGTGATGCGATTGAATTCACTTATAAGAGTTTTCCTAACGCTACTTTTCAGCTATTGCATGTTGTTGATGTGTATTACCGCAAGTTTTTTAATGTTCGGGAGCCGGATGAATATTTGATCGGCTCAGAAATTCATGCGGCACAAGGTATTGTTTCAAGGCTTGACGAATTTTTAACCAGCTGTCAGGTGGATAAAAGCAAATTCCAACAAAAAATTATGGGGGGGTACTACGCGGATTTAATTGTTTCGCAATCGGAAAAATGGCAGGCGGACCTGGTAGCTTTTGGTACCCAGGGTAACTCAAAACTCCATTATTTACTAATGGGAAGTGTTACCAAAAGATTGCTTCAGCTAAGTACCACGGATATGCTTGCAGTACCTCCGCGAAATAAAAAGCATTGAAATTAGTCTATTTTAACCGGTGAAATAAATCCTTCTGGTTTTAAAGCAAGTAGGGAACAATCAATTTCTTGCAAAATGTCCTCGGCGGTATTGCCGATAATAAAACCAGTAATGCCGGTACGCGCTAAGGTTCCCATAACCAGAATATCAATTTCTTTTTCGGTAGCCGCTTTAGGAATAAGCGTCGTTGGGTTGCCTTTTAGATAAGCAATAGAGTAATTCTCCCCAATTTTAGCCTCAGCAATCAAATGACGTAATGATAAACCGTGCTCGTGTTTTACGTTGGAAACCATATTATCTACCTCATTATCGGATATTTTAACCCACAAGCTTTGTCGTAAATAATCCTCCATGGGAAAGTCCCAACACGTAATAATATTGAGATTACCGGAATAACGAGTCGCTAATGAGTGAGATAATTCTAATAATTTCACAGCCAATTTTTGCCCCGTCAAATCGACATCATTGGCATCAATTGCCACTGCAACCTGTGCTTTACGAGAGGTATTTTTTAAGGGGCGATGAAGGAATAAGGCCGAAGGGCATTTCCGTAACAGCTCCATATCTAAGGATTTAAACCCTTTACATTTCAAATTCGGTTCGATTTCCTTAATGAGCAAATCATGCTGATGTTTGAGTAAATATTTGATGATACGCACATCAGGTGCATAGCCAAATTCAATATCCATTATGATGGGAATTTTCTTTTGATCAGATTTTAGAGTGGACTTTGCTTTCGCAACACGAGCATCCATTTGCTCCTTTAACCATGTAACATAAGAGGATTCATATTCTTTAAGTCTCTCAGGAAAATCAGGAGATATGATCAAGATGCTTAACTCCGCGTTATTATCTAAAGCAAGTCTGATTGCCTGCTCCAGAGCTCCTGATTCCTCATTTATTCCATGGCTTACAAATAAAATTTTTCGAAATCGTTTCATAACTCTCCTGAAATGGCTGCACTCCGGTTAATTAGAGTATAGCTATGCCAGTTGGAGTTACTAAATCATTTTGAGTGTTGGTACATCCCCTAAAGCTGCCATTGGGATTAATTGAACATAATATAACTCTGCCTGAAGGATATTCCGTAATGTACGCCTGAGTACCCAAAGCATTAAACGCAATGCCCGTTGCGTTATTTAATCCGTTCAAGGTTATGGTGCAGGAACCTATAGTCCCATCTGGGTTGACATTGCAATAGGATATATTTCTAAAATTTACGAGATAGACCAGATTGTTGACTGGATTGAACGCAAGGGTATTAATGCCTACAGGTGTATTGATAAAATTAGAGGTGCAAACACCAAAAACTCCAGTATTAGCTATTGGGCAAGAGTATACCCGACTCGCGTTGGGCTCAGTCACATAAGCATAAGTTCCAGTGGGATTTATTGTAATGCCTGATAAAGTACCGGGGAAATTTCCTGCAATAGCACATGTTCCTAAACTTCCATTAGCTAATAAAGGGCAATATGAAACTAAATTGGTGACTGAATTTACTATATAAATAAAAGTGCCTGCAGGGTTTATGGTAATTCCCTCTGGAGATGTGGGAGTGGGTTGGTTGGCACAGAGCCCGATACTGCCATCAATAGCTAGCGGACAATATGAAATAGTATCATTTCCTCCATTAGAGACATATATAAAAGTTCCAGCAGGGTTAATGGCTACAGACTCGGGACGATTAAATTGTTGTCTGATTCCACAGCTTCCAAATTGACCATTATTTAGAATAGGGCAAACACTGAGACTGTCACCTAAGAGTTCTGATATATAAGCTACCTGTCGTGGCTGTTTTACCTCCAGTGATGTTTGTGTTCCGGCACAAGTAAGTCCACCGGGAAAGCAAACCATTAAGTGATTACGTGAGTTTGGATCTTCACTGAAGACGGCTCCGGTGATGCTCAGTTGTAAGGTACAGCTATCTCCAGGTTGTCCCTTTCCGGCCAAATTAAAAGTTGCGCCACAGTTGTCTCCGTAAGTACCATTATTAATAACCTGGCGAGTATTGCGAGGTAGGTATTTAACGAAATTATTGGATCGCGCTACAAGTGTATTATTCGCTATGGTGTAATACGCGGTTACCTGCTGGTTGAATCTTACCTGTGTTGGAAGTTGGGTTCCCTCTTTTGGAGTGATAACAAAAGGTAAGGCGCTGCAAACAGAACAGGCCAGGTATAGAACACAGAAAATAAATGTTACGATTAATTTTTTATGCTGTGTCAGTGCGTGTTTCATAAAAATCCTTATTTATCCTGATTAAAAATCCAGGTCGCTTGGACCAGGAATTGATTCGCATGTAATTTTGCATTGGTAAGTGTTCCCGAGACTTGCGTAGTATCAATATAAGCGTTACCCAACTGTAGCGATCCCAAATCGGTATACCGATAACCTAGTCCCAGTCGCATTGATGAAGTAATGGTCAGATCAATACCTAGACCTAAAGCGTAACTCAGCGAGGTGTGAGTATTATCTTGATACATCCTAGTGAATGTGAGGTAATAAGGTACCGTTGTATGATAATTATATGCTCTATTAAACGAAGCTCCCAGCCCTGCAAAAACATAAGGATGGTATTTACTATGAAACTGATACAACAGTTTTGCGCTCGCCATAAGTTGCTGGGAAACAGCATTAAAATGATAGCCAAACACGTCAGCGGATTGGACGTCAGCTCCCTGTACAAAAATTCCTTCTGCTGAAAAAGGACGAGGGGTGGTATTAAAATCAACTCCCGGCTGAATTTTCCACCTGGCATTTAAATCTGATTCTGCACCAATAAAAATTTCAAATAATGCTGAATTACGGGACGAGTGCTGCGCGGTGTACTCATAAAATTCGTCAGTAATTTGGTTTTGAATTGGAAAAGATTGTGATTGATTGATCGTAGAAACCGATGAGCTACCAACTCCCAATGCAAAAACAGGATTCCATGGCTTATCAAAAATCACTAAACCTGAAGAATAGGTATGATGAGAAAGAAAGACTCCGGGAAAACCTATAAATGCAATTATTCCCAGTGTTCGAATATTCTCAAGCTTATTAAAGATCCATTTCATGGTTTCATCCATATGATTTTTAGTATATCTGAATTAATTTACCACTGAAAAAGCGGAGAAACCATGAATAATTTCAATATTATCATTAACCAATTATTTCATCAGATAATCTCTTCAGGTAATGAAATCTATTGAGATAAGTTCAATTTATCCATTGATGGCTCTAATTTAATATTTGGCTAATTTAAATTCATCTTCAACGAGTAACCTTAGTGTAATTGCTCAGATTCCTTTATGTCTTCAAGAATAAATAATAACTTTTCGCTAACTGGAATTTTACTGTCTTTAAGTGTTTTTAATAAGTGTGATTTCGCTTTTTCCGGATTTTTATGAGTTAAATATATGGTTTCAGCAATTTCGGTAAGGAAACAGTCAGGACTTAATTCATTCGCTTTTGCGATTAACTGTTCTGCTTTAATAAAGTCTTCGTTTAAAACATAGATGAGAGCCAGTCCCGCCCAAGCATCAGCTAATTCATCAACAAGCGTGATGGCATTTTGATACGTTTCATGGGCTTCGTTTAAATGATTATTGAGTAACTGACACCATGCGAGAGAGATTAATGCATCGTAGAATTCTGGATGAATTTCTGTAGTTTTGATTAATGCCTGTTCTGCCGCTGTAAGGTTTCCCTCAATCATATGCGTGGCTCCCAAGGCAAACCACAGGCGGCTGTCTTCAGGATTGATTTTCAGGAGTTGTTCAATTTCATTGATTGATGTATTTTGTGTTTCCAATCGAAGCATTAATGAGACGATTTGGGCATCATAATTATCTTTATCCAATTCCAACGTCCGATGACTCGCTTGTGCTGCTAATTCATCCTCATTCAAATCCAGGTAAATAAGCGAGAGTAACCCTAAGGCCTCGGCATCAGTTTCATTATTAGCCAGAACATTCTCAGCAAGACTTGCTGCCTGTTCCAGATCATTTTTTCGATGACAGATTCGGGACATTAACAATTCTGCCTCAGGATGGTGCAGGTTTTCATTTAATATTGGGGCCAGAGCATCCCATGCTTCGTCTAATTCATTGATTATAAAACAGGTGAATCCTAAATTATAGCGAAGGGCTACTGTATCACTTAGTTTTAAAGCCTCCTGAAAATTTATTTTTGCTTCATCGAATAGACCAAGGTTCAGATTGATTAATCCTTGATGCCCTTTACACGCTTCATCATTAATCAGTTTGGCTTTATTCAGATATTGCTGTGCCAATTCCAGATTTTTTAACTCGACATACAGATTGCTGATTTCAATTAATAGCATTAAATTATTTTCATCTTGTGCAAGATAAGTAAGGAGACGATTTAATTTTTCCTGAATTAATGGTTGGCTCATTAGAATCCTTTGATTGTGTTGGGTTGGATTGGTTATAGGGCGCTACTATAAACCATATGAGCAAAAAGACAAAATCAGTTCTTTATAGTTTTACCGACGTTTTAAGCGTTATATTTTTTGTAAATATTCTCAATATGCAATTCAAATCTTATGGGGTTTAATTTCTTATGGTTAAATTCTAAAATCACGCATCAAACCAGACATGAAATTACTGGATCCCTCGGACGAGCCGAGGGACGTAGGGATTTATTTGAGACAGAGCTGAGGACTTATATCATAAGAGCTGAGGATTTGTCCCTTTTTTTAGTGATCGAATATCAGGTAGAGCTGAGGATATATAGCCTTAGAGCTGAGGATATATAGCCTTAGAGTCGAGGATATATAGTCTTAGAGAAGAGGATATATAGTCTTAGAGAAGAGGATATATAGTCTTAGACAAGAGAATATATTCCTTTAGAGCCTAGGATTTATATTTACAAATCCTAGGATTTATGAAAAATTTATTTGCCACCGCCCCTACGTCCCTCGGCTTGACCCTG
>DEHS01000079.1 GCA_002352055.1 Legionellaceae bacterium UBA2794
TACCAGGCTGCGCTACGCCCCGATTGGTAGGGAATAATATCTAAATTGAAGGGAAATAACAAGTGTTATGGGATGTTCCGTGGTTTTGGGGTGGTGGAGGTGCATAGGGGTTGTTGGTCTGTACTATCGCTGAGCTCCCCTGCTCCTGTTATTTCATTTGCAGAAGTATTATCTACTGGTAACTCTGACTCATCATGAAAAGGGTAGTGCTGATGGGTTTCCGTTTGTATTTGTTTTTTAAATACATCTTTAGGGGATGTAATGGTGTCTGGCTCTTTTTCTAAATGAATCATGTTTAACCTTAAGGATTATTAATTAGTTTCTGGCGGACATCTTATTTGATGGCTCTGCATATTCGAACTGCGTAGAAACTTACTGCGAGGCAATAAAGAACGTTAATTCCTACATAGCATATTATAGCCCCTAATAGGTCAAATCTGTAAATTAAAATGGCGCAGGAAGTGATTTGGAGAATAATAAACGATATGGTTAATTTAGCGCCAATGTCACTGCCTTTTTCCGAGTATACCATCAGAATCGCTATGGGCATGGTGATTGCGTAGAGTACGATATTAACCAAACTGGCGTAAGCATAGGGAAGTGCATTGATGAATTTTGATTTATAGAGGATTAAAATGTCATCCATTAAAAAACCAAGAGTGCCTGCAACTACCAGGGAAATGGATGTTGCAATTAACAAATATTTTATCAAAATTTCCAGTAAATGTTCTTTATCTCTTACCATAGCGCCAGATATTTTTGGACTGATTAAAAAGCTAATTGGAGATACTGCAACAATACCCAACGTGATTATAGACATGACCGCGGAGAATAGGCCTACGGAGGATTCGTGAGTGTCTAAAAGTTCAAGCATTAATAAAGGTATGGTAGTAAAAATAAAGCGATTTAGATTTTGAACGGTGTAGCCAAATATTTTTTTCTTCCACTCTTCCTTTTGTTTGCCCTTAAGATAACTTTGGTAAAGACGTAACGGTGCTTTTTTTTGCAAAAAATAGGACAGGACAACTATCAATAAATAACTTGCGATAAAACTGAGCAACATCAGATGAACAAAATAATGACTGTATTGCTGAATATTAAAAATATAATACAGTATATAAAGCGCTAACGTTAACAAAAAATAAATTATGATTTGCAGCAATCCAATTAATATTGCCGTTTGCATGGATCCAATAACTCTAAAAAATTGAATGAATATATAATAAAGCGCAAGAACAATGGTTCCCCACAGAAAAAGAAAGAATGGGTGGGTTATTTCGGCAAGCGAGGTATTAATAAAAATCTGACTCGCCAGAATGAGCACTAAAGCCACCAAAAGGCCGAAGGCTGCAATCGCCAAATATATGGGTTGAACAAATGCTCTAATAGACCCTATCAAATAATTAATCTGGTCGAACTTATTCTTAACATATAATTTAGGAACATAATAAGTAATTATTGAATCGATACCTAATGTGGTGAGGGTTCCCATTAAAATGAGGAAATTGGTTGCAGCCGAAAAATCACCGAATAACGATTCTCCTGCTTCTCTGGCAACCATGAGATTTATAAAAAACAACATGAGCTGCCCTAAAAAAAGCAGTATTAAATTAAATACAAAATCCATTAAATTTAGTCCGTTGAACTTGAGTCAATTTAGATAGAATTATTCTCATCAGGAAATTCGGGTTATTGGAATTTCATCCGCATTTTGTCCTCCACTTGAAATGAGCCCTAGTATATGTGACAACAGTATTAACGATTTTTTAGAACCCCCGTCTCGATCATCAATATAAAACCATCTGCCTCGGTATAAAATAGATACAGCAGTGATCTGGGGTTTAGTTGAGCAATATTGTATTTTCATTATATCACCGAGTACCTGTTGCCAATCAAATATTTTACCGTTTGGATAGCGAGTTATGGTTAACAAATGAGCCTTTGCATCTTCAGGAGGTACCATAACGCCTTTCGATAAATAATTTAGTATCCCCAATACCGAACGAGTGGATATGTATACTTCACCAGGTGAGGGATTTCTGGAAAAAATAATTTTGTTATCTTTTATTCGAATATCAGACCTTTTCAGAATTTGTAAGTTTTTAGCAGATAAATGATAATTTGGTCTGATCTTTAATATGAGCTTTTCAATTTTATATTTATCTGCTGAATAGTACCAGGTAAACGCATCATTTTGTTGCATTTCACTTAAAACGTCTACCATTTGCTCAAACTCTTTATAATTTGGCGCAATTGTAGAAGTGGTTCGCGCGGCACTTGGCGCGTTTACTGAGCTTCCTGTTTGCTGCATTAATAACCGAAAAACGCGCGAAATACTCCAGGCAGATTGTAGCAGCAACGACAAATCTCTAAGACTTATTGGTCTTAATAATTGAGTTGTGTAATCTTTATCATCATAAGGCACATAATTGAAAATTGGATTATCTGTGTACTCGATCACGCCGGTACCCGATGTTTCCCCATAGGATGCCAAACCGCTAGGAAATGTAATACGCCCTGTCAGAGAGCCAGATTTTACTAATTTAGAACTTGCTGAAATAGTACCTATATGCAAAAACATGGGAACCTGATCATAACGAAGCCGGACCATATTCAATAAAAGCTCCTGTTTATTACTATTAGCTATTGCGATGTTATAATCATAACGGTCATGATGGACTATTTTGGGTCCAATATGAGCACATCCCGAAACAAAAAATAAATAAAAAATTATAATAAACAATCGCAATTTAGTAATACCCATTAAAATACCTTTTCTGCCAAATTATGTTTTATCAATCGATTAAACACACTTCTGATTAGTGCACTGTCACCGTTAAATGAAGCAAATCGTCCTAATATTATCAGAACGACTTACTCATCATTCTTACAACGAGTTCTTGATTTTTTGCGCTTCAACTTTTGAATGAGATATCTGAATATAGCGATTGCAACTGTTAAGTTGAGCAAATTGCAAAGCTAATACAGCACCATCCAATTCTTTTTTGGCTATAGGATAAGCATCATCAATTATCGAATTTCCAGCTCTATCAATTTGTCCCGAAGCTTGCGATAATTTTTCAGAACACATGTGTCTTTCCTGACTACTAATAAGAGACGCAACAGTTAATGACAGATCGCGACATTGACGGGTCAAGTTTTCTTTGCTGGCTAATATATCGGCACTTGCATTCCAAGATAAAACAGAAATACTCAAGATTAAGGCTTTTTTGCAACTCATGTTAATCATATAAACTCCCTTTAATTTTGTGAATAAAGCCGTTGCCACTATTCTCCATAAGGTGAATCCAGAGTTTGCTGCCGCATCAACACAAGAAATAAAATATTAAACCTTACACCAGGCTGAATCATTAAACCTCAGAAAATCCTCTGAGGCTTAAGCGCACGAAACAGGTTTAAAATTAATTAATATGGGCTAATTAATCAGAACAATAGATATACTAACTTGTGCGTACATCTGTTAGCCATTCTGATAATCGACACAATAATAAATTAACCAAAAGCGTTTATCCCGGTGATGTGTCTTCCCAGGATCAAGGTATGGACATTATCCGTACCTTCATAGGTAAATACTGATTCCAGGTTAAGCATATGTCTGATGACACCATACTCAAGACTTATTCCATTTCCACCCATTAGATTCCTACATTTTCTAGCAATTTTCAATGCCTCCCTACACGCATTTCCTTTTGCTAGCGAAATCATGGTAGGATTTTCTCGATGTTCGTCCTTTAAACGACCAATTTGTAAATTTAAGCATTGAGATTTAATGATTTCGGTGTACATATCTGCAAGATCTTTTTGAATTAATTGAAATGAGGCTAAAGGCTTTTCAAATTGTTTTCGTTCAAGCAAATATTCTCGCGCGGTATCAAAACATGCCATGGCAGCACCAATTGCGCCCCAGGCAATTCCATATCGAGCCTGACTCAAACAACTTAAAGCAGCGCCCAAACCTTTTTCGCTTCCTGGCAATAAATTTTCATCAGGAACAAATACATTATCAAAAACTAACTCACCAGTAATTGATGCGCGCAAAGACATTTTCATTTTAATTTCTGGACAGCTCACGCCTTTTGATTTGGTCTCAACTATAAATCCTCGGATTCCCGCATCAGTTTTTGCCCAAACAATAGCGATATCAGCAATTGGAGCATTGGTTATCCACATCTTGGCCCCATTTAAGATCCAGCCACCGTCCACTTTTTTTGCATTGGTTCTCATACTGCCTGGATCAGAACCAGAGTCAGGTTCGGTTAAACCAAAACAACCAATAACCTCAGCACGTGCCATGGCAGGTAAAAATCTCATTTTCTGCTCTTCATTGCCAAAACGGAAAATAGGATACATGCAAAGAGAGCTCTGAACAGAAACAAAGCTTCGCAATCCACTGTCACCACGCTCCAATTCCTGACAAACCAGACCATAAGCAACATATGAGGCTTCAGCGCCCCCATATTGAGCGGGTAAGGTCAACCCTAACAATCCAAGATCTGCTGATTTTTTTATAAGCTCCCTGGGGAAATGTGCCTCTTCAAAAGATTCGGCCATGAGCGGAATTACATCATGAGTAACAAACCGGGATACGCTGTCACGTATCATCCGTTCATCATCATTTAGTTGCTCATCAAGAAATAACAAGTCGTCCACTTTCCTTCTCCCTTTTATCTGACTGTAACGCGATTACTGCCTCAACTATACTTTCCTGACTGGGTAATAAATACTGCCAGGCAGTGCCCAATGGTATGAAACAATCCTTACCGGTAATTCGTCTGACTTTCAATCGCGCAGGCGCGTCTTCCATCAGTAATGTCATCAATCCTTCACTGATTGAACCACTTTGTCTCCCTTCATCAACAATTAGCACGCGTTTGGCCTTTGCGACTTCCCGCAAAATAGCCTCTTTAGGTAATGGGCTTAACCATCTTAGGTCTATAATTTTAATTTTAATTTGATGCTGTTCCAGCAGAATTTTTTCGGCCTGGCGTGATAGATAGTATCCATTAGCGTAGGTTAAAATTACCGTATCGCCATCTCCAAAAACTCCTACTTCGCCAAGTGCTAAAGCTTCTTCAGGTTTAGGATAATCAAAAAGCCAGCCGTTATCACCTGGCGCATGTAAATCTTTAGTCATGTAAAGGGCAATCGGCTCTAAAAAGACGACCACTCTTCCTTCCTGATAAGCCATATGAATACAGGTACGCAACATTTTGGCAGCATCTGGACCATTTGAAGGACACGCGACGATAACACCAGGTAAATCACGTAACACGGCAATGGAATTATCATTATGAAAATGACCACCAAAACCTTTTTGATAAGCGAGTGAAGCAATTCTAAGTACCATGGGATTTTGATATTGACCACTTGAAAAAAAGGATAACGTGGAGGCTTCTCCTCGTAATTGATCTTCAGCATTGTGCAAGTATGCTAAAAACTGAATTTCGGGAACGGGTAGAAATCCATTATGGGCTAAACCAATAGCTGTCCCTAATATGGTTGTTTCATCGAGCAATGTATCAAACACTCGTCGCTGTCCGAATCGAGCCTGTAAATCCGCGGTAACTCGATAAACGCCGCCCTTTTTACCAACATCTTCTCCAAAGACAACCATGTTTGGATAGCGCATCATTAAATCCGTTAAAGCGAAATTAATATGCTGACACAAATTTCTTTTTTGCGTTAATTGATTATATGCCCCGCCAAATAATTCAGCTCTTTTGATTTCAGTGGGCACTGCGTATTCGATTTTCTGTTCTGATTTAGGCAGTAGCGAGGCCATCACTTCCTCAGCACTTTCCATGCGCGGCTCTCTTATAGCCTCTAAAGCTTTCGCCTCAATCAGGGAGCGATTATCCTGATACAAATCAACCATTGCTTGTAGTGTCATCCAGCCTTGATGATGAAGAATTCCTGCTGTATGTAATAAAGGATCATGCCCTTCCCGCCGCTCAATCTCCGCTTGGGTATTGTATTGCGATTCAATATCAGAACCTGCATGACCTAACAGGCGAACACAGCGCATATGAAGAAATACAGGTTGTTTTCGAGTTCGGGCCAAATACTCCGCTTCTTGTGCCTTGGCAAAAGTGTCTGCAATGTTCAGTCCATCACAGGCAATGTAATGAATTCCCGGACGATTGCTTATCGATGTTTCTATCCAATTCTTAGGAGTAGACACCGAAATTCCTATGCCGTTGTCTTCGCAAATAAAAACAATAGGCAATGGGTAATTCTGCTGACTAAGCCATGAACAGGCATTCAAAGTGGTTTGCGTGGAGGCATGATTGGTTGACGCATCACCAAAGGAACATAAAATAACTGAATCTGCAGCAAGTTTACCAACAATTCCTAATTCTTTAGCTCGCGTAATGGATAGAGCTGCACCCAGTGCTTTAGGCAGATGAGAGGCAATGGTTGAGGTTTGAGGGGGGATATTTAACGGGACACTGCCAAATACTTTATGTCGTCCTCCAGAAATTGGATCACACGCAGCAGCAACTAATGACAGTAGAATATCTTTAACGCCATCCGTACCCTGGATCTGTTTTGCACGTTGCAGGTAAAACGCACCGCTACGATAATGAAGAAAAGCCATATCAGTCGCTTTAAATACGCAACCCATTACCGCATTCCCTTCATGCCCACTGCTACCAATAGTGTAAAAGGATAAACCTTTTTCTTTTAACTGCCGCGCAATTAAATCAAGTAATCGCGATTTTACCTGGGAATCAAATAATTCAATGGCAGTTTTTTTATCCAAATCTGCTGTTTCAGGACTCATAGTACTTTGGGGTTGGGGGAAATCCGCAGCAAGCACCCGTTTAATAAACTGCTCATCAACTACACTGGCTCTATGTAACATCACCACACCCTATAAAAATTGCGTAATGACCAGATGAACTCAAGGCAATCCTACCAAGTCTATTGATACCAGGGTTAGTCCCTTAATAATAAACTCAAAGAGTAATGATCTTTCCTAGTTCAAATACTGGTGTCCCTTCCTGCTGAATTATAAAGCAATTCAACATGTTGCCGATAATACAGGTGAGAAGTATATACTTATTAAACATCTTGCGAAACTGCCTAAGGATAGAGTATGGCTGTTGAAATGAATAAATCACCAAGCATCAGACTCACGCCTGGTCAGGAAATCAAATTAGCCAAACCGGTCACCGAACTTTATGTTGGGCAAATACTTAAAACGGTAGTAGTCACCGCGCTTACTAACGATCAGGTTTTAATCAATATTAACGGTCAAAATCTCAATGCCAAATCCTCCCATCATTTTACGCCGGGTGAATTACTGGATGTCAAAGTAATTGCAAATCAAAACGAAACCGTACTTGAGGTACAACATAAAAGTCCATCATTGTCGTTATTACAAAGCGCTCTTTTACAAGTTCTTCCACGACAAGCCCCAGCGACTAATATGATGCACACTTTAACCCAGTTGATGCAGGCGGGGAATCTATCACCAGCTCTTTACCAGCAGATTAAAATGATGTTGGATACGATAATTCCATTATCCCAGTTAACGCAACATATGACTCAGGCAATTAGTCAAAGCGGGGTATTTTTGGAAGCTGCATTATTGGATTGGCAGCGCACCAAATCATCGCAAAATCTGCATGCTGATTTTAAAGGCCAATGCCTTAAAATCCTCGCAAGCCTTATAGCAGAGCAAAAAAACAGTCCACCACTACCTAATAATCTTATGGAGTCGAAGATATTAGTACAAAATGATCCCTTGCCACTTCCTGGCGCAATTCCACAACCATTGCATAAAAATCCATTATTTAATTTAGATGAATTACCCATCGAAACCTTGCGACACATTTTACGAGAGCAAGTAAGTCAGGTATTGGAAAGAATTACTGCGAACCAGCTTAATCATTTAACTCATGATAACAAAGAAGGTTTTTTGCTGATGTTGGACATACCCATTAAAACTAATGAACACATCGATGTTATACCGGTGATGATAAAACAACACAAAGCAGAACCCATGCAGCCTTCAAAATGGAGTGTTTCTTTTGCATTGAGCTTATCTAATCTGGGAGATCTGCAGGCTACTGTAGCTCTTAATAGTAATGCGATTGATATAAAAATTAACGCAGAACGGACTGAAACGGTGGAAATATTACGCGAATATCACGAAGAGCTTAAGAGTATACTGGAAGAATCCGGATTAAATCTGGGTCAATTTCATTTACATACTGGCCTGGAACAAAACCACATCGATGTAGCTAATTTAAGATTACTGGACATTCGAATATGAAAAAACCACGAACCCGCGCAGTAGCATTAAACTATAACGGTAAAGGCGCGCCGCGAGTTACTGTCAAAGGTGAAGGTAAAGTAGCCGAACGTATCATTGCCACTGCGAAAGAACACAATATCCCCCTGGAGCACAATGAAGAACTCACTGCGCTATTATGCAACGTGCGTATCAATGAAGAAATTCCTCGTTCATTGTATACCGCAGTCGCGCAAATATTGGCATTTATCTACTTTATAAATGGCAAGAAACCTGAAAGAAATTAAGCTAATTGGCGTTTTCTGAACAAATAATCTACAATCTGGTTAAGTATCCCATAGAAGGGTCTTAAAATGAAATGGATAATAATAGCAAGTATGGTAGTAATCGCTAGTGGATGCTGCTGCAGGGCAACTAATTTGGTAGCAGTGCGTCAGGTTTCAGTAGTACCTGTGGTACCGGTGGTTTCTCCGGTGATCCAACCTGTAATTCTCGATGCGGGTTATGTTGAGCCCTTAGACGTAACCACTACTACGATAGATTTTTACTAATTCATTCAGGCCTGACATAATTCGTCTAAATCAGGCCTTTTTATGTCATTTATTTCAATATTTTATCGTGCTTTAATTTATCCTTAAGGTTAAAAGAGGTACAATTAAGTCTCTAATCAAAACCAGGTTTACACATGCCTAACGAATTGATGTCTAAACAAGCGAATGCCCAGGTAATATACCTGAATCATCTGCGCGATAAAGCAATCAAAGTTGCTGAAGAAACCTTAAAACCCTGTTTTGATCCTCAAGGACGTTTATTGGTTGAAGTTACCCTGAACCAAGCCGAAATTACTGCGATAATCGATGAAATTAATAATCAATCGGGTGATCACTTTACTGAGGATAATGATGGATTGTTGGCAGCACTGGGCCATTCTGTTACTGCCACTACTCTAATTAGCCTTGATATCAACAATCATGATACGTTACGCACCAAATTTTTAGAATTACTAAAAAAAGCTTTAAATAAAATTGACTCATCTAAAACAAATATAATTATCGACAAACTTCAAGAACTGCCTAAAGGAAGCATCATTCCCCTGCAACAAGAATTTCATTTTCATCTTTTATTGGTGAACCGTTTATATCAAGCGTTCCCTGAACTCGATAAGGTTAGTCCCGAAACTTTTTTAATAGCACATCACGAGGCTATGATTAAAGTTAATGAATTAGTTATGGAAACCTATGCAAAGGCTCTAGTCAACGCTCTTGTAAAAAATCCCACTAACATAAAAGATCCAATTAATGTGGCTAAGCTAAATGAGTCTCTTGATAAAGCCAGAAAATCGCTTTTTGCACAAAGCCATAAACTATTAATGCAAGAACTGATTAAAGCAACAGGTATTATTTTAGATGAATCCCATTTTAATGAAGTTGAAAAGGAAGAGTCCTTAAAGCATGTAGCTGAGAGAACTACTGCAACTGCTAACGATTTAATCCACACCGATGAAAGCCTAAAATTAGTCACCTGGATAGCCGGATCAGAAGATACAGCCCACAATCGGGTGGCTGGAGTCAATTTTGCCCATCGCCGATTGATAAGTCACCCATTAGCAGAAAATATCATTGAACCCAATATAAATCCGCACCTGCAAATTCGTACCCCCTCGCCTGTAGTAAAAAAAGGGCTCGGAGAAGATTCATTATACATTTCAGATGTACATTTAAAATTATCTAAAATTGTAAACCACTATCACCTCGCTGATTTATTACCCCAGGAAGAATTTAAGCCTCGCGCCTTCGTGTACAATAGCTTAACTGCTATTAACGATCCATTGGGAGATACGGGTGGTAATCTACAAACCCAAAGTGCAAAGCACATTATTCAGGGGGCTCATCAGTATAATGCTGAGCAATGGCAAAAAGAACAGCCAATTCTTTGTCTGGTGCAAAATATTTCAGTTAATGGTTTTGGGGATGAACTTGGGTACAGATCGGGAAATGATTTAACTAAAGAATCTACTTTAATGGCGGAATTGGCTTTAATCCATACTCTTTCAGATGATAAAGATTCGATTCTTATTCAGGAAATTTTTAATCATTACAAAACCTACTTAAGTTCACGCACAGAATCTGAACGTTATTTTTTTACATCCACAGAGGGCATTAAGGCTGCTTATAAAATACACCAGTTAAAGAATAATTGGAAAGTGCAACCAACGTCAAAAGACATCACCGATACTTTATACAATACAAAACAAACTTTAAAAAAACTGATAGCTCATAACTTACATTGTGAACACAAATACTCCAAGCTCATACAATCTCTTTCCATAACCGTAGAGCAGGCCTCTATTAGCGGATGTAAAAGTGGTAATGAAAGAGCCCAGGCTATTAACAGCAGGGTCGGTATTTTTGATCAAATTATCCACCGCCAGACCTCGTCAAAGAGTCTTAAGGAAATTAATTTTTTACTGTCACGTATCCCGTTACAAAAAGATAATGATCGTAAGACTCACGAATATATTGTACGACTCGCTAATGATTTAAAAAATGCTCTTGATAAAGCATATAATCAATTAGGTCTTCAAAGTGCTGCTTCTTTAGTAAGTTTGGTAGACCAAGGGGCGTCAGCAAAAGTGGAGGCAAAACCGCAACATCCTTTTTACATTTCCAGAAATTTGGGAGAAGAAGAAAAATCGGTAATGAAGAATTTGCATCAGGCAAATGCTGGACGCATGCAAGCTCACAAAGAGCTAACCAAACAGATGAAAAGTGTATGGGAGGGAGAGCCCAAGTCCTGGTGGAAACGGATGAATAATAATCCACTAAAAATGTTTGGGGCAATATTAGGAATTTTATCAATAATTCCTGCAATTGCTATTGCGATTTACGCTAGTGTTGATAATCGGCTTAGAAAAATCAATACTGCGCACAATAATGCTGATTTAAAAAAGCATAAAATAGTCCGGTCTGAAGAGGACAACAATAGTCTTAAAATAATTAAAACCCTACTAGAGAAATCACTTCCTAAAAACCCAACCGTCAATACAGAGTTTGCTACAAATATTGAAGAATTTACCAATCAATCTTCTTCAGAAAAGATGCACCCTGAATCAGCGACTAAAAAGGACGAACCCATCGTCCTGGATGATCCCCCATCAAAATCAAATTTTAAACTCCGTTGATGATAGTGGATTCAGCTTATTCTTTGTGCTAAAAGTAACTTTTTTTTTGATAAAAATATAATGAAAGCACTCATTTTTTTTGTATTTATCCTTTTAAATCAATTAGGCCATGCTCTTCCGAAGAATTTTGTTTATCTACACGATATTGCCCCCGATATCATTGAAGACATACGCTATGCCACAGCAAATAATTTTATTGGCAACAAAATTCCAGGTTATAAACGTGGAGTGTGCATTCTTACTAAACAAGCGGCACAACAGCTGAAAAAAGCGCAAGCTGCAGCTAAAAACAAAGGTTATATAATTAAAGTATATGATTGTTATCGTCCGCAAAAATCAGTCAATTATTTCTATCGCTGGAGTCAAAACAGCAAGGATCAACGGTATAAAGCTGCTTATTATCCTCGGGTTAAGAAAGCGGATTTATTTAAAGAAAAATACATTGCCCATTCCTCTGGCCATACTCGGGGTAGCACCATCGATTTAACGTTGGTACCTTTGCACCAATCGACTCAAAGTCATATTCCAATGACACGATGCTATGCACAAACACCTGATTATAATGATGATGATTCAATAGATACGGGCACTCGCTTTGATTGCCTCGATAAAAGTGCTAATCTTGTTTATTCCGGTTTAAGTATAAAGCAAAAAGATAACCGTAAACTCCTAAAAACATTAATGATTGCAAATGGGTTTAAGCCTTATTTTTATGAGTGGTGGCACTTTACTTTAAATAATGAACCCTACCCTGATCGTTACTTTAATTTTTCGGTTAAATAAATTCGGAGCTATGATAACTCATAATACTTAAAAACCGGGTTTAAAGTGCATAATCGTGCTGTGATAAGACTATTAGAGTGGCTGGAGGATAATAATAAATAAGGTGATTTGATTACCCTACTTGAAACAAACGGCACCCTTGTTGATTGTTTTTCGCCCATGTAGTAATATGTTTATCCTTTTAAGTCCATATACGAATTTGGAGATTCATCAATGCGCCTATCAAAACTGTTTTTCATATCTTTAGCAATGAGTACTCGTTTATTTGCTCAAGATGTCGCAGTAGTTGGCACCATGGAACAAACGCTTAAAACGCCACTAAAAAACACCCTGAATAAAAAACCTGCTTCTCAAAAAATCCGTCTCTTGAAAATGCACTTATCCAAGCCAGCAATTGAAACCTTGGGACAACGTTCTAATGCAACGATAAACCACCCCAGTAATTTAATCGCCTCATCTCCACTACCACACAAAATTGAATTGGGAATGAATAATGTCCCCGTATTTAACCAAGGCAGCTACGGAACCTGCGTAACCTTCGCAACCACTGCGGCAATGGATGCGTCAATGAACAAAGGCGATTACGTAAGCCAATTATGTCAATTACAATTAGGCTCCTATTTAGCACAAAATGGCTATGCTCCTAGTGGTTGGGACGGTTCCATCGGTCGGTTAGTCCTAACCCAAATGGATAATTTTGGAGTAGTTAATAAAGAGAAACAAAAACTTATGGGTTGTGGTGGCATGACTGAATACCCTCAAGACGAGCAACCCATTTCTGATAGTGGTATGGCTTTAGATCAGTTTCATCAATTAAGTGAACATTTAAATGAAACCACTGCCTGGTCTCCTATTTTAGATATGTATCAGGCTACTATGGCGCGAACTGATACAAATAAAACCCTTAATGACATCAAAGTGGCGCTCAATGAAAAAGACCGGGTCACCTTTGCGGTACTATTATTGGATTTTGACTTGGGATTAATGGGGGCTGTAGGAACTCACCATGCTAATTTCGATACTTGGGTATTGACTCCAGAAATTGCTCGAGATATTTATTTACGACCTATGTTTGGTGGTCATGAGATGGTCATCACCGGTTATGATGATGATGCTATAGCTACCGATGAACAAGGTCATCAACATAAAGGTTTATTAACCCTGCGAAACTCATGGGGAAATGAATTCGGTGACAAAGGTGACTTTTACATGTCTTATGATTACTTCAAAGTATTAGTTGTCGAAGCACAACGAATTCATAGTATGCCGGCAGATGGCGGTTTAGATGCTGCAATGGTTTAATTCTTTTCGAAGTGGAGCTGAAGATATAGCTCCATTTAAGCTCTTTTAAATCTTCTGCTCCCAAAAAACAGCTCAAATTAAATAAAATAACTATCATTCCCAATTACTTAACTGGGAAGGTGACGGAACACACTTGAGGGTAAACTCGAAGACTCTTAACTCCATAAAAGTGCCCTTTTTCCAAATGATCACAGATTTGTTCCCTCGTTAACGAATCAAGACATTGAGTTAAAGTCATCTTCTCACATCCGGAAAAAATAGCGCCTTTATTACCTATAGCATGATAATGTTCTTTATTCCACGTATCCAAACTCCTCGTAAAATAAGTTGTATAATTCTTCATGGCAAAATGATCATTGAACGAAAATATTTTCATGCCCGGATTATTTTGATGCAATCTACTAATTGATGGCGTAGATAAAGCATATACATGTCCCTTAGTTGGGAGATGTACTTTGCGCACTTCATCCATGTGAGTATGAGCCGCAAGCAGGGTTACGTGTTCATATAAATGATAATTACTTTCCAACAGATTTAAAAAGCGTTTCAGATATGGCGCACGCCATAAATTATTGCCGCGAAAATCCTTACCGGGAGGTATATGCATAGCAATCAGCAAATGTCGGGCATGATTATTTTTTAGCTGCAACTCAAGCCATTGTAGTTCAGCCAGTGCATCACGTTCTTGATTAGGATATATTGGTAACATGATTGGTCTGGCTGCCCAGGGTGTGGTATTTAAACTTATTAATAGAATGTCTTTATTTTCAGGAATCACATAACTGGAATAATAGCCACCACTGCGCATATGACTGTCATCAATTATCAGCTTGTCACAATACGCGCATGCTCCGTTCCAGTCTGTTGCTTCATTGAGTGGTGATATACCCTTCGACTCAAATGCCTGATAATTTCCTGCCAGAGAATCATTATTACCAGTAACATAGAAAATCGGTTTTTTTCCGGTGTTTGCCGTATATAACTTGTGAAACAAAAGAGACTCCTGTTCTCTCTTGTGTGCTGATCTAAATAAGGTGTGGGTGGGCATATCGCCTAAATGGAGGATAAAATCCACCTGTTCGCTAAGAATACTGAACTCATTCATCGCAACAGCTAGAAACTCCTTACCTGTATCTTGGCCAAACCTGGAGTTATTCTGACTGCTGTAATGGATGTCACTAATGGTTAAAAATTGGGGGGCTGCAAAAACGGATGGTACCCAACATAAAATCAATAAAATTAGATAATTAATTTAATACTCCAAAACCTTGAATCCAAATGTATCCTCTTTAATTCAGCTAGAAATGCCCAGACAAATCTGCCTACTGTCAAAACCCCAGTGTTAAATAGGCCTTTAAATTTAAATAAAGCCATCCCACTTTTGGTGAGACGACTTAATTTAGTCCTAAATTGCCTCGCGAATTACCCAGGTACGTGCAGATTGATTCGCTAATTCTGGTGTTTGCACCCACAAAACCATCGGTTTACCTCTTGGTATTACCGATAGTGATTTTGAGGATAAGGAGACTGCAAAAGGATATTTTTTCCCAATAGATTGCAGTGCGGACCAGACTCTGTTTGCATCGGATTGATTATCGGTAATGATCAATTCATTACCTCGATAGACCACATTAACCGGTTGCCCCCTTAATGCCGCACGAACCCCAGATTCCAAACGCCTCCAACGTGCCTGATGGCCTCTTTGCACTTCTCCTTCGGTTTGATTCAATTGAAACTTAATTCGTCCATGAGGAGCAAAAACACGCGCCAGACGGCTACTGGTGGGGCTTTGCTGAAGAAGGTAGGTGCATAAAGCATCTAACAAGGGTCGACCGGGGCCAGCATTTTTTCCAGGTAACCGATTTATAAACATCGCAAAAGCCAAAGTATGCCCATTCGCGGTGTATAAGTAACCGGAAAGACTGTTCATACCCGTCATGGTTCCTGTTTTGGCGCGAACAAATCCTTGCTGATTCGCTGTTTTAAATCTTTTTTGCAAAGTACCATCCCGGCCTGATATCGGTAAGGCTGCGATGTATTCATAGGATAACGGAAATCGCTGATATAAAAATTGCAATAACGAAATGGTTTGATCGGGAGTAATCATATTATATCGGGATAAACCGGAACCATCCGTGAAAATTGATTTTCTTAAATCGATTGTGGTTTGTTGTTGTAAGAATTTTTTTATCACCGGTTGTGCTTCATTCCAGTTTAATGGTGAACCATGGACTTTCGCTGCTGCATGCAAATATAAACTGTCAGCATACAGATTATCAGAGGGTTTCAAGGTATCTGCCATTAGTTGAGACAAAGGTCGTGAATATTGAGTACCAAGGATTAAAGACCCTGCTGGAGACTTGCCAAGCTGCACCTGGCCGTTGAATTTTATATTTTCTTTTGCCAATTCGCTTTTTATCATTCCCTGAGCGTACATTAGCGGATTTTTAATAGCGATACGTTGCTGTACTGCCCATTGACCGATGCCCACGCAGCCTCTTACAGTAAGATTATTGTCTTTATCCAGATTAAATCCTACGCCGCATCCTTTTTCATTTGCTTTAGTCGTTGCCTGATTATTGAGAACAATGGCCCCACCCCCATCATCAACCTCAACAATAGCGGGCGAACCAACCTGAGCCGCAGGGTTAACTGTAATCGTTAATCGATTGGCATCAAGCATCAAAGGAGCAATGGGGGCACCATAACTATAAGCTAAATCTGCTGTTAACCATCCTGGAGGATAGGGATCGACCAATGCGAGGCTGCTGTCGATGACTACATTGCCCTGAATGGTGTTGATGTTCCATTGCTTTAGAGAAGCAAGCAAGGTCCTTAAATCATCACGACTAAACGAAGGATCTCCACTCAGATGAATATACAAATTGCCCTGCAAAACGCCCTGCTGTAATTGGCTGGCACTGGTGCTTAACTGGTTTTTAAATCGATAATCTGGGCCTAACGCCATCAATGCTGCTGCTTCGGAAAAGAGTTTCATATTACTGGCGGGAATATAAAGACGATTGGCATTTCGCTTATACAAAGTTTCACCAGAAGTTAAATCGACGACCACCATTCCCAGGTTCACATGAGGATTCAAACGATTGATTAACTGATCCAGACTAATTTGTAAGCTTGCAGCTGAGGATGTAATCGATCCTAACGCCCACAAACCAACGACAGTTAACATCCTTTTCATTAGAATAAATTCCTTAAATTAAATACAAAAAAAAGTAATAGCTAATCATATCTTAAGCCCAGACGCTCCAACAGTCCTGCAAGGGTATCATTATCAAAAAATTTTACTTTTAACCACCCACCCTCTTCCTCATCGTTTACAATTTGCACAGGAGCTCCAACCTGTTCCGCTAAAACATTCTGTAAGCGTTCGATATCCCGATCTTTTTTTCCATTTGGAATAACAGAATTTTTTTTATTTCGATGCTCTTTAATAGCCTGTTCCAATTGTCGAACCGACCATTGTTGCTCCACACTATGTGTCGCGAAGAAAACCTGCTGATCTGATGTCAATCCAACCAGGACTCGGGCATGACCTAAAGTCAGAGATTTACTGGCTATCATCTCTTTAATAGAATCGGTGAGTGTCAATAAACGCAAGATGTTGGCAATATGACTGCGAGATTTGCCAACCAACACTCCAATTTCATCCTGCAGATAATGAAACTCATCAATGAGACGGCGATACCCCCTGGCTTCCTCGATTAAATTTAAATCCTGACGTTGGATATTTTCAATCAGGGTCAGCGCACAGGCTTGCTTATCTGTATACGCACCTACCATACATGGGATTTGCGATAATCCTGCAATTTTTGCTGCCCGCCAACGGCGCTCCCCCGCAATTATTTCATATTTTGCTTTGGCAATTTCTCTAACTACTAATGGTTCTATTAAACCCTGCGACTGTATGGATTGGGCTAATTCTTCTAAACCTTCCCGATGAAAATCCTGACGCGGCTGATATTGTCCAGGCTGAAGGCTCTCAATGGGGAGGTGAATAAACGTGGCTTGCATAAGTGACATAGTCTACTGGAAGGAATGAATTGTTTCATATTCCGCCCGAAAAGGAAATAATTTACCTAAACTCCAGGAACCACATTCATAGACCCAGATTCTTTTACAGTATGCTCTGACTCGCCTACAAAAAAGCGGATGCCCGTGAAATAGTTACTCTCTTTATTTAAAACAGCAACCCGAGCCTGAAGATGCGGATTGGAATCAAGTAAAGTGCCGCATTTGCTTCTGATATAAGAATCAGGAGAGCGTTCAATTTTCTGGATGTAATGTGCCGCACTTTGCAAATCGATATCAGAGCCTGAAGACACCAAAACCTCGCACAGGGCAAGCATGGCATTAGTACAACCCATTTTAGCAGAATCAGCCATCATCTGTTTGTATTGCGCCGATGAAGGGGCGTGAATTTGCGCCAGCCGAAACAGGGCTAAAGAATTTACTTTTGCCAAAGCCATCATTTCTGGTAATCGACTTACAAGAGCTTGCTTGATATCAGAATTGTTGGGACTGGTTTGAAGCTGCCCAATTAATTCAGCAAATTCGCTACTTACATTTTTTTTAATAACCATTATTCGGCCCTTAATGAACACGGTACCATGTCAGAATAAATGATTTAAATTAAGGCATAATTAAGAGCACTCATCTTTACTTTTATTTTACATTACTAAGTAACATTGAATGTATTTTAGACATATTACCGATTTGAAAGAGATGTTTTGTACTATTATTAAAATAAACGGACCGAAAAGGATTACTCATGAGTCATTCTGTAAAACCCCCTAATGAAACACAACGATTGGCTGCNNGCTTTGTATAACCTGCATGTTATGGATACTGAGGCGGAAGAGCGTTTTGATCGAATAACCCGCATTGCAAAGCAATTATTCCACGTACCTATTGCACTGATATCTCTAGTGGAGTCTGATAGACAATGGTTCAAATCGAAACAGGGCCTGGCGGCATGCGAAACGTCGCGGGATGTTTCTTTTTGCAGTCATGCGATTTTAAAAGACGACATTATGATTGTTGAAGATGCCAGTAGGGATAATCGCTTTTGTGATAATCCCCTGGTGTTAAGTGATCCAAATATTAAATTTTATTTGGGATGCCCACTTAAAATCAAGAATATGTTTAACGTAGGAACTTTATGTCTTATAGACGATAAATCTCGTCAGTTTAGTCAGGAAGAGCAAGCCATAATGCGGGATTTAGCAGATATGGTTCAAACGGAGCTGGAAGCGAGACACCTTTCTACTACTGATGAACTAACTGGCTTAACCAATCGCCGCGGCTTCATTACGTTAAGTACACAAGCGTTTAAATTAAATCAACGAAATGACAGCAATATTAGTCTACTCTTCTTTGATTTGGACAAATTTAAACTCATTAATGATACCTACGGTCATAAAGAGGGTGATGAGGTACTTAAACATTTTTCAAAATGCTTGTTAGATGTATTTCGTGATTCCGATATTATTGCACGTTTGGGAGGGGACGAATTCTGTGTTTTATGCTCAAATTTGCCTTATAAAGAAATCGATAAATTATTAGTCCGGTTAAACGCAAGGCTCGCCAAGATAAAAAAACCTTATAAAATTGAATACAGTGTGGGTTATATTGAGCACGATAAAGAGAAACACCAGAATATCAATGATTTGCTCAAAGAAAGTGATGACAAAATGTACGTCCACAAGCGTCGTGTTGCCAATTAGCTGCTACTTTCTATCGTATAAAGCCCAACCGAGGTGAAATAGCATATGCGCCAGTATTGCTGAGAGGAGTCCATATTGCCAAAATAAAAAACCAAATATGAGTGATGGCCACATGCTAAGCAAGACTATAGAATAAACAAAACGCCTGCTGGAAATGCAGCCTGCAGCAATATAGGCTGGAATCTGCCCTACTGCGAACATAAGGCTACTAATAACAATGGACACGATTATCACTCCGGCGTTTAGTCCTCCGGCAAAAATCATGGCAAAAAAAGCAACCAGATTCATTAACCCCCAACGCGCGATAACTTCTTCAGCAACTCCGCCGTAAAGAACACAGCCATCAAGCCCCAGAGAAGTCCTTAATTTTACCATGACCTGCACACTGTGCTCATCAAGAATAGTCGCAACAAAACCATAATACAGGATACAAAAAACAATCAAAGCCAGCATTGAATAGAGAAAAGTAGGCAATAAAATAGGGAAAATTGCATCTAATCCTGCATTACCTTGTAATAAACCTTCTAAAATGGGCGCATTCAATCCAGTACGCAGCGATAGTATTGCCCCGGTAAAGCTCATTACAAAAACCATAAACAAGGTTTGCAGGATGGCAAATCGACTAAATCTTTTTTTTAATTCATCAGTATTGTTAGGCAATAAACAATGGATAAGCCGATTCATGGCAATCAGGACACCAGGAATGCACAAACAAAACAAAAAAATGATTAACGGCCAATTAATATTCATTCCTTTTCCTTATTCTTAAGCAGCACGCTATAAAAGAAGCCATCCATCCCGTCTTCTCCCGGTAAAATCTGCTGACCGTGTCCGGTATTTCTGCCCCAGGAGTAGGTGTCGTTTATTAAGCGGCAATCCGGTTGGCTTGCTAAAAAAGCGGCTATTTGTTTTTCATTTTCAATAGCAATAATGGAACAAGTAGCATAAAGCAACAAACCACCAGGTGCCAACAATGGCCATAATGAATGAAGCATTTTTTTCTGAATTTCCGCAGCCGCTTCTATTTCTTCATCCGTGCGTAATAATTTTATATCCGAATGCCGTCTTATCACTCCCGTAGCTGAGCAAGGGGCATCCAGCAAAATTCGATCAAATAATTCCCTGTCCCACCACCGCTCCGGAAACAAGGCATCACCTTGTAATAGAGTGGCGTTAAGATGCAGTCTTTCCAGATTTTCTTTTACTCTTGTTAATCGACGGGGATCTACATCTAGGGCGATACATGCACCAAGTGCTGGCTGTGACTCAAGGATATGGCACGTTTTCCCGCCTGGTGCACAACACGCATCAAGTACACGTAACCCTGGCTTTAAATCAAGTAATGTGGCAGCAAGTTGAGCAGCGCCATCCTGTACCGAAACATATCCTTCCGCAAATCCCGGTAAACTGGAAACATTACAGGGAGTGTCCAGAGTAATCCCCTGGGGCGCGACAGGATGTTTAGAAGCTGAAATTTCATTTTTTTGTAATAAATTAAGATAATCGGTCACTGAAATTTTTTGCTGATTGACGCGTAAGGTCATGGGCGGATGAGCATCATTTGCTATGGCAATATTTTGCCAATCATTGGGCCAATCCGTTTTCAAATGCTGTAACAACCCTTGTGGTTGGCCATAAACGAATGCAGTATCATTGGTNNGGTGAGTTTCGCCAGTATTTCATTCTGCTTGCGGCAAAAATTTCGCAATACAGCATTAACCAACCCTTTCGCCCAAACCTTCTTTATTTTTTCTAATAAAGCCACGGTCTCTTTGACTACTGCATAATCAGGTATATTCATGTAATGAAGTTGGTATAAGCCAATTAACAAAGCTATCCATACTTCGATTGATTTGGGTTTTTTTTCCACCAGGCAATCAGCAATAGCTACAAGTCGAAAATAATGACGGCAAAATCCGAAACAAATTTCTTTAGTCATTGGGGAAATATCAGCCGCTGCTGGCATTAATTGCGATAAAGAAGCTTTATCTATTACAACCGCGGTTAAAATGGTTAAGGCCTGAAGTCTCTCATTAGTTTTCATTACAACTTTAAACCTGCCTGTAATTGAGTTTTACCCGTATTTAACCAATCAGCAACGGATATGGCTTTACCCCCTGGGAATTGAATTTTTTCAATCATCAAGGCATTCTGTCCCGTAGCCACCAACAGGCCTTTTTTATCAATACTGATGATAGTTCCGGGCGCTTGCGGACAATCTGTGACAACGACCTGTGCCTGATGAATACGTAATACTTCGTCCCCTAATGGAGTATAGGCAATAGGCCAAGGATTAAAAGCGCGAATTGTTCTATGAATCGCCACTGCTGATTCTTGCCAGTTAATACATGCATCTTCTTTATTAATTTTTCCGGCATAGGTGGCTAATTCGCTATTTTGCGTTTCAGGTCGAATATTTCCCACCGCCAACTGTTCCAGAGTGGCCAACAAGGGCTCGGCAGATAATACGGCTAATTTATCATGTAAGCTCCCGGCCGTATCATAAGAGGTGATACTACACTCTACCTTGGCCAACATGGCACCGGTATCCATGCCAACATCCATTTGCATTATGGTGACACCTGATGTCTCATCACCATGAAGAATAGCATGTTGAATAGGCGATGCCCCACGCCAGCGAGGAAGTAATGATGCGTGAACATTAATACATCCCAGGCGAGGAATGTCTAAAACAGTACGAGGCAAAATCAAACCATAAGCGATTACGATTAATACATCAGGTTTTAACGCTGCTAATGCAGCAACTGACTCAGGGTTTTTAAAATTAACTGGTTGATATACGGCAACCTCATGCTCGATTGCCCACTCTTTAACAGCAGATGCTTGTAATTTTCTACCTCTTCCAGCCGGCCTGTCAGGTTGAGAATATACAGCTACTAAATTATGGTGCGACTGATGCAGCGCATTCATACATGGAATACCAAATGCAGGTGTGCCTGCAAATACGATATTTAAACCACTCATGATTTGGAATTCTGCTGGCGCCTTTTGAATTTATCCAGCTTTCTGCGAGCCATAACGCGTTTCAAGGGAGATAATAAATCGACAAATAATTTACCATTAAGATGATCTATTTCATGCTGCAAACACTCACCCAATAACCCATCAGCGCTTACTTCAAAGGGTTTGCCGTTACGATCCAATGCTTTCACAGTAACTTTTTCAGCACGAATTACCGTATCATAAGCACCTGGCACAGAGAGGCATCCCTCTTCAAATTCCTTTTCGCCTTGGGCAGAAACAATTTCAGGATTAATAATAACGATCTGCTCTTTTTTATCGCCAACCACATCAATTACAGATAAACGCAAACTAACCCCAATTTGCGGCGCTGCTAAACCCACGCCACGCGCATGATACATAGTATCAAACATATCGTTAATTAAAGTCTGTAAATCCTCGTCAAAGCACGTTACAGGTTTTGCCACGGTTCTAAGTCGAGAATCGGGTAAATAAAGAATCTTACGAATAGCCATTTGCTTCTCTGGTTCTCCACGTCATAATCGTGATATTATCACGTATATAAGGCAATGCTGCAAGACACCAACCAACAACAAAGGAATGATGCATGAGATCGCTTCTCGTTTTTTTCTGTTTTTTTAGTTTTTTTATTTCTCCTTTTATGTGCATAAGCCATGGATAATATGCGCTATTTTTTGGCTCTAAACAGAATGAGTCAGGTTGGCCCTCGCACCGTTGCAAAGCTATTGCAAAAATGGCCGGACTTATCGAATCTGTTCAAGCTTTCGACTAATGAAATGCTTAAGGCTAAGCTGCCTCTGTCACTGTCACAGACAATTTCCGGGTTTGATCTTAAAACAGTAGATGCTGATTTAAAATGGTCAGAGACATCAGATAATAATCATTTAATTACCTGGGACTCTCCGCTTTATCCGGCTTTGCTGAAAGAAATTAATGATCCACCCGTTGTCTTATACGCAAAAGGACAATTATCTGCACTCAATCAACCACAGTTAGCGATTGTTGGCAGCCGTAATCCATCAGTTATTGGTAGTGAAAATGCGTATCATTTCTCTAAAGAGCTTGCTCGCAATGGTATAACCATAATTAGTGGTCTGGCTTTGGGGATAGATGCAGAAGCACATAAAGGATGTCTTGCAGCCGATGGTCAAACTATCGCGGTATTAGGAACAGGTATCGACTGTATTTATCCTCGCAGACATATTCAGTTGGCAGGCCATATTACGCAAAATGGGTTGTTAATTAGTGAGTTTCCTTTAAAAAGCCCACCAATAGCTGGACATTTTCCTCGCAGAAATCGTATAATAAGCGGTTTATCATTATGCACTTTGGTTATAGAGGCCGCAATTAAGAGCGGATCTTTAATCACAGCTCGAATGGCTCTGGATCAAAACCGGGATGTTTTGGCAATTCCGGGCTCCATTCATAACCCGCTCGCACGAGGCTGTCATTATCTTTTGCAGCAAGGCGCTAAATTAGTTACCTCGGTAAATGATGTTTTGGACGAACTCATAATGGATAGGCAACAGCAAACTATTGATAAACCAATTTTTTCCCTTGCCAGCGGGAATGAAAACCTAGTAAAGTTCATTGGTTTTGAAACAACGAGCATTGATCAAATTATTCTACGCAGTGGATTATCGGTCGAACAGGTTACTGGTGAACTCGCAGAACTGGAACTTCAAGGAGCTGTTATATCAGTTTCCGGAGGCTATATAAGGTGTTAATATGAAAGATAACTTATTTGAAATGTTATTAAATTTGTTTGAGAAAAGTCTTACTCAACTCCAGAAAAACCATAAATCTCCTAAACCAGATTCAACTGAATCAGCTCATGATGAGGATTCCTCACATTCTGAAGAAGAAGTATTACGGATTAAATCAGCCCAAACCGACTCTACTCGTGTTTTAACTTATGAAGAACAAATTAAAATCAGTAAAGCCAGCTATCAATTTCTTATGCGTATGAAATTATGGCATATAATAGATAATGATACTTTTGAATTAATTCTGAATCAGTTGCAATTTTCGGATTCACGAATTGTTACCTTACAGGAAACCAAATGGACCATTAGAAATATTCTGGCGAGTCATTTAACTGAAGAACAGTTGGCTTTTCTGGATATTGTGCTATACCAAACAGAAGACTCACTAACCGTACACTGATAACCATTAGTACACCTAATAACAATAAAACTCTTGGTCGACAGATACTACCATTAAAGGATAAGGTTTATTTTATATGAGTAAACACCTGGTGATCGTTGAATCACCCGCTAAAGCAAAAACCATTCAAAAATACCTCGGCAGTGATTATGAGGTTTTAGCCTCATATGGTCACGTGCGCGATTTACCTGCGCGCAAGGGTTCGGTAAATCCGGAGGCGCATTTTGCCATGACTTATGCACCCTTGGAAAAAAATGCCCGCCATATTGAAACCATAGCCAAGGCTTTAAAAAAATCGGATTCATTACTGCTCGCAACCGACCCGGATCGAGAAGGGGAAGCCATATCCTGGCATATTTTTGAACTCATGAAAGAACGAAAATTACTTAAAGATAAAGCGGTACATCGAATTTTCTTTAACGAAATTACCAAATCTGCCATTAATGACGCCATAAACAACCCACGTACTATTTCCATGGATTTGGTTAATGCGCAGCAGGCCCGACGTGCATTAGATTATCTGGTCGGATTTAACCTGTCTCCTCTATTATGGAAAAAAATCCGCCGCGGTCTTTCAGCAGGTAGAGTACAAAGCCCTGCATTACGGCTTATTGTGGAACGTGAAGAAGAAATCGAACGGTTTATTTCGCAGGAATATTGGAAAATATTAGCACAATGTAATCATGAAAAAACCGAATTTGAAGCACGACTGACACATTATAAAGACGAAAAAGTACAACAGTTTACGATCACTCAAGAAGAACAAGCTTTTCAAGTCAGAGATGCCTTAATTAAGGAAGCTCAAGGGTTTATTTCAGTAAGCCAAATTGAAAAGAAACAACGTAAACGAAAACCTTCCCCTCCTTTCATCACCTCAACACTGCAACAAGAGGCAGCCAGGAAATTAGGATTTACCGCACGCAAATCGATGATGGTGGCACAACAATTATACGAAGGGATTGATATTGGCACAGGAACTGTGGGTCTAATCAGCTACATGCGTACCGATTCAGTGAATCTGGCGGCTGAGGCTGTTGAGGAAATTCGAGATTATATTAATCAACGATATGGCAAAGATAATTGCCCTCAGGAACCGAGAGTTTATAAAACAAAATCTAAAAATGCTCAAGAGGCACATGAGGCAATCCGGCCCACCTCAATAAAGCGTACCCCAGATATGGTTCAGGAAGCATTAACATCTGATCAATATAAGTTATACAGTTTAATCTGGAAAAGAACCGTAGCCTGCCAAATGGCCGATGCTATTATGGATACAGTCGCAGTTGACTTTACCTGTGGTGCAGGAAATATATTTCGTGCGAATGGATCAACTGTCACCTTCCCTGGTTTCCTGTCAGTGTACGAAGAAGGTCGGGATGATTCTAAAGACGATGAGAGCGACAGTAACATTTTACCTCCTTTTGTAGTGGGTGAAAAAGTTAAAGTTGTTGATATTGAGGCCAATCAGCATTTTACCGAACCGCCGCCCCGTTATTCTGAAGCAACTTTAGTTAAAGCGCTGGAAGAATATGATATCGGCCGCCCATCCACCTATGCGGCAATTATTCATACCCTGCAACAACGTGAGTATGTTGTGGTGGATAAAAAACGCTTTTTACCTACTGATGTTGGTCGTATTGTAAACCGCTTCCTTACGAGCTATTTTACCCGTTATGTAGATTATACCTTTACTGCGGGACTTGAAGACACATTGGATGCCGTAGCTCGTGGTGAAAAAGAATGGGTTCCTGTTTTGGAAGAATTCTGGCAGCCCTTTATCTTGCAAATACAAAACACGGACGAACAGGTACAACGTAAAGACGTGACCACTGAAATTTTAGAAGAAAAATGTCCTAAATGTGATAAGCCCCTCTCCATCCGTCTTGGTAAACGTGGTCGATTTATAGGGTGCACTGGTTATCCTGAATGTGATTTTACTCAAGATTTAGGTGGTTCCGAGAATGAGAAAAATGAACCTGAAACAGTTGAGGGAAGAAATTGTCCCTCCTGTGATAGTGTATTGCATATCAAAAACGGTAAATATGGGCGTTTTATTGGCTGCAGTAATTACCCTCAATGCAAACATATGGAACCCTTAGAAAAGCCAGCGGACACCGGGGTTAATTGTCCCAAATGCAATCATGCTAAAATTCTACAAAGAAAATCACGCAAGGGTAAAATATTTTATTCGTGTGGTGACTATCCCAAATGCGATTACGCATTATGGAACGAACCCATTGATCAATCTTGCCCTCAATGCTCTTGGCCTATTTTAACGATTAAAGAAAGCAAGCGAGCAGGGCGCCAAATCCTTTGTCCTAAAGAGGGCTGTGGTTATTCGGAAAAAGAAGAATAACTGATATATGTTAGTCTTTATGGCTGATCTGGTGAATTGAATTACCAGATCATCTATTAACATACCAGAACATAATAATTTAAATTAAAATGAAACCTTTGAGTAATATATACAAAATTTGCTGGATGCCTTGGACAAGCCGAGGCACGTAGGAGATGGGGATCACTCAAATACAACATGCATATGCACTCTTTTTTAATTCTTTATTTTCAAAGCATTAAACCAAAATTTTGAGGAGTTCTAAGGAACAAGTAGGTGCACGTATAGGAGGGGCAATTGATAACACAGATTAAAATGAATGTATATGTAAATATGTATTCACTTAAGTTAAAAAATCCATATTTTCTTATCTTTCCCAACAATTGTTGAAATTATAATCGAGATCTAAAAACCATAGTGCTTTCCTCTTCAAGATTTTCTGGAGTCGGCAAGTCAAATACTTGAGGGTTTTGAAATAAATGTCGTGATCCATAATCAAGAATATCAAAACTATTAAACTGCTTTAATTTATTATTATAAAATTTTTGATCAAATTTATTACAACAAATGAGTGTATAAGTTATCAGCAATTCCTCAACAGTATAATCATTACTTTCAATCCATAGTTTAACAGAATAATCAGTGGGCTGATTGGCCATAGCCTGTTTTACAAACCAAAATAATTTTTGCTCTTTGGAGGACATAGTTTTTCCTTGAAAAATAATTAGGTTAAACGGGTCATTACCTACAATTAATATTGTGTTTCTTATAACTCACTGAAAAATTTCCCCAGACCAATAATTATAAGCTCAGTTACCTCCCATAGTGCTTCCATAAAGACGTTGAAAATTATCCTGGGGAGAATCTACTTTTGGTTTGATTTTAGTTAAAAACCATCTAACTTTTTCTGGATTTAATATTTTTTTGTCATTATTTTCATAAAGCTTATTATATTCACTACAAATCTCTTCATTGGTGTTTGTAATATTAGGAGAATCAAATTTGGCTGCATTCCAGGATAGATATGCCTCTTTAAGTTCAAGTAAAATATACTCCATATCCTTTGTGACTTTTTCGCAATCCTCATGGAGTAGCTCTTCAACTTCATGTATTAAAGGGCCCACTTGATCATTTTCTATAATATCAGGTGCACCTTGTATACCTGTTAAAATACCTCTTAATGNNAATGGAAGTCTTAAAAACCAATTCAATGGCGTTGTTGCCAATTGAACGACACCTCTGGCCAAACTAAATAATCCATCAGCAGACCAGGTCACCAAGCACATCAAACTATGGTTTAAATTACGACCTAAGCCTTCAAAAGACCAGGTAAACAGACTTCGTGTCGGGTATACAATAAAGTCAAACAAAAACAAGAGTGGCGCTAAAACAAGATTTGTTATTCCACGCACACTATTTTTAACCCCCCTATAGGGTTGCAATATCTCTTTCCATAGATCATTTTTATCATTAAAAGGTTTAACGGTGTGTTGTACGTCATTGACAATAGATACCAAATGCTGCAACCCGCCCTTCCATTGTGTAAGCCAGTTCATTTGGTGATTAACAGAATATTTCCCATATGAATGTAAATCACTATTTTCCTTCATTCCAATATAGTCATACCAATCAATGTGATTATGTATCCATCTAAATAACGGATAATTATTTAGTGACAAATATTCGAATAAAGAAATATACCGGTGATTAATTTTTCTCATTACACTCATCCCTAGAGTAAAATATTCGAACAGTATAATGAAATTTATGATACTTGTATATTTTTATAACTTTAAAAAAATAGTCTCATGAAGCCTATAAACAGTTATTTTATTGTTCGTCAAAGGATGGAAAATAGCTACCGCTTACTGACATGATGTTATCTAAACAGACTTTCGCTTCAGCAGGATTAAGTCATTCAGAACATCTGCTCTGAATGACCAAGTGGGTTTACAGTTCTAGGTAACATTTTTAATCAATTCTAATCCACTCATATACGGTTGTAACGCCTTGGGAATACGTATACTTCCATCATGATTTTGATAATTTTCAAGGATTGCGACCAGAGTACGACCAACAGCTAATCCCGAGCCATTTAGAGTGTGTACCAGCTCCATTTCATTGGTTTGAGGATTTTTAAATCGTGCTTTCATCCGTCTTGCTTGAAAAGCCTCCATGTTCGAACAGGATGAAATCTCACGATAAGTATTCTGGCTTGGGAGCCACACTTCAAGATCATAAGTTTTAGCAGCGCTAGCTCCTAAATCTCCGGTGCATAAAGTCACCACTCGATAAGGTAGCTCTAGACTTTGCAAAATAGCTTCTGCATGTGAGGTGAGCTGCTCTAACGCGTCATAAGATTCCTCTGGTTTAGTAATCCAAACCAGTTCAACTTTTTCAAACTGATGCTGGCGAATCATCCCTTTAGTGTCTTTACCATAGGAACCCGCTTCACTTCTAAAGCATGGCGAGTGGCATGTGAAACGAAGAGGGAGGGTGTCAGCGGAAATAATCGTATCTCGTACCATGTTAGTTACCGGAATTTCAGCCGTTGAAGTCAAATAATATCCTTGATCGCCGGTTAACTTAAATAAATCTTCTTCAAACTTTGGCAATTGTCCTGTACCAAACAAACTATCAGAATTAACAATATAAGGAACATTAACTTCCAGGTAATCATGCTTTTGGGTATGAGTGTCTAACATCAATTGAATTAAAGCGCGATGTAGTCTGGCAATGTTATTTTTCATTACTACAAATCGACTACCCGTGATTTTAGCGGCTAAAGCAAAATCCATTTGACCTAAGTGTTCACCTAGCTCATCATGGGATTTCACCGCAAAATCAAACTCAGGAATGGTACCCCATCTTCGGACTTCCTGATTATCTTGTTCATCCTTACCGACCGGTACGGAGTCATCTGGAATATTGGGTAGCGTAGAAGCTATATTTTCAATTTGCTTCAAAACCTCAGCCAGCTCCAATTTTTGTTGTTCAAGGTTATGTCCTAACTGATTTACTTCCTCACGCATTGACTCTATATTCTCGCCACGTGATTTTGCATCTCCTATGGCCTTGGAGCGTAAATTACGTTCATTTTGCAAAGCCTGAGTACTCACTTGCAATGATTTACGCTTTTCTTCTAACGCTGAATACGCTGCAACATCAAATTGAAACCCTCGTGCTTCTAATTTGGATGCAACAAATTGCGGTTTTTCTCTTAATAATTGACTCTCTAACATAAGCGATCACTCTGAATTATGAGTGCTGCACATAACCGGAAATCAGCCATTTTGCAGCCACTGTACCTAATAAAACCATGCTTAATGAACCCATATTGTTAGCTAATATATTGCTGAACAATTTAAACCATTGATTGCGTTCAAACAGTAATAAGGATTCTGCAGCGAAACTCGAAAATGTAGTATAAGCACCTAAAAATCCGGTAAAGAAAAACAACCGCCAATATTCTTCAGCGTTAAAGCGCCCTATCAATAAAGTTAAAAAAAAGCCGGCTAAAAAAGAGCCGGTAGTATTAACAATTAAAGTTCCATAAGGGAATCGTAACCCCCATAAATTTTGCGCAAAAAGCACCACCAAATATCGACTTATAGCACCAAAAGCTCCACCTAATGCAACAGCAAAATAGGGTGCTATCATATTTATCTCACAATGCCTCGAGTGGATTGATTTAACGCATCAATCATAGGAATTACTTCGGGACACTCAGCCTGCATTTGCTCCAATTCGGCTACTGCCTGTTGTACCGTTAATCCCTTACGAAAAATGACTTTATAAGCACGTCGTAAATAATCAATAGCAGAAGAGGAAAACCCTCTTCTGCGCAATCCCACCGTATTAATGCCACAAGCAGAGGTATTATGGCCAGCAATCATGACATAAGGCAGTACATCTTTAGTAACATAAGTCGCCCTTGCTATAAATGCATACGCACCGACATGACAGAACTGATGAACTGCTGCATAAGGGCCAATTATGGCATAATCATTAATAATTACATGACCTGATAAGGCTGCATAATTAACCATAATGATTTGATCACCAACCATACAATCATGACCAATATGAGAATAAGCCATAAGGAAATTACTATTACCAATCCGAGTAACTCCGCCCCCTTTGACCGTACCTCTACTTATCATGCAATATTCACGAATTACATTATTATCGCCTATTTCCAACCGGGTAGGCTCCCCTTTATATGTAATATCCTGAGGTTCATCACCTACGGAGGCAAACTGGAATATTTTATTATTTTTACCAATAGTAGTTGGTCCTTCAATTACTACATGTGGACCAATCCAGGTATCTTCACCAATTTCCACATCTGCACCAATAACGGTACCTGGTCCTACTGATACCCCTTTTGCCAATTTTGCGGAGGGGTGTATCATCGCTCTTTCATCTATCACTTTTAATTTCCTTTGCTGCGCTTAATAAATCTGCGGAACAGGCCAGTTTATCACCAACATAAGCTTCGCCGTGCATACTCCAAAAATCTCTTTTTCTACGCGTAAATTTGACTTCCAATCGCAATTGATCGCCTGGAGTGACCACATGCTTAAATCGTGCATTGTCTATACCGGCAAAAAAATGCAACACCTTATAACCCTCTTTAGGTTCGCGAGACAGGCTTGATAGAATTGCCGAAGCCTGGGCTAAAGCTTCAAGCATCAACACTCCAGGCATGATTGGATTTTCTGGAAAATGCCCATTAAAAAAATCTTCATTTATCGTTACATTCTTGATTGCGGTTAAATAATCAAACGATTTATAATCCAATACCCTGTCAACCAATATAAAAGGATAACGGTGGGGCAATAGACTCAAAATTTTATTTATATCTATACATTCATTCATACATTTTTCTCGTTTGGTTCAATAACTCAAAAATAAAATCATTATCTTGTTTTCAGTGAATCCAGGCAATTATAAATTAAATAAATATTATTTAGTCACTGGCATTATTGATTTTCCGCTCTAAAACACCAAGCTTGACAATATAATCATCTAACCGTCTAAAACGCGCTGCATTGCGTCGCCAACGATTATGTTCATGTATTAACGTACCTGAAGAATAAATACCTGGCTTGTTAACGGATCTGCTTANNCTGTAGACATACCGCTTATCACGACATCATCAGTCAATCTCACATAGGCTGCTATGCAACTTGCTCCACCAATAATACAATCTGATCCAATTTGAGTATAAGCCCCAATTGCGGCACACCCAGCTACTGCAGTATTTTCCCCGATGATCACGTCATGAGCAATTTGAACCAAATTATCAATACATACACCGTTGGCTAAATAGGTATCACCCAATGAGCCTCGATCTATCACAGTATTGGCACCTATGTGAACTCCGCGGCCAATGATAGTTCCACCAATAGCGGGACCTCTTTGCCAGTTTCCATGCACTTTCGAATAATTGAAAGGTGATGACCCAATAACACATCCTGGGCTTATTATCACATGAGCTCCGATCTGACTTCCTTCATGTATCATAGTTCCAGAGCCAATCTGACTATCAGGCCCAATAGTAACGAAACCTTCAATAACATTATTGCTACCAATAACACATCCATCCGATAAAACAACCTGTTCATGAATTATGGTATGTGCACCAACAGAAACATTTTTACCTAATTGAGCTAAGGGATGAATTTGCGCAGTGGCATGTATTCCTGAGTGATGTACTTCATCAACCAATAAAAGACTCACTGCCTTATTCATTGCCTCTAGCGGTTCAGCCACTAGAATGCAGTTCCCTTGATACAGTCCCTGATGTTCTTCTTTTAATAATACTGCCCCAGCAAGGGAAGATTTTAATAAAGGAAGCATTAAAGGGTGCGCCAAGTAGGTCAAGTCGCTAGATTTTGCTCGGGAGAGTGAAGACAGGCTTGAGATGGGATGGTCTGGATTACCACACCAAACACCATCTAAAGCTTTTGCTAATTGCGCTAAGGTAAGCAACTCATTGTGCCGATTAGTTTATTGCTTTAATTACTTTATCAGTAACGTCGAGCGTTTCACTACTGAAAGGTGTTGCATCTTTTTGCACGATAATGTCGTATTTCTCATCTTTTGCAATTTTAGCTATAGCTGCTCGAACTTTAGCGTATAAACCTTCCATTGCCTCATTATGCGAACTGCTTAATTCTTGTTGATATTGTTGACCATCACGCTCAAACTGTTGTTGCGCATTAACAATTTTCTTTTCTAATTCTTTCTTTTGACTGGTACTTAAAATAGCAGCATCACGTTTAAATTTTTCCATATCGCTTTTTAAACTGGTTTCCGCAGCTACCAATTTATCACGACGAGGTTTAAATTCTTTTTCTAATTTTTGTTGAAGGTCCTTGAATTGGCTAGACGTTTGCATGATCTTTTGCAAATCAACAACGCCAATTTTTGCCCAATCAGCAAATAAACTAGTACCAAATAAACTAAAAACCAATGCAACAAAGACCGCCCCAAAACGCTTCATAATTATCTCCTAATTTAAAGATTGGCATGCTAGCACAATTCTAAAAAGGTTGCGATATGTACAGCATTAGTTTTCAATAATCCTTTCTTCTCTTAATTTTGCGTCAAAGAAGAAAGGATCTTTTTTTTCGCCATCCAGCTTAAAAACCGGAAGAAAGAGCGAATTGGAAATATTGGGTCTGATCGAACGGTTGTGGATTTAACGCTTTAGCGACGCTAAAAGCCAAAGGACCGAAAGGTGAACGCCATTCGACAGAAACACCCGCAGAATAACNNGGTCCGGCATCAGTACCACTTAAAAACAAAGGAGTTCCCTTGGCAAATACGTTACCCGCATCGGCAAATACTGTAGTACGGACGTTATCGCGACTTAAAGGATAGGGCAAAATCAAACCTATACTACCATTCACCAACAAATTCGCTCCCATGGAGTTGCCAAAATTGTCTAATGGTCCTAGGGAGAAGCTGTCATAGCCTCGAACCTGACCTGGTTGCGCAATACCCCCTGCATAATAGTTTTCGAAGAAAGGCAAACCATTATTATTAAACGTATTACCGTAACCCACATTGCCCAATAGGGAGAAAATCCATCCTCGATAAAGTGGATAATATAAATGAGCCTGGTAGGAACTTTTAAAATAACTCAGAGAATCGGAAGTTGCTGGTAATGCAACGAATGCCAATGCCTGTTGGTTAAAACCTCTTGTAGGGTAAGGCATTTGATCATAGCTGTTACGGCTCCAACCTGATGACAAGCGAATTTCCTGGAAATGTCTGCCATATAAATCAACGAAATTTTGAATCGGAATAACATACCCTACCGATTTAATATTCACGTCCTGATACCCATACCCCATTTGAAAACTACTTGACTCGCTAAGCGGGAAGTTATAATTGATATCACCACCGAATCGATTCGAACTGTAAGTACTGACATTAAGGTTTTTTGGATCAATTCGGGAATAATAAAGACTTGCCCCACGTCCCACACCTGTATCGGTATAAAATGGATTGTAATAGTTCAGAGAATAATCCTGACCCCACATACTGGCATTAAAAGAGGCGCCCATGGAGCGACCACTTCCCATAAAATTATGTTGATTAATGGACGTATTAAACTGATAACCGTTGGTTCCATAACCTAATGAAGCACTCGCTTCTGCTGAAGGTGCCTCTTCAACTTGCACATCTAAATCAACCTGATTATTTGTTCCTGCAACCGGATTTGTTTTAATATCAATATTTTTCAGATAGCCAAGCAGGCGTAACTGTCTTTCAGACTCTTTAATATTGTGTAAGGATAATAACCCGCCTTCATCCTGACGAATGATATTCCTGAGTACAAAGTCACCTGTCTTGGTATTACCATGAAAATTAATACGGCGAACATAAACATGACGACCGGGTTCTATCATAAAAGTGATGAACACCGTTTTATTATTTTCATCAATTCTGGGTTCAGCGCTAATAGCAGGAAAACCATAGCCAACGTCACCTAATGCCAGACCGATTGCTGAAATAGATTCAGTTACTTTTTTACGCGAAAATACATCACCCTTTTTCACTTGTATCAAGGGATCAATTTTTTCTTTTGGCAGAATAATCTTGCCAGCTAAAGCATAACCTGCAAAATGATACTGAGGACCTTCTTCGATATGTATATTGATATAAACATCTTTTCGATCAGGCGATAATAAAACCTGAGAAGAAACAATATTAAATTTTAAATAACCCCTGTCCAGGTAAAAAGAGCGCAATGCTTCTAGAGAGGCATCCATACTTGCTTTTGAATATTGATCTCTTTTATTAAAATAGGTCAGAACGTTACTGGTTGATAACGCCAATTCTGGCAATAGTTCATTCTTGGTAAAATCATGGTTTCCAATGATCTTAATTTCTTTAATCCGTGAAACCCGACCTTCAGAAACAGTAATATTTATGCCAACCCGATTTTCTGTCAGTGGGGTCACTGTGGTTTCAATGCGTGAATTATATTTGCCTCGGGCAGTATATGCCTGTTTTAGCTCCTTCTCCAGGCGCTCCAGGGATGATGTTTGAAACACCCTGCCTTTGACTAAACCCATTTCTTTTAGAAATGATTTCATCTTATCACTGGGAATTTCTTTATTGCCGACAATATTTATCGTTCCGATAGTTGCGCGCTCAACCACATTCACTATGAGTACATTACCTTGCCGCTCAAGGGAAACCGACTGGAAAAAGCCGGTATCATAAAGAGTGCGGATAATTTGCGCTGTGGAACTGGGGCTTATCTCTTCACCTACCTGAACAGGAATATAGTTTAATACAGTTCCGGTAGAAACTCGCTGGAGACCTGTGACTTTAATACCACGAACAATAAAACCATCGGCTGCCATTGTTTGCGCGGACCACGCCAAAAGTGTGGAACAACAAACACCTAATATCAATTTATTACTGACTTTTTTCATTATTATATTACGTCCAGTACTACGTGCATTTCTGAAATTAAATTACTCTTTCAGTCACGCCAAAAATTGAAACCCTTTTATAGGAAGTAGAAACCAGTGTCAAGTTTCTACATCTCCTTTGAACTATTTATCTGCTTTGAAATAAACCAGAAATTAAATTTTTCCTAGCCCGTCAAGCGCGACAAATCATTTGTAAGGGCTATGAACATCAGAGCCACTAAAAGAAAAATACCTAAATATACACCTAAAGATTTAACGCCATCTGACAAAGGTTTTCCTCTGATAATTTCAAATGCGTAATACAATAAATGTCCACCATCAAGCATAGGAATGGGAAGCAAGTTTAATGCACCCAGGCTAATACTCACTAAGGCAAGGAAAAATAAATAGGATACAATTCCCCCGCGTCCTGAATCACCTGCTCCCTGCGCAATACCAACTGGTCCACTGATACTGTTTAATCCTAATTTTCCTGTTACCAATCTACCCATTAAAATAAAAGTTGTGGCAGTCAAATGCCCCGTTTGTTTTAAAGCCGTCCCTAAAGCGGTCAAGGGATTCTGCCTTTCATGGCGCAGCCAATGTTCAGGCCAGTCCACTTTTTGTGATCGTACGCCGATGAATCCCTCAGTCTTTCCCTGAACTTTCTGATTTCCTGTAATTAAACTAATAGAATGCAGCTTCCCTTGTCGATCCATTTCAATATCTATACGGGTATCAGGATGTTCTTTAACAAAATCGACAAGTAAAAGCCAGTCATCAAAGGGTTTACCGTTAATACTGATGAGTTTGTCTCCTACCTGTAAACCCGCTTTTTCAGCTGGGGAGTTAGCAACCACTTCACCTATAATTGGAGGAATGCTCGGAATAAAGGGCTCTATACCTAAACTTTTAAGCGGGTCGGGTTTCTTATCATCCAATTGCCAATCGACTAAAGGTAATGATAACTGTTTTTTCTCACCACCATTTAATGATTTAACCGTTACCTGAATTGTTTCCCGAGAGCCAACCAAAGGCATCATCGCGTACTGGAAATCACGCCAGCTATTAATTTTAGATCCATTAACGGCCACAATTTCTTGCTTTGCGCTAAAGCCAGCACGCGAAGCAAGACTATCAGGCTTTACTGAAGCAATAATGGGCGCTAACGAATGCATGCCAATTACTAAAACCAACCACAAGGCAAAAAAGGCAAATAAGAAATTAAACAAAGGACCAGCCAAAACTATGGCAATACGTTTCCACACTGATTTATTATTAAATGCTAAATGTTTTTCCCGCTCATCAACATCCCCTTCGGTTTCATCAAGCATCTTGACATAACCCCCCAAAGGAAATAACGACCAGGCATATTCTGTTCCCTTTTTGTCATGCCAGCTTGCCAAAACTTTTCCAAAGCCAAAAGAAAAACGCAATACTTTAACCCCGCACCAGCGAGCTACTTGAAAATGGCCGTACTCATGAACTGAAACCAAAAGCAATAAAGCCAATAAAAAATAGAGCAATGTTAAAAGCATTCGTTATCCAAAGTTTTTTCTCTCATATAACCCGTAGAGGAATATTAATTAACCCAAAATAAAATACCGGTGCCGCGGCTATAAGACTATCTAATCGATCTAACATACCACCATGCCCAGGTATTACGTTACCGGTATCTTTTAAATGGCACCTTCTTTTCAAAATACTGATAAACAAGTCTCCAAAAACTGAAATATTCACGGTTACTAACGCTAAAACGAACCATAAAACAGGATAAGCGGGTTTAAAGTATAAAAATCCGGCCAAAGCAATTAACAATGCTAAAGTGAGCCCCCCGATTAATCCCTCCCAGGATTTACCTGGACTGACTTGTGGAATTAGCTTATGACTACCTAGTGCTTTACCGGTTAGATAAGCACCTATATCTGAAGCCCAAATTAAAAAAAGCAAATAAACGAACAATCCTTTACCCTGAAGCAAGTTATAAATGTGGATCAAACTCTGACAGAAAAGAGGTAATAAAATCAAACATACTAAGCCCACAACTGAAGGATAGCCCCAGTATTGCTGCGATCGGGGATAGCTTATAATGGCAATTGCAATAGCAATCCATAAAATTAACCCCAGTGACAACCAGTAATCAAAAAAATAAGCACAACCCCATAACGCAAGTAACATTACTGCTAAATAACTTATTTTAGTTGCCAATAAATTAAGGGGGATTAATTGAAATGATTCCTGGATAGAAATTAAAAGAATGAGTAATAAAACCCCTATTAGAAACCAGCCAGGTCCATAAAATAGAGTTAGAAGTACCAGAGGAACTAAAATTAAAGTAGTAATTAAACGTTGAAAAAACATTTTTTTCCTCAATTAAGCGGGTTCAAGCTGACCAAATCGTCGTTTACGTGTACTAAAAGAAGCCAAAGCCCTCTCAAATTCATCTTTATGAAAGTCTGGCCAATGAACATCGGTAAAATAGAGTTCAGTGTACGCTAATTGCCAAAGAAAAAAATTGCTTATTCGTAATTCACCACTGGTACGAATAAATAAATCAGGTTCGGGCAATCCTTCAGTTTCTAAAAACTGAGCAAATGACATCTCGTTAATACTCTCCAAAGATATATCACCCTGAATCACCGCCTGAGTCATTCTTTTTGCTGCAGCAACAAGCTCCCATTTTCCGCCATAGTTAACGACTATGTTTAATATCAGTTGCTTATTATTCCGAGTCAACTCTTCCGCAGCATGCATTTCATTTTGTAACACTTGCGTCAGCACAGAGCGATCCCCTGTAAAACGCATTTGTATTCCATGTTGATTTAAATCAGCGAGTTCTAATTTTAACGCTTCAACAAACAACTCCATCAAAAAATTGACTTCTGCAACCGGACGAGACCAGTTTTCGGAACTAAAGGCGAATAAACTAAGACAATTTATTTTTTTTTCCAGACAACAGCGGATTATTTCCTTTACGGAATCCACTCCCGCTTTGTGTCCTTCAATACGAGCTAACCCACGCTTCTCTGCCCAACGACCATTCCCATCCATAACTATAGCGATATGCTGGGGTAATTTATGTTCCAAAACAACTCTTCCTGCCACTTAAAATGATGGACAGTCTAACCGTTTTTAAAAAAAAATTTAAGTGCCTTTCAAAATCAATTCAGCATTTTTAAATCTTATTGTACTAAGGCATGTTTTAAAGAGAGCGAAGCGTATTTTTATAAATGCGTGTAACTGGAACAAATATTTAATGCCAAAGAGCTATACTATGTAAAATAAACTATTTTACCATTCAACTGGAGTATGTTATGAAAACCAATAAATTTTTAAGTTTCATGCTCTTAATCCCTATTTTAACATTAACTTGTGCGACATCTACTTTTGCTTATCGAGGAGGATTTGGTGGCATCCATCCTGGCGGATTCGACAATGGATTTAATCACCCCAATGATTTTCATAATTATAATGATTTTCATAACAATATCGGTAACTACCACCCAGGAACCGGTTGGGTAGCACCCGCTGTCATTTTGGATAATGGGGTCATGACCAATGACAATTACAATACCAATTGTATTACAACACAACAATGTGATTCCTTTGGTAATTGCAATCAAACCCAGGAATGTAATTAACTTACCTTGCTCAAAGCACCTGACACCATAGAACAGGTACATCCACTATATACCTCTTTACCTCGCATAGGTATAATCTTTTTTAAGTCAATTTATTCACGCGTTCAGGATATTTCTCATGACAAAAAAAGGGCCCCTGGTGCTTATGATCCTTGATGGATGGGGTCACAACCCCGATAGTAAATATAATGCAATTGCTCAGGCACACACGCCTCAGTGGGATGAGTGGTGGAATTCCTTTCCGCATATGCTTCTTGATGCATCAGGCCTTCCTGTAGGACTTCCAGAAGATCAGATGGGTAATTCTGAAGTGGGACATATGCATATCGGTGCAGGACGCGTCATTCAGCAAGATTTTACTCGTATCAACCAGGCGCTGAATAATGGGGAATTTGTTACCAACCCTGTTTTTGTTAACACGATTAACCAGTTAAAAAAAACCGGCAATTCATTGCATATCATGGGCTTATTTTCTCCTGGGGGTGTTCACAGCCATGAGGACCACTTATTTCAACTTCTTGCATTCTGCGATGCGTTAGAGTTTAAATCAGTTTGTCTTCATTTATTTCTTGATGGGAGAGATACCCCCCCACAAAGTGCACTAACCAGTCTTTCCAGATTAGAAAACGTTTTAGAGCAACATCCTGTAGCAGTTATAAGCTCAATATGTGGCCGTTATTATGCAATGGATCGAGATAAACGATGGGAACGTATTGAGCCGGTATATGATTTGTTAACTAAAGGAATCAGCCCCAATCAATTTGCTACTGCAGCAAGCGCAATCGATTTTTATTACCAACAGAATGTTTCTGACGAGTTTATTCCTCCTACGATTATAGGTGCTAAAAATCCAATCGTTGATAATGATGCTGTTTTATTCTTTAATTTCCGCGCAGATAGAGCAAGGCAATTGACAGCAGCTTTTATAGACCCGAAATTTGATGGCTTCTCTCGCTCCATACAGCCTGAACTTTTGCATTTTATCTCCATGACGGAATATGATAAAACATTACCTACAACCACCGCATTCCCACCCATTCCCATGAATAATACGTTGGGCGAAGTATTGGCTAATAATGGATTAAGCCAATTGCGAATTGCTGAAACTGAAAAATACGCACATGTCACCTTTTTCTTTAATGGCGGTAATGAAACCATTTTTCCAAATGAAGAACGCATCATGATTCAGTCTCCGAGAATAGCAACTTATGATTTGCAGCCAGAAATGAGCGCTCCGGAGCTGACCTTGCGATTGATTGAAGCAATTAATAGCCGAAAATTTGATGTAATTATTTGTAATTATGCCAATGCGGATATGGTAGGCCATAGTGGTAATTTTGCTGCTACAGTTCGGGCTATAGAATGCCTCGATGACTGTATGCATAAAGTCTGGCAAGCACTTGCTCCTATCAATGGTAAATTGTTAATCACCGCAGATCATGGCAATGCCGAAGAAATGTTCGATGACTCGACTCTTCAGGCACATACCGCTCATACCAGTGAACCAGTTCCTTTAGTTTATGTTGGTGGCGGCTGGCACTTTGTCAACAGAAATGGCAGCCTTATTGATATAGCACCAACAATGCTGATGCTCTTAGGGCTTAAGCCTCCTCAGGAAATGACAGGAAGAGTGTTGCTGGAAAAAGATCATGCCCATGTCTAACAGGTTAAGCGGCCTTAAGGCTTTAATAGGTTCATTGGGAATAGCACTTGCTTTAGGTTTAAATGCCGCGCCTCCCGCTGGATTGAATCAGACAAAAAGCAAATTAAAGCAATTAGATGCTCAGATAAATAGTCTGCGGCAAAAATTAGCCACCGCCAATGACAAAAGAGGCACCTTAAATCAGGAGTTATCAGGCACCGAGAAACAGATTGGAGAGGGAGTCCGTAAACTGCGCTCTATATCCCGAGTAATGGATAATAAAGAGCATAGGATTGCTGAGTTGCAACAAAAAGTAATTCACTTAAATCAGCAATTAACTACGCAACAAAAGTTATTGGCAAGTCATGTAAGAGCTCGTTATCAAATGGGAGAATATCAACCATTAAAATGGTTGCTCAATCAGGATGACCCGTACAAAGTGAGTCGAATTTTGACATATTACCAGTATATAGTTAAATCAAGACAACAATTGATAGATCAAATTGATGAAACTCGTAAAAATATTACCGAGAATAAAGATAAACTTCACAATGAATTAGCAGCTACACAACAATTAAAAAGCCAGTTAACCCAACATCAACAACAATTAGAGCAAAATAGAAATTACCACACCACTTTAATTGAATCTTTAGACCATGAAATTCAAAGCAATCGGCACACGCTTCAAGATTTTCAACGAGATAAAGATAACTTATCGCGCTTGTTAAAGTCATTATCCGAACAAAGTGTGATGCAAAGCAGCAAACCGTTCCTGCAAATGCGCAAAAAATTGCCGCTACCAGTACAAACTGGACAAAGATCGTTACAAAGAATGAACCAAGGGGTGACATTTTTTGCCGACGAAGGAGCGGCAGTTACAGCGGTATATCCCGGCAAAGTGGTATTTAGCGATTGGTTACGCGGTTATGGTCTATTACTGATTATCGACCATGGTCAAGGCTTTATGACTTTATATGCTCATAATCAATCCTTATTTAAACGTAAAGGTCAGGCTGTACATCAAAACGAGCAAATAGCAAGCGTCGGACATAGCGGTGGGATTAAGCAAAACGGTCTATACTTTGAAATAAGATTAAAAGGAAAAGCGGTCTCTCCGCTGGACTGGTTATCTTAGGTGCGCCGCTGGCATCTAAATTGCATTTCACTAATTAATAAAAACAATAAGTAGGCGGCTGATTTTGTGGCCTTGCATCCGAGGAGATCGCTATGGTTAAGAAAATACTTCCCCGCACTTTGGGTCTGGTGTATGCGTTTACGTTAATGCTTCCATTGACTGGATTTGCCGTTGATCAACCTGCCGCTACTGAAAATACTAATACAAAACGTATTCCATTGGAAGACGTACAACGTTTTTCGAATGCGATTGGGGAAATTAAAAAATATTATGTAAAACCTACTGACGATAAAGAATTATTTGATAATGCAATTCGTGGCATGCTTACCGGACTTGACCCACACTCGAGTTATCTCAATGAAGAAGAGTTCAAGGAGTTACAGACATCAACAAGTGGTGAGTTTGGTGGTTTAGGCATCGAAGTAACAATGGAAGAAGGGGTAGTTAAAGTCATTACTCCTTTGGTAGATACACCAGCCTTTAAAGCGGGTATCAAATCTGGTGACTACATTATCAAGCTGGGCAAAGAATCTGTTCAGGGTCTTTCATTAAAAGATGCGGTTAATTTAATGCGGGGTAAGGCGGGAACTACTATTGAACTTACCGTGTTAAGAAAAGGGGCTAGTAAACCACTGACTTTTGATTTAATTCGTGAAGTGATTCTGATTAAAAGCGTTAAAAGCAAAATGTTAAGTGATGGATATGGTTATATTCGGCTGACTCAATTTCAGGCCTTAACCGGTAAAGATATGTTACAAGCAATTAATCAGCTTAAGCAACAGTCTAATGGAAAACTTAAGGGGTTAATCCTTGATCTACGCAATAATCCCGGAGGATTGCTTGATTCAGCCATTCAGGTATCCGACGCTTTTCTAGGTAATAATAAATCAGGAAAACAGGAGTTGATAGTATATACCGAGGGCCGGTTACCTGGTTCAAAATTCACCGCGCTGGCTAATCCTGGGGACGTATTGGATAATGCACCGATAGTAGTTCTTATCAATAACGGTTCTGCCTCAGCTTCCGAAATTGTAGCTGGAGCGTTAAAAGATAATAAACGAGCAATTATCCTAGGTACCAAGAGTTTTGGCAAAGGCTCCGTGCAAACTGTCTTAGCCCTGGATGGTAAAACCGGAATAAAACTCACCACTGCGCTTTATTATACTCCATCCGGCACTTCAATTCAGGCTAAAGGGATTATTCCTGACATCGTGGTTGAAGAAGTGGATGTTCCTAAAGATGCGGCCAAGAAAACTGATGCAACAGGATTTAGCGAAGCGGACTTAAGTGGTCATATCTTAAATAAAAACAGCTCTGAAAATGTCACGATAAAAAAAGAAAATCAAATTGGTGATCTGATACACGAAGATTATCAACTGTATGCAGCTCTAACAGTACTTGAAGGGATGGCTTTAGCAAATCGTTAATATAACCCACCCCTATTTAAATCAGCGGTCCATGGACTGCTGATTTTTTTAGAGTGAATTAAGCTGTAAGTATGTGTCCGTTTTTTACAGTTTTAACTTCAGCCTGCGTGTATAAGACTCCCTTTTTATCCAAATTAAATGGGCCCATTACCCCGCTGCCTATTGCCTGCGCATGAATCTGTTTTGCTAACTCCATGGAATTAACAGCGTGATGCTTGGCAACGGACATCAAGACACTTCGATTAAGTATATTAAACACGTCAAATGCATATCCAGCCTCAGTTGCCGGATAATTTAAATAGGCCTCCTGGAAGTTCTTAATAAATTCAGGCTGCATTTCATGCGTATCTATATACCATTGCCCATTAAAAATTTTCATTACTTTCGGTGTTGTTCGATCCACGATAGTAGTGATCGGTTTATTTATCCCAGATTTTCTCATCTCGGATTGAATTTGTTCCATTTCACGTGGTGATGCCATGACCACATAAAGATCAGCATCTATCCCGATAAGGTCCAGCATTAAAGGTGAAAATTGGGTTGTTCCTGCTTTAAATTCTTTATTAACGACTATATTTATAGAGGAATTTTTCTCAACTTGGTTTAGTACGTTTTTAGTTAACACTTTATCAGAAAGACTGGAGCTGGATATGACTCCCAGGGATTGTACGTTCTTTTTTTTAAGTTCATTAATTAAAACTCCTGCCTGCTCATCAGCCGGGCTCCAGGCAAGAAAATTATTGGTTCCATCTGCAATGTGTGGATCACTAGCCAAACTAAAATGAATAATCTGGTTTTTCCTAGCCAGAGGAGCCGCTAAAAGTCCATTTGCAGAACCCTCGGTTAGCAAAACATTTATATGATGTGTATCTATAAATTTTTGTAAGGTGACTGCAGGATCATGATGAACGGTTTGTTTATCCAGGGTAAAGAACGAATAATGAACGGGAGAAGACTTTAATTCATCTTGTGCCATCTCCATCGCATTTAAAATATTTCGACCAATAAACGCTGAACGATCAGAGAATGGCGCATAAATGCCCACATTAATTTCAATGTTGGTTTTTTCATCCTGCACGTTTTGGGTGGCGTGTACTAAATTGCTCAAAATAATTGAAAAAGTCAGGCACTGAATTAAAAAGAAAAATGACTTGAATAGAACCCGTTGCATGTTAATCTTCCGTGGTAATAAATCTCAATTATTTTGCTATGAATAATTGATAATTACAATGGTTATTGGATTTTGTTTAATTAGAAGTCATCCAAAATTACTCTGGATTTACTTCAAGTGAAAATAAAATAATTAAGGAGATAAACGATGGGTCAGCCCACCACTTATGGTAAATGGGAAGAGCAGCGCAAGCAATTTGTTAACGATCTTCTTGCAATTAAGGAAGTCAAAGAAAAATTCTCTAAAGAAAAAATAGAACAGGTATTATTGAATGAAGTGCATAATGATATGTATCTTAAAGCAATAGAATACGCTAAATCTCATTCAAAAGACCCTATTCAAAATCTTACTGAGGGTATGTATAAAGAATCCTTAACCGGAATATTGAAGACATTAGTTTCCACACTAGAGATTGAGGAAATATTGATCAAAGACGCAGTGATAAAATTTATAAATGAAGCAACAGATTTTATCCCAATTATTATAGATGATATGGTTAAAATTGGAAAATTTTCAATTGAAACCAAACGTAACGCCCTCACTTTTTTTTATGGAGAACANNATTCAGTGCTCTATATCCAAGTCTTGTTCCAACATTGTTCCTTCAGGATAAAGACCTGACGAATAAAGTGATGGAATCAATTGATAACTTCGTATCCAAAGAAACATTTAAAAATCAGAAAGAAGTTGAAGAACACCTGAAATATATTCATCAAATAGCACCGGATATAACTCTTTCTGAAGAATTCCAAGACCTTTTTAGAAAAACAACGGGTAAAAGTATTGAACAATATAAAGATGATCATAAAAATAAAAAAGCGTTCAATTCATTTCAAAAATATCAGCAGGATACAGGGAAACATTCTACTCCCAATTTTTTTCCTTTAACACAAGCCCAACCAAATGAACCAATAGTCCCTAACGATTCATACTCACCAAAATGAGCTATTGTCCACTCTTCTCATACCAAGAAGAGTGGACAATAGCGTAAAAACTCTAGGGTATTAAGTCATATTATGCGATAATTCGCAATTAACTGACAATCAATAAGCATTATGATCAATATTAAATCAATATTTTTAGTCATTTTTTCATTGCTGGGTACTACAGTATATTCTGAGGTCGCGTCCCATTTTAATCAAATAAAAAATGATCCTAATGCTTTATATGCATTTTTTAAAACAATGCCCAAAGGTGGGGAGCTCCATTATCATTTAGCTGGAGGTCCTTATCCAGAAACCATGCTGGCTCTTGCTGCCCAGGGAAATTACTGCCTTAATGAAACAACTCTCGCCATAAGTAAAATTTCCAATACCTGCGATGGCGTATTAAGTAAAAATATTTTTAATTATCCTTTACTTTACCAACAAATAATTACTGATTGGTCACTCAAGGATTTTATTCCTGGAAAAGAGACGGGGCATGACCATTTTTTCAATGGTTTTCTTAAATACATGCCGATAGTGATAGATTATCGCCCTCAGCTCATAGCCGATACCCTCAAGAGAGCCGCAAGCCAAAATGAGCAATATTTAGAGTTAATGGATATTCCTGATGATGCTAAATCAGCAAGCTATGGTGATTTAATTAAAGAGTCGCAAACCCCAGATCAAAAAAGAACACTCTTGTTAGCCGATAAAGCATTTCAAAACAATATAAATCATACCGTTACAGAAACCAATAAAATTCATCAAGCCGCTTATAATCAACTAGGCTGTTTGGCAAAGCCAAATCAGCCCGAATGTAAAATACAGGTGAAAGTCCTTTATTATATATTGCGCGAACAGCCATTAACCGGATTTTTTGCTCAGGCTTTAAATGCCTTTGAGGCGGTATCACGATCCCGGGGCAATTTGGTTGGAATCAATGTGGTACAAGCTGAAGATGGGATTATCTCATTACGAGATTATCGCCAACAAATGAAAATCATCGGTTACATGCATCAACTGTATCCTCAAGTAAACATTAGCCTGCATGCAGGCGAGCTCGCCCCCGAATCGGTCGTTACGGACGACTTAAATTATCATATTCATGATGCTTTGTTCACCGGTCATGCTCAAAGAATCGGCCATGGGGTGGATATTGGCTATGAGGCTAATGCTGAGCAAACCTTAAAATATATGGCTGAGAAGCACATTCCGGTTGAGGTTAATCTTATCAGTAACCAGAAAATTTTAAATATTTCAGGACGTGAGCATCCTCTTAAGTATTATTTATCCCATGGAGTACCTGTGGTTCTTTCCACAGATGACGAGGGAGTACTTCGAACCGATCTTACGCGTCAGTATGTTGAAGCCGCACTAAATCACCAACTTGATTATCAAACTCTAAAATCCATAAATCGCAATGCACTGACCTATGCGTTTTTACCGGGAAAAAGCATTTGGGCGGATGCTGGAAAAAGTGTGCTTGTCTCCCAATGCAAAGATCTGCTAAGTACAGGGTGTATAAATTTTGCAAAACTAAATGAAAAGGCACAATTGCAACGGAATTTAGAGTTGCAACTAAAAGAGTTTGAAGATCAATTTATCGATAAGAAATAGGGCGCACGACCAAAATGAGGAAAAAGTTCCCTAGAAGTATTTTAGTTTAATAATTTGTGTAAATAATAGTATTGCTGATGACTTTATAATAATATTTAATACCCATTTTTTTGGAATATTTATGTTTAATAAAGTTTGTAAAATAGTAAAAGAATGCACCAATACTGAAACACTAAAAATTAAGTTAAAAGAGTTTCATATAGATGCTATAGGTATAAAGGATGGCTTTCTTGTTACTGCAGGAACTCAATTAGCTCTAGAAGGCAAAGATGAGGAAGTAGAACGGTTACGCGAACTCGGGGCAAACGTGAGTGCTATTGCTCTAGGCTATGCTCGAGCAAATAACCACGAGAAAGTAGAGTTCTACCGTACGCAACACGCTGCAAATGTCAGTGTTATTGCTCAGGGGTATGCCATATCAGGTAATCATGAGAAAGTCGAAGCGTACCGCACAGAATATGGTGCAGATTTTCATGCTATTGCTCAAGGCTATGCGCTGGCAGGCAATCATGACAAGGTAGAGGATTATCGCACCCAATACGGTGCAGACGTTAGTATTATCGCTCTCGGCTACGCACAAGCAGGTAATCATAAGAAAGTAGAAGCTTACCGCACGCAACATTTTGCAAAAGTGAGTTCTATTGCTCACGGCTATGCACAAGCAGGCAATCATAAGAAAGTAGAAGCCTATCGCAAGCAATACAAGGCAGACGCTAATTTAGTTGCTCAAGGTTATGCACTGGTGGGTAATCATAAGCAAGTAGAGATCTACCGCACGCAACATCGTGCAGATGTTCATTTTATTGCTCAAGGCTATGCACAGGCAGGCTATCATGAGCGGGTAGAATTCTACCGAACGCAATATAAAGCAGACATTAATGTGATCACCGAAGGATATACACTAGCTGGCAATCATGACAAAGTAGAGACCTATCGCACACAACACGATGCGAACATTAATGTTATTGCTCAAAATTATGCTGTAGCCGGTAATCATGACAAAGTAGAGATGTGCCGCACACAATATCATGCAAACGTAAGTCTTATTGCCCATGGCTACGCCCAAGCAGATAATCATGAAAAAGTAGAGGCTTATCGCACGCAATATAATGCCGACATTAACGTTATTGTCCACGGCTATGCATTAGCTGGTAACCATGACAAAATAGAGACCTATCGCACACTTTATAATGCCGATATTAAAGATATTGTACAAGGATATGTGCTCGCTGGTAATCATGAAAAAGTAGAGGCATATCGCACGGGACATAATGTCGATATTATTGCCCAAACCTATGCACTAGCCGGTGACCATGACAAAGTAGAGTTCTACCGCACGCAACATCACGCCGATATTAAATTGATTGCCCTAGGATATGCACAGGCAGGTAATCATGAGAAACAGAAGGAGTACGATATTAATTACCTGTTAGCTAGCTACTTAAAAGCAAGGACATCGGTAACTAATTCCTCAGGGAAGACTAAGGAATATTTTCACGGTAGCTTTTTTTCTGTCTTTCAGAAGAGTTTTACCCAAAAAAATAATGCGGTCATGGCTTTAAATTCAGCGTTAAGGGGAGAGAACGTTGATTTAAGAGAGCATCTATCGATTTTGAGGAATGGTAATTTGGGGAAAGAACTTCGAGCATATATTAAATCAGGAATGGCTCAAGCTCTAGTTGGAAAAGATGTTACTACTGTAAGTGGCTTTGTACAGGCTATTCAAGATAGAAATAGGTCACCTTCTTTTACAGTTTAATCATCCAGGCTCTCGTTCTGAGCGAGAGCAAATAATGTTTTAATTTAAATCGGAACGTCCGACAAGGATGGTCGAATATAACCCCTTCAGGAGGGGATATATTCAATGAAACAGGATTATACAGTGAAGGGATCACGCAAAATAATGGTGGAATCACGTTCAGGGCCAGTCGATAACATATCAATAGGAATTCCTAAAAGTACCTCTATTCTTTTTAGATAAGCAATTGCATTTGCAGGTAAATCATTCATTACGGTAATGTCTGCAGTGTTTTCATGCCAACCAGGCATATCTTCATATACTGGAATCAATCCTTCAAAATCATCAGCAGCTTGCGGAGGACGTGACAGTAAATTTCCTTTGCTATCCTTATAACCAACAGCAATACGTAACACTTCCAGACCATCAAGTACATCCAGTTTGGTGATACATAAACCGGTAATACTGTTTAATTCAATAGAGCGTTTCAGTAACACCGCATCAAACCAACCGCATCGTCGTGGACGACCTGTAACCGCACCAAACTCCTGGCCGCGTTCAGCGATACGCTTTCCGGTTTCATCCATTAATTCAGTAGGAAAAGGACCACCTCCAACCCTTGTGGTATAGGCTTTGGTTATTCCTAAAACATAATCAAGGTATCTGGGACCAAATCCGGCACCGTTGATTACCGAACCGACACAGGTATTAGACGAAGTAACAAAGGGATAAGTACCGTGATCAATATCAAGGTACACTCCTTGAGCGCCTTCAAATAAAATATTAGCACCCTTTTCTCTATGTTCATGTAACTCTGCAGATACATCGCATACCATGGAGCGTAGTTGCTCTGCCCACTGTAAGGCATCATCAATCATTGGTTGCAGCTCTAAAGCAGGTTGTTTGTAATACTGAGTTAAAATAAAGTTATGATAGTCCATTAAAGAAGCCAGTTTTTTTGTAAAACGCTCCGGGTGGAATAAATCGCTAACTTTAAGAGCACGGCGAGCAATTTTATCTTCATATGCAGGGCCTATACCACGTCCGGTAGTACCAATTGCGGAATTACCCATATGCAACTCACGCGCCTTATCGAGCGCAATATGACAAGGGAGTATTAGAGGACATGCAAGGCTTATGCGTAATCGTTCACGTACATTAACACCTCTCTCTTCAAGCTCATTAATTTCTGAAAGCAAAGCCTGAGGAGAAAGAACAACTCCATTTGCAATATAGCAGGTGACATGAGGTCGCAGCATACCGGACGGGATTAAACGCAAGACCGTTTTGACCCCCTTGATTTTTAAAGTATGACCTGCGTTGTGTCCTCCTTGGTAGCGAACAACAACCTGTGCATCTTGAGTTAGCAAATCGACAATTTTACCTTTGCCTTCGTCGCCCCACTGTGTACCTAAAACAACAACATTCTTACCCATTGATCTACTCTTAGTCCACAAAAAAATGCCGATTGAGATTGTAACCCGATTTCAGCAAAATCGGGCATTATAATTACTTTTTAACTACGCTGCCATCACTTTTTGGTATTGGCTGCTTAAAATAATCAAAAAAGGAGCTGCTTTGGTCTAAAACCAAAATGTCTTTTTTGCTATTGAAGCTGTTTTCATAAGCCAGCAGACTGCGGTAGAGTGCAAAAAAATCTTTATTTTGACTGTATGCTTTAGCATAAATGGCCGCTGCCTGTGCCTGACCAACCGCACGAACCTGTTGGGCTTTGCTTTTAGTTTTAGCTAACAAAACAGTCACATCTGCATCAGCTTTAGCTTGAATTTGTTCCGCTGCTGCTTGCCCGTCAGCCCGATGCCTGTTCGCAATTTTTTGCATGTCTGCCCGCATGCGTTGATAAATCGCGTTACTGGTGTTTGCTGGTAACTCAATACCCTTAATACGTACATCAACTACATTAATTCCGAGTTCGCCCGCCTGTTTTTCTGCCGCTGTACGTAAAAGCTCCATGACATCATCACGTCCCCCTGACACTGCTTCAGATATTGTGCGTTTACCAAATTGCGCTCTTAATAAAGTATTGAGTTGCTGTTCCAGCAAGGTTTCAGCCTTAAACTCATTACCGCCTGTAGATTTAAAGTATTGCGCCAGATTAGTAATTTGCCACTTGACGTAATAATCAACCATCACATCCTTTTTCTCTTTAGTAACGATACGTGTTGATTTGATATCCATAGTTTGAATACGGGTATCAAAAATTCGCACACTTTCGATAAAAGGCGTTTTAATGTGGAGCCCGGGATTTAAAACCTTAACCTTACCGGTTTCTGAGTCATTAACCAAACGTCCCAAACGCAAAATAATACCTTGTTGACCTTGAGTGATGGTAAATACACTGGTCAAAACAAGTAAAAGAATAACAAAAGCCAATATACCCAGAGTTGTCTTGGTAGCATTCATTATTAATCCCTCCCTTGACTGTAAGTAGGACGGGTTAAATCACGACCTGCAACAATTAAACTGTCCTCTACGTTATCATTGGCAACATCACCAGTAAGCAATTTCTTCGCAGAATTATTAACGATGTTCTCCTGATTAGCAGCTAACTTATCCAAGGGTAAATAAACCAAATTACCTGCCTTACCATCCACGATGATTTTACTGCTGTGATTAAATACTTTTTGCATCGTATCCAGATACATGCGCTCTGCCATAACTTGAGGTGCAAGCAAATATTGGGGCAACAGGGCCAAATATTCTGCAACCTCACCTTGAGCACGTAATACAACCTGTTGCGAAAATGCTTCTGCCTCTTGTTCGATACGGCTAGCATTACCTTCTGCAATGGGAACCACTTTAGCGGCGTAAGCAAAAGCCTGCTCTTTAAACCGTTTCTCATCTTCCTGAGCTTTAATCGCATCGTCAAAGGCATCCTGAACGCTTTCTGGTGCCCGTGCGGGTTGCGGTGAAACGTTTACGATTAATATCCCTGTTTTATATAAAGCCAATGTTTTGACAAGGGTATCTTGCACGCTATTACCCCAAACCTCACGGCCTTCAGTAATAATTTGATCCAGGGTAGTAGTACCTACAACCTGTCGCAACGCGCTTGAAGTGGCCTGTTGTAAACTTTCTTCAGGATTAGCAACATTAAATAAATATTGCTGTAAATCCCCGATACGGTATTGTACGGCTAAAGACACCGCCACCAGATTTTCATCACTGGTTAACATTTGGGCTGAATAAGAATAATCCAGAACTCTATCCACATTCATCACTACTTTGGAATAGATAATACGAGGAATCCAATGGGGGCCAGGACCCACAGTCTCAACATATTTACCAAAGCGCAAAATTGCTGCCTGTTCCGCAGGATCAACAATAAAAATCCCGGATAATGCCCATAAAATAACAACCACGCCGGCAATTATAAGCGCCAGGAATCCACCACTGGAGTTACCTGTTGTATTATTCTCTGAGTTATTTCCGCCACCGAAAAACGTTTTTTTAAATTTTTCCTGAATTCGTTTAAACGCCTCATCCAAATCTGGAGGCTGATCTTTACCTTTCCATGGATCCTTGCCCTTTTCCGGCTCATTCCATCCCATGCGCTACTCCTAGCCAATAAAATAAAGATAGAATTCTAGGATGGATGGAAAGTTTAAGCAAGTAGATACTGTTTTGATTGTCCGCTCAAAACAATACCTACTCTTAACATTTAAACAGAACTTAAAGAAACAGGGCTAATCTCTGAATGAATCTCAGGAACTACCCGAAACATCTCGTTCCATATAATAGCAGTTCGGCTGGAGGGATGTCTTGCAGCATAATCGGTAACTGTTTGCCAATCACAACCCCGAGCTATCATGCTACGCATATTACTCCAGCGATTGGGAATTCTTTGACTCTCATAAGCTTCAGTATACCTTCTAACAAACTCTGCATATAATTTCACTGGATTATCTTTAACAGATAATGGTTCTGAAGTNNAATCAGTACAGATTCTGGATCTGGGTCAATAAAATTGTTGTCTTTTCTGATTATCAAATCCTCAACCATCAACGCGGCAGTACTAGGCTTACCAAATAAATGACGCATAGCACTTCCCCAGGAGTGATCTGCATAAATTATAGTATGAAGCACACTCTCTTTGAGATGGCAGCGATTTACAAAACTATCGACTAAGTGCTTTTTGTCTTTTAAATAATCATTTACTGAATCAAGAAGCGTAATCCGATTTGCATTTAGCAGATGCCGCATTAACTGATTTCTGGGAGGCTCAGCGCCTTGACATAATAACATCGCAATCCCAAAAATGAGCTTATGATTCTTAGGTTCTTTAATTAAATGCTCACATAGTTCCTCAATCGCAGTATGACCTGTTTGGGTATTGGGGTAGAAACGTGCATTTTCCAAATCAAGCCCCAATTTTTCCACCGGCAAATCGAGAAGAGCCTTAAGTGCCTCAATACGTTTCAAACATGCTGCCAAATGCAGGGGGGTATCTCTCATTTTTCCTACTGGATTATCTAATTGGGCTCCTTTATTAGCGAGCAACTCTATTCCATCCGAATAATTCAACATTACCGCTTGGTGAAATGGTTGAACAACGCCGAAATCGGGGTTCATACGAGTCACTTCATGAATATCAATGGAGTTTTTCAAAATGACTTCTAGGAGTTGTGTATTTCGAGTTTTCAGAACCAGTGAGATGAGCAAATCGCCATCACTATCACGTGCGTTTAAATTAAGTTTAAGCGTCTCATTTTTTAAAAGATGATATGCGAGTTTCAATTTTTTCTCGTTTATCGCTTTGTGAATAGGTGCACCCTGATTAATATCTGATAAAACCGCGACATGGGTTATCATATTAATAAGACTAAACGCGTGATTCTTCTCCTCATCAATCTCTGAACTTAATTTCTTTTCCTCATGGACACTGATTAAATAGGTTAATACAGTAAACTGCTCTCCATTTGGTTTAACCCAAAAATAATGACGAAGAAAATCAGGTTCTGCATTCTGTTTCCTCTGAATAAATCCTTTGAAATGGTCAAACCCAAGGTTTATAGCCGCATCTATTTCATCTTTAAAATCCATAATCTTATTCCTTTGATTAAATCAGGTATGGTTTACTCAACAAATAGTGATCTCTTTCGCTGGACTATTCAAGAGCAAATTTAAATTCATAGATCGTACTTCAATTGTATAGCCGTCACTCGGAGGTAGGAGAAATCCTGCTATGATTAATTGCAGAACAACTATTTAGCACTATTTTGTTTCTTATTATAAATAAGATCCCAGACACCATGCCCCAAACGCTCTCCCCGTTGTTCAAATTTGGTTAAAGGTCGGGATGCCGGTTTGGGTGAATAATCACCAGGTGCTTGTTGATTTTCCAGTACAGGTTCTGATTCTAAAACCTCTAGAATATGCTCTGCGTACTCTTGCCAATCGGTCGCGCAATGGATAAATCCGCCTGGCTTAATTTTTTTTACTAGGAGGCTTATAAATTCCTTTTGAATCAACCGACGTTTGTGATGGCGCTTTTTATGCCAGGGATCTGGAAAAAAAATCTGCACTCCTGCCAGCGAATTATCAGCCAGCTGATTTTGAAAGACCTCAACCGCATCGTGAGCTACTACCCGTACGTTAGCAATTTGATGATCATGCAAGTCTGCAACCAGACTTCCTACGCCCGCTTTATGAACTTCTATACCAATATAATTAATATTTGGGTTTTGCTGCGCCATGGTAGCTAAGGATGTACCCATACCAAAGCCTATTTCAACTACGGTATCCGCTGTTCTTTTAAATTCACGAGCAAAATCCCAAGTTGATTTGTCAGTCGGCAACTCATAATCAGCCAACCAAAGATCCAATCCCTGCTGTTGCCGATTACTTACTCTTCCGGCACGTAAAACATAACTTTTGATCTTGCGATGCATCACAATTACTCAAATTTTTAAAGGAAGAGATTATACTTGTTTTGCCTAAAAATTCTACCACACTTCCTGAATACCCATTTATTTGCTACTATTAAGTAATGAGGAAATTTTAATTCCTTTTTATTCAATTAAGGAAAGCAACGTAAAAATATTGCAATATTTGAGTTTTTTTGTTATAAAACCGCTCTTGTATTTCACATCAGGCTATTTTGTTTAACGAAAGCCCCGAATTTTACAAAGACAACCACTAATAGAACTTATTTGGAGTAACACAATGTCTAGAGTATGTCAGGTAACTGGCAAGCGACCCATGACTGGCAACAAAGTGTCGCACGCTAACAACAAAACCAAAAGACGCTTTCTGCCTAATATTCAGAGCCATAAGTTCTGGGTTGAAGAAGAGAACCGTTTTGTTTCCTTGAAACTCACTACCAAAGGTATGCGTATCATTGATAAATTGGGTATTAAAGCAGTTCTGGATCAAATCAGAGCTAAAGGCGAAAAAGTATAATCAAGAGGATAAACCATGGCAGCGGTCACAGTTAAAGTGAAAATGGAATCCACAGCAGGAACTGGATACTATAAAACCACTACGAAAAATCCAAGAAACCATCCAGAAAAGATGGAATTAATGATGTACGATCCTAGAGTACGTAAGCATGTTCTCTTTAAAGAGAAAAAAGTTAAGTAATAAAACAGAGCCTCTTACAGAGGCTTTTTTATTGCATATAAATCATCAAATGACATCCTCTTATCCATTTCGTGCAGTTATTAAATACCAATTTAATTCCTAATCCAAATTAAGCCAGTAATACTGGATTATCCTTACGAATCGTTTAAACTGATATTAATAGCAGTGAAAACAAGAGGATTTGAATGAAGCCATCATTGCAACTTAGTATTGGGCAACATCTGACACTTACGCCACAATTACAGCAAGCAATTAGATTATTGCAATTATCGACTATTGATCTGCAACAAGAAATCCAACTCATTGTTGAATCTAATCCCATGCTGGAAGCGACCCAAGTGGAAGAAAAGGATGAGACACACTCCAATACCAATCAATCCAATGATGAATTCGCTGATTTTCAATGGTCACAACTTTATACAAATGCGGGAAAGCGCACTAATTTTGACGAAAACGATTATAATTTCGATAATTTACACTGTACTACTACCAACTTGCAGGATCATCTCCGTTGGCAGCTTGAACTTTCTCCAATGAGTGATATAGATAGAGTCATAGCCACAACCCTTATAGATACTATCAATGACGATGGTTTTTTAACCAGCTCTGTCCTTGATTTACATGCTAGTTTAAATAGCGATGATTTCCCAATTGATTTAGATGAAATTGAAGCAGTAAGGCACAGGCTGCAATTATTCGATCCGGTAGGTTGTGCTTCAGTCAATCTGGCAGAAACACTCATGGTTCAACTCGAACAGCTTCCTTTAAATACGGAGCACTTGGTAATAGCCAAAAAGATAATCAATGAAGACATTGAATTACTGGGTCAGCATAATTATCGTCAGATCATGAAAAATCATCAAATTAGTGAGCAGGTTATTGATGAAATTTTACAGATTATTCAACGTTTAAATCCCAAACCCGGAAGTTTAATAAATCAAGATATCCCTGAGTACATTATTCCAGACGTAACTGTTAAAAAAATTGATGATGAATGGCGTGTGCAATTGAATAATTCAGTTCTGCCTCAGCTGAGTATCAACCATCAGTATGCGGCGTTAATACAAAGAGCAGATAACAGTATTGATAACCAGTATTTAAAAAATAATTTACAAGAGGCTCGCTGGTTTTTAAAAAGTATACAAAGCCGTCAGGAGACCTTACTTAAGGTAGCTACCTGTATAGTAAACTACCAACAGGGTTTCCTGGAGTTCGGCGAGGAGGCAATGAAACCATTAATTTTAAATGATGTTGCTTCTGCCCTGGACATGCACGAATCCACTATATCGAGAGTAACCACTCAAAAATTCATGCATACCCCCCGCGGGGTTTTTGAGCTTAAATATTTCTTTTCCAGTCATGTAAATACCGATACTGGAGGAGAATGCTCTTCAACAGCCATAAGAGCTGTTATTAAAAAATTAATTTCAGCGGAAAATAGAAAAAAACCGTTAAGTGATAGTAAAATAGCGCAATTAATTGCAGAACAAGGAATCCAGGTAGCGAGACGAACCGTCGCAAAATATCGTGAAGCAATGGGAATTGCTCCATCCAACGAAAGAAAAGTAATCCGTAATTAATCTAATAAACTGAAGGAGAGGCTTATGCAAATCAACATCACGGGACATCGAATGGATGTTACTCCTGCCCTCAGAGCGTTTACCGAAGAGAAATTCGATAGACTTGAGAGTCATTTTGATCGCATTACCGCTATAAATGTCGTTTTTGATGTCGAAAAATTAAGGCAGATAGCAACAGCAACAGTTTTGGTGTCTAAAGGAGAACTGCATGCGAGTTCTGAATCAGAGGACATGTACGCCGCAATTGATACATTGGTCGATAAATTAAACCGTCAACTGATGAAGCATAAGGAAAAAAATCTGGATTATCGGGATCATCGCGATCATCATGCTACTCATCATAAAGAAGAAGAATAGATTGTTATGTCCTTTCATCGCTGTGATAAACAGCGATGAATCTTGCGCTTTTCATCAAACAAACTATACCTTAGGGCTAAGTCGTGGTACATTGTTCCCGTTATGATAAAGACTAAAATTACTATTATTAATAAATTAGGTTTACACGCCCGGGCATCTGCTAAGTTTGTTTCCACTGCAGCTCGTTTTCAAAGCCATATTGATGTAACCAAAGACTCACAAACCGTTAATGGAAAAAGCATTATGGGTGTCATGATGCTTGCCGCAAATAAAGGCAGTGAGCTTACCCTTGAAATCGATGGCCCTGATGAAATTGCTATGAATGAAGCTTTAGTGCTTTTGATTAATAATTTTTTTGGTGAAGGTGAGTAAACTAAATCGAAGGTTCGCATCCAGCACCATACATGATTATAAAGATGAGAACCAACTGAATGATTATTCAGGTTTAATTGACTTGCGCTTGACTCGAGCCTTGTTTAAGGACAGCACAGATAAAATCACCCCTGATAAAGCAAAGAAGCTAAATCCAATGAATAAAACAATTGCTGGATTTAATGCAATTGCCACAAATAAAATAATCAATATTAAAATATATAAAAAAGGGACCTTACCTTTAAAATCTATCTCTTTAAAAGAGTAATATCGGACATTACTAACCATTAAAATCGAGGCTGATATCGCAAGTATTGCGGTTAAAATCGAAATAAAATAATGGTGTTGTAATTCATTTTGATAGCACAGCCAAACAAAAGAAGCCATAACTGCAGCAGCAGGCGGACAAGGAAGGCCTTGAAAATATCGTTTGTCAGCTGTCTCAAGCTGAGTGTTGAAGCGAGCGAGTCGTAAAGCAACAGCAGCAGTATACACAAAGGCTACTAACCACCCAAATTTTCCCAATTGGGCTAAAGTAAAGTTAAATAAAAGCAACGAGGGGGCAACGCCAAAAGTAACCATATCAGAAAGACTGTCATATTGTGCACCAAAATCGGTTTGCGTATTAGTCAACCGAGCGATGCGACCATCGAGACCATCGGCAATCATTCCAATAAACATGGCTATAGCTGCGGCTTCAAATTGCCCTTGCATCGATGAAACCAGAGAATAGAATGCAGCAAATAAACTTGCTGTTGTGAACAAATTGGGCAACAGGTAAATCCCAGAATGATTTTCTTTTTCCATCCGCATTCACACCTCAATAATGATAAAATCAGCTAATCCTATCATAATTAGTCTAAGATCTACTATTTTTAGCCGGATAAGCTAATTATATTTAGAATAGACGTAAAATTTCAGTACAGCAGCATGCTGATGATGTTATACTTAGCATACTGTGTTTATTATGTATAGACTTATGGTCGATTTAAAGAAAAAACATATTGTCATTGAAGGTAGAACAGCACAAGGGAAAATCTTTCGTCCTCGCGATTGGGCCGAGCGGATGAGCGGTACCCTGGCTAGCTTCAAAAACAGTCGAATTCACTATTCCCCCCTGCTCCAACCCAGTGTGAATAGTGAGGGATATCATTGCGTGTTGCTTGATCCCAAGCTCAAAGAATCCAGTCCGCAAATATACCATTCTATTTTGGATTTTGCCCGTAACAACAACCTCACTATATGCGGGGAAGAGGACTAAACCATTTAAAAACCTTGGCTTTGTTTTACCGCCAAAGTCCATCCAACCAGATAACCAATCATTGAATTAAGCATTGCAACCGTATTATCAAAATTAATTGCCAAAATTCCAGCAAAAATAAATACTAAACCTTTAGGGCCATCTTTACTTCCAGGTTGACTTGAATGAGCCACCAGCACACACCCACGAACAAACCATAAAAGACCTGCAGTACGAATAAATAACCCGACCGCACTGTAAATATTCGTCGGATTATACTGAGCATAAGTCAATATATTTCCAGTTCCAAACGCTGTATTGGCCATAATATTTAAAGCGGTAGGTAAATAAATTAATGCGGACCCGAAAAGAAGGTACATCATGGGAGCAAACATTTTTTCTTGAGAAGATGATTGAGCTCTTTTATCAGCAATTTTTCTGAATTTACCTATTGCAGTTAGAAAGAATAATAGGCCCAATATATATGCCCCACCAGTAATTAATTTTTGAACTGGATACAATGATTGGCTAATATTGCCTATTATGGTGATGAGATCGATACTATTCATATGTTAATTATATGTACTCAACTCTTGCAATGCATAATTTTTCCCCTATATTAGGCACTTTATAATAAAAGTTGATTTACGTCATGCAACAAAATACATTTCCAGTCATTTTGGAAGAATCTTACATGATTACTCCAAAAGTGAAGCATTTTATATTTAAGTGCAATTTATCACCCTCCTTCACATTTCAGGCTGGTCAATTCATTACCGTCCATTTTGAGCATAATGGTAAAAATATAAAACGTAGTTATAGTCTGGCTAATGAGCCCAAACAAGATAACCGCATTGAATTTGCTGCTGGTTATTTCCAAAATGGTCCAGGAACAGAATATCTTTATGGTTTAAAACCTGGTGACACCATTTTTATCAATGGCCCATTTGGCCGATTAACGCTTAAGGATGAAACTCCCGGTCGTTATATCCTGGTAGCAACCAGCACGGGCACAACCCCTTATCGCGCAATGATTAATCAATTAAAAGAACGTTTAAGGCAGAATCCAGAACTCAGTATTGTTATTTTACAAGGCGTACAAAAGAGAAATGAAATTTTATACGCTACCGATTTTCAAAATTTTGCCCACGAATATCCCCAGGTAACGTTCAGACCTTATCTGAGCAGGCAACAATTAGAGGACGTAAAAGATGATGAGCATTATGGTTATGTGCAACATGCATTTCCTGGATTAAATCTTAATCCAGAGCGTGATGTGGTTTATTTATGCGGAAATCCAGGTATGATCGACGACGCATTTAATTATTTAAAAGAACAAGGGTTCACAATACAGCACATTATTCGGGAAAAATATATTTCCAGCTAAGATACTAAGCCAATTTGAGGAGAAAGATGATGATGAACTATGAAGAACTATCTAATACCATGGAGCAAATGCACCAGGACGGTAAAGGTATTTTAGCAGCCGATGAAAGTAATGGAACCATTGGTAAGCGCTTTGCCAGCATAAACACCGAAAACACTGAGCAAAATCGCCGTGATTATCGCTTATTACTTGCCACGACACCTGATCTGGAACAGTACATTAACGGGGTTATTTTATTTGAAGAGACTTTTCATCAAAAAGATGATGCGGGAACTCCGATAGCCGAATTATTTGCCCAAAAAGGCATAATTCCCGGGATAAAAGTCGATAAGGGTTTAGTCAATCTGCCGAGCACTGAAAACGAACAAGTCACCCAAGGCCTGGATGGATTGGTTGAACGTTTGCTTGAATATAAAAAATTAGGGGCAAAATTCGCTAAATGGCGTAACGTATACTCAATATCCGAACAAACTCCTAGCCTGACCGCTATTAAAACAGGAGCCGAAAACCTGGCTCGATACGCTGCTGCATGCCAATCCGTAGGTATCGTGCCCATTGTTGAACCAGAGGTATTAATGGATGGTAACCACAGCATTGAACATTGTGCAGAAGTTTCAGAAATGGTGTTACATGAACTATTCCATGCTCTATTCATTCACCAGGTTGAATTGGAACACATGATATTAAAACCTAGTATGGTTACTTGTGGTAAAGAAATTAAACCGTTTAGTGAGCCAGATGAAGTTGCTGATTATACTATTAGTGTGTTCCGCAATAATGTCCCTGCCGCTGTTCCCATGATTAACTTTCTCTCTGGTGGACAAACACCACAACAAGCAACAGATAATTTAAATGCCATTAATACAATTGGTCATCAACCCTGGTTACTAAGCTTTTCTTATGGCAGAGCATTACAGGAAGATTGTCTGGCAGCCTGGAGCGGTAAAAAAGAAAATATAGTACGCGCCCAAGACGCTTTATTAAAGCGTGCTCGCTTAAATAGTGCCGCAAGTGTTGGCGAATATCAAAGCGAGATGGAAACGAATTAATTTTTGATAGAGTTGAGTTCTGTATTTATAAGGACTCAACTCTTTGTTTAAATCAATTCGAAACGAGCATATAAAGGTAAATGATCCGATAACATTCGCCAAGGCTTGCCTTTTAAACAGGCAACTTCTTCCACATTCATCCCTCTAAAATAGACGCGGTCGACACATAATGCTGGTCTAATCGCTGGAAAGGAACGCGCATGCTGACCCTTGATGGTTACAAATGCCTCTTCAATCCCTAAATCATCAGCTAACGTTTTTGAAATAATAGTACGCCAGTCATTAAAATCACCCGCCATTAGGATGGGCTCATGATCTGGGACTGCATCTTTAATTCGTTGAATTAATGCCCTGCATTGTTCCGCTCGCTCTGCTTTAAAAAGACCCAAATGAACACAAAGCAAGTGAACCGTGCTGTCACCAAGCTTTAACTGAGTATGTAAAATGCCTCTCGAAGCGCGATTAATATTAGATAAATTTATATTTTCATAACTTTCAAAGGGATATTTGCTTAAAATAGCATTCCCATGGTGTCCGGATTGATACACCGCATTTTTGGCATACACATAGTGGGGCCAAATATTTTCTGCTATATATTCAAATTGAGGTGAATCCGGCCAGGAGTTAATTCTTTTTTCGCGTTTATGATGCTTCCCCTGAACCTCCTGTAAAAAAACAAAATCTGGATTTAATCCAGTAATGGCAGATCTCATTTCTGGAAGTAAAAAACGCACGGCCCCTACTCCAAAACCTTTATGAATGTTATAGGTGATTAACGATATGCTTTTCGCAGTCTGAGGCATATTATTCAAATCCTGTCCAACGTCTATAATAAGCATAACACTTACCTCACAAATAACAATTTAAATAAATTAACGTTTAAAAGGTAAATCTATGCAGGGCTCGGAATATAATGAAATTGACTTTTAGAATGAGTATCACTTTATGAATGAATTGAAATTAACAATTCCCGGTTTAACTATTGCCTGTAAAGCATGGGGAAATCCTGCAAATCCACCCATAGTCGCCTTTCACGGTTGGCTGGATAATGCCAATAGCTTCGATAAAATGGCCTTATATTTGGAATCTCAATACTATTTTATTGCTGTTGATTTACCAGGTCATGGACTATCTTCCCACCTTGCCCCGGGCTCTCATTACCATTTTATAGATGGAGTTTTTACCTTGATACAGATCATCAATGCATTAAATTTAAATAAAGTACATTTATTAGGTCATTCGCTAGGAGCATGCCTGGCGAGCCTTGCTGCAGGTATTGCGCCAGAGCGTTTTTTATCCCTCAATCTTATTGAAGGATTAGGTCCATTTACCCATCCAGCAGAAACCGCTTGCAAACAGCTGTCCAAATACCTCGAGAATTTAACTCATAAAAAAAGCAATAAAAAAAACCAGGCATTTACCTTCGAAAGTGCCGTTAACGCGCGCGCAACTAAGGGTTATGTGTCATTAGATATAGCAAAACAATTGTGTGAACGAGGGGTAATAGAAGACAATGGTCTCTTTTCCTGGAGGCATGATCGAAGACTGCTTATCCCCTCACCATTACAAATGACTGAAGAGCAAGTACTGTCATGTTTAAGAGAAATAACAGCAAAAACGTGTCTTTTTTCAGCGAGCAAAGGATTCTCATTTAATTATGATTTATTGCAAAAAAGAATTAAGGCGGTGAGGAATTTACGCATACACCATTTAACCGGGGGCCACCACATACATATGGAGCAGCCAGAAGTAATTGCTAAACTTCTGGCTGCCTTTATTGCCGACTAATTAACTTAACTTTGAGTAGAGCACGATTGATAATTAATCGCTACTTCAGTTAAAGACTGCTTTACTGCGTCCAAAGAATAACCTAAGTCTTTTGCCGCACTAAGGATGCCACATCCGCCTTCAATAAATGATGAATAGGGCGTCCAATAATCCATGTTTGCCTTAACCATCACATCAAAAGCAGTGCGCAAGCTCCATTCTGGCTGATTTGCTAAAATATAAAACAAATGGTTATATACTCCACTGGAATAATGCACATCCAAACCACCATAATATTCATCAGCGGAATCTATAGATCGGCCATCTTTGCTGGGCTTGTCCATATAACGCAGCGCATCATAACCACTATCTTCCTTCATAATTTCAGGGCCAATTTGCCAGCTACTTTTACCTGCAGAATAATATTCCGCAGCCTGAGCCGCCATATCAGAAAATGCTTCGTTCATTCCACCAGACTGTCCATAATACTCCAGACCAGAATGCTGTTCTGTAAAGCCGTGACTGATTTCATGCCCACCAACACCAAGGGATACAAGCGGGTACATCATTGTATCGCCATCACCAAAAGTCATTTGCTTTCCATCCCAGTAAGCATTTTCATACCCTTTACCGTAATGAACGCGCATCACCAATTGCATGGGAGTGCCGTCAGACTTGGTAAGTGCTTCAATGCCGTACCAGTCATGATACATATGCTTAATAACATATCCCGCATAAAGGGCATCATTGGTAGGAGAAAAGGCTCCATTGTCTTTATCGTATCCATCTGCAGAATAACCCGTCAAATAGGAATAAGACTGATCATCGCTTGATGTTTTACAAGAAAATTCCATGGGTTTATTTTTAGAATAATACTTATGTAACATATCCACTACTTTGACATCAGTATTTTCCATAAAACACATTTCTTCGGTGTCATTACGAGTGAGATCGAGTAATGGTAAATCTTTACCAAAAGCATATTCACCTATTTTACTATTACCACCATAACCCATACCTTTTACAGAGCTGCGTTGCGTTTTGACATCGTCCCAATGTATGAAGGGTTTATTCGTCTGAGCATCGATGATTGCCGTAGGTCGCTCTGGAATTCTATCCTCATGAATAACCAACACGCTTACTTTATAGGCCCAATGTGCTTCATGATTTTCATCGACAAACACCATAGGGGTAACCTGTTCTTCGCTCATTTTTTGGGTTGCATAGCGCTCTTTAAACTTCTTTAGTGCTACAGCACCATTTGTAACAAATGAAGCATGAGGACGACCAATCTCATTCATTAGACCTTTGTAAACGGTTCCATTCATTTGGACGTTATCAGTTGCTTGAACAAGGGATTTGCTGTTATGGGTGCTATGCAGAACCGCATAACCGCCGTAAACAGGAAATCCAAGGTATTGCTGCTGCAGACGCACGTGATTAATTTTATTGTGATCAGTATGTTGTCTTATAAATTGCAGGCTATCTACAGTGACAAATGAACTTTTTACCCCAGTGAGGGATAAAGTAAAGTTTTGGTTTATTTCAGAAAATGATGCTTTTTGCAGAGAAACCGGTTCAGCAGCTTTCACTGGTGCAACCAAGCCTAAAGCTAAAGCAACGGCTAAGGGTGATAGATAATAATTTGAATGCATGGGTAGTAACTCCTTCTAACTATTTCGCATGTCAAAACTCTCTGAGAGTATATGATGTTTATATTTCCCTATAATTTTCAGATTGAGGGCGGTACTTATATCGAACGTCCTATAACTTACTGCTGTTCAACTTTCAAATTAAGGATGGACTATAATTGATTAATTCCAATACACNNTTAATTATCTGAATAATATCTCAACATTTTTAATTATAAGAGGTCATAACCTATTATTTATTATTAAAAAATGTAAAGCACATCTTTTTCAAACTGTTCCAAACTAGCATAGTTTTATAATTTTTGAAATTATATTTTATTGAACAAAGGAGTTAAGCAACTTGTACCTCTCAATTTGTAAAAACTCTGTATTTTATATTCAAAAATCAAGCATCATCCAAACTGATTTTAAAGGATTATTCCTATCCATCGCTCAAAAATAAACCCCAGATATTAGCCTCTTAAAACTTGATAATACACACCATGCTGAACGCAAAAAATAGCCGCAGACGAAATTATANNTATAATGATATTGGGAGAGGGCAGATATCTCATTTCCCCGAATGAGAGGGAGTTATTAAATGAGGCAATCATGTGAGGATCGTGTTGATATAATCTTAGATATATAGACTTATTTAATAAACTAGGGCAAAATCGGCAAAAATATGACTGGCTTGAGCCACATGACGAAAATTTTAGTATTACACGGCCCTAATTTAAATTTATTGGGAACTCGAGAGCCAACCATCTACGGGTCGACCACATTATCACAGGTTGATAATGAGCTTAAGGCCAAGGCAACCAGAGCAAAAATGGTATTAACTTCGTTTCAAAGCAATTCTGAAGCGGAGCTTATTCAAGCCGTCCATAAGGCAGGTACAGATAATATCGATTATATTATTATAAATCCAGCTGCCCTGACTCATACCAGTATCGCGCTACGGGATGCGCTATGTGCCGTTGCAATACCCTTTATTGAAGTTCATATTAGCAATATATTTTCCCGAGAAGCATTTCGCCACCATTCTTATTTCTCTGATATTGCTCAGGGCACTATCACTGGGCTAGGAGTACAAGGGTATTTATTAGGGCTAGACGCAATTATTGAAGAATTAAAGTAGAGAGAGCAAATAATGGATATTCGTAAAATTAAAAAACTGATTGAATTATTAGAAGAAACCGGTATTTCAGAAATTGAAATTAAAGAAGGCGAAGAGTCATTAAGGTTAAGCCGCCACAGCACTCATGTGGATATAGCTCCTGCAAGATATGCCATCTCCCCACAGCAACAACCTGTTATCCAAACAGCCCCTGTTGATGTAAAACCAGTTGAGATATCTTCGTCGGGGCATAAGATACGTTCCCCTATGGTCGGCACTATGTATACCTCTCCTTCTCCTGAAACACCTCCTTTCGTGAGTGTGGGTCAAAATGTAAAGGCTGGAGATACACTGTGTATCGTTGAAGCCATGAAAATGTTTAATGAAATTGAAGCCGACCGTGCTGGCAAGATTGTTGAAATACTGGTAAACAATGGCGCTCCAGTTGAGTATGACCAACCCTTATTTATCATAGAATAGGGAGAATTGGCGATGCTCAGTAAAATTGTTATTGCAAACCGGGGGGAAATTGCCCTTCGTATACTCCGTGCCTGTAAAGAGCTTGGTATCCAAACCGTAGCTGTTCATTCTGATGTAGATAAAGATTTACTACACGTTCGCTTGGCAGATGAAACAGTCTGCATCGGACCTGCTCCTGCACAAAAAAGTTATTTAAACATCCCGGCAATTATATCTGCTGCAGAAATTACAGATGCTGTAGCCATCCACCCAGGTTATGGATTTTTATCCGAAAATGCAGATTTTGCCGATATTGTGGAACAAAGTGGCTTTTGTTTTATTGGCCCACGAGGCGATACCATCCGAATGATGGGTGATAAGGTATCGGCGATTGCGGCCATGAAAGCAGCTGGAGTACCCTGCGTACCCGGTTCAGACGGACCGCTTGGTGATGATGATGAACTAAACCTTCAAATTGGACGTAAAGTTGGGTACCCCGTAATAATTAAAGCAGCCGGTGGTGGTGGTGGTCGGGGTATGCGAGTAGTACATAGTGAATCCAATTTGATCAGTGCCATTGCCCTTACCCGAAGTGAAGCTAAAGCAGCATTTAATAATCCTATCGTGTATATGGAAAAATTCCTGGAAAACCCCAGACATGTCGAATTTCAGGTCCTTGGCGATGGCAAGGGGCAGGCGATTCACCTGGGTGAACGAGATTGTTCCATGCAACGCCGTCATCAAAAGGTAGTCGAAGAGGCACCTGCCCCAGGCATTACTTCAGAATTAAGAAAGGAAATTGGCCAATCTGTAGTAAAAGCATGCCAGGACTTAAATTACCGAGGCGCGGGAACATTTGAATTTTTATTTCAGGATGGATGTTTTTATTTCATCGAAATGAATACCCGAATTCAAGTGGAGCATCCTGTAACAGAGCTCATTACTGGCCTTGATTTAATAAAAGAGCAAATTAAAATTGCCAGCGATATTCCTTTTACTTTAAAGCAGGAAGATATTAAGTTCCGAGGACATGCAATTGAATGTCGCATTAATGCAGAAGACCCAAAAACGTTTATGCCCTCACCCGGAAAAATAAAATTATTACATCAACCAGGTGGTCCAGGCATTCGTTTTGACTCTCATATTTACAGTAGTTATACCGTCCCGCCAAACTATGATTCAATGATTGGAAAACTGATAAGTTACGGAGAAACCCGTGCTGAGGCGATTTCAAGAATGCGCAATGCGCTTGATGAAATCATTATCGACGGCATTAAAACCAATATTGAACTGCATCAACGCATTTTACATGATCACTCCTTTATGGAAGGTGGCACTAACATTCACTATTTGGAAAAAATGCTTAAGGATTGATTATCATGTGGTTTCAATTAAAAATAGAAAATTGTCCCAGCGATCAAATTGATCTGTTAAGCGATGATCTAGAAGAAGGTGGCGCATTGTCCATTATGCTCACTGATAAAAATGATAATCCAGTATTGGAGCCTGAGCCGGGGACTACTCCCCTATGGCCTGAGGTGGTAATGCATAGCCTTTATGCTCAGGCAGATGAGGCGCAAAGAGCCAAAGAGTTCCTGGCTTTAGCCTACCCAAACCTCACTTGCTCAATAGAGGTATTGCCTAATAAGGATTGGGAACGTGCCTGGATGGACGACTTTAAACCCCAGCGTTTTGGCCAACGGTTATGGATTTGCCCTACCTGGTCAACTCCTCCTGAACCAGAAGCAGTTAATTTAATGTTAGATCCTGGATTAGCTTTTGGAACTGGGACTCACCCGACAACTTCACTGTGTTTAACCTGGCTTGAGCAGGCGCAGTTGGAAGATAAATCAATTATAGATTATGGATGTGGCTCAGGAATTCTTTCGCTCGCAGCGATCAAACTGGGGGCGCAGGAAGTCCAGGCGGTTGATATTGATCAACAAGCCTTACAAGCAACCCTAAGTAACGCAGCAACTAATGAAATTACTGATAAGCTTTCGGTGAGCATGCCAGAAGAATTAGAACATCCAGTTGATTTAATCATTGCCAATATTTTATTAGCACCCTTAATAAGTCTGAAAGAGCGTTTTAGCCAGTTACTCAAACCAGGCGCATTACTGGTAGTCTCTGGTCTTTTAACCGAACAAAGCTCACTACTTATTAGTACTTATGAAAACGTTTTTACTCCCGTGACCTTTGAGGAAAAAGATGGCTGGACTTTAATTGTTTTTACTCGTAGTACCTAATGTGAATTAAAATTTACCAAATCTTAATATTAAATCTTGGGGTGGACAACTTGAACAGAGAGTAGTATATAACGTATTATCTTCTTTTTGATCTCAGGTTTTAGCGAATGCGGCAACGCAAAATCACACTTCTTTTGGAGCACAGCGATGACATCTGAGCATTACCCTATCTCATGTCTCACTCCTCTAAAACTTAATGAACCCGCTCGGGTTCAAAAGGGTTATTATCGTTCAAAATTATTTATTGCTCCTTTTTCTACAAACACTCTGGTTGCGGCTGCCGGACCGCTATTATCCCTCCTTGAACGGCTTTGCCTAAGCCCTACTTTACCCCCGATTGAACATATAAGAGACAATGTAGAACACGAACTTCGTGCTTTTTACAGTAAACTTGATGCCTCTAACTATCCCCAGGAACTCAATAATATTGCGCATTACCTAATGTCAGCTACGATTGATGAGCTTCTGGGAAAAAATTATTTACGGGTTTATAATCTCACTGCTGAATTTAAATCATTTACACCCCTAACCAGTGATGGAATTGAGCCGCAACGTCGCTTTTTTGAAATTGTAAATTATATAAAAGAGCGCCCTAATCAATATCTCGATTTAATAGAAATGGTTTATTTTTGCCTGATCATTGGTTTTGAAGGACACCATCATATGAAAGCAGATGGTCGTCAGGCATTAGACAATCATATTGAAGATCTCTATCAAATTATTCAACAATATCGTTTTAATAAGCCTCACCGCTTATTCAACGAAAATCCCATACCCAAAACCGTTAAGAAAGATTACAAAGTAAGTATCTGTACAGCCATAGTTGCTGTGAGCCTTGTAGTTGCAGCCTTCTTAACCAGTCATGTTTTACTGGAAAATAAAGCCAAAACAGTATTATTTGGCCATACACAACTTGCCATGCTGGATAACTAATGGATAATTCGTTACATGCATTATGTGATGCAATCAAAAAGATTTTATTACAATTAAAACCACAGACTAACCAATTATCCTTTATCGTGGTTACCGGTATAAAGGAACAAGGTAAATCTGCTTTATTAAAACAAAGCACCATGCAAGAAATGCCAGTATTTAGCGAGCAACATGCCAAAATATACTATAACCAGCAAGGCATTTTGATCGAATTAGGCGACACATGGCTTAATCAAAGCAAGTCCTTATTGCAAAATACCTTAAAACAGTTAAATCGTTGCAGTAGTCATTTAAAAATCACCGGGTTGGTTTTATGCGTCGATGTAAACGACATACTCGTCGAAAGAAATGAATTTAACGAACAAAAGAAATTACACATACAATTGCTCGAACGTTTGGGACGTAATTTAGGTTATCAGGTTGAATTAGCGTTAATACTCACCAAAATGGATACTCTAGCCGGATTTTCTGAATTTTATCAAATGGATCATGCAACGGATTTATCCAAACCATTAGGATTCTCGTTAGATTGCATGAATCAATTGCAAAAAAAGAAAGAGGCTTACATCGAACAATTCAATCATCTGATTGAGTTACTGGGCCAACAAGTAATCCATAAAATGCATCCAGTACGATCTACTATAAAGCGTAGCCTAATACGTGAATTTCCCCTTCAATTAGCGAGTCTCAGGGCGCCATTGCAACTTTTTATCCAGGGAATTTCACCCAAGCTGTTCCATCTGCATTCTATTTATTTTACAAGTGCGGAGCAAGGAGGAGTCAGTATTGACAGACTGAATAAAAAAATTCGTCACGAATACGATTTAGTCGTCCAGGATACCTTCCCCCAATCAATAAATTTCAGATCTTATTTTGTAGAAGGCGCATTAAAAACAATTCAGGAACATTGCAGCCAGGTTCCACAAGAGACGAGTATGTCTCAAAGACCACTTATCACTATTGCCACGAGCCTTGCAGCAATAGGATTATTATTTTTAAGCTATAACCATTTTAAGATGTCTCATCTGCTTGATGAGACCAGTAAAGAGCTTCTGGCTTATGATGCATTAAAAAATCAGGGGAAAGATCACGCTCAAGCGCTGTATCATTTATCCAAAGCTGCAAGTACCATGGATCATATAATCACAAACCCTGTATCTCTCCCAAATGCGCATCAACTTAAATTAAATCTTCATCACAATGCCCAGAATCAGCTGGAAGGAGAATTTATACCTGGATTAACCAGTGAACTGGAACAGGCAATAACGAATCCTGCAAATACCCCTATTGTTCGTTATAAAGCCCTAAAGATTTATCTCATGCTCAGCCAGCCAGAGTATTTTTCGGCTAGTGAGATTGAGAATTGGTTTAAGCATCAATGGGAAGGTCAACCGAACGCATCCAAAAATCAGTTGGCTTTACTTAACCGTACTTTAGCAAAACCTTTATTAAATGTTGCTGTCAAACCCCAAATAATAAGTGATGCCAGAAATTATTTAAACGCGCTGCCAACAGGTTACTTATATTATTCTATTGCCAAAGATTATTTCCCTCAATCCACTCAGAAAGTTTCAATCGAAGGATTTAATTTAGCTACAGATAACGTGCCAATTTATTTTACTAAATCAGGATTTAGTAATGTAATGAATGATTTTGCTAAAATAAGTCAGAAACTGCAAACTGAAAACTGGGTTCTTGCTCGTCAGGATTTATCGCAACTGCAACATGTTTTACCAGAAGCTTATTGTTTTGATTACGTAACTTGGTGGCAAACGTTCATGCGTAAAACAAAACCGCTGCGTTATACTGACTACAATGAAGGCCGCCAAATGGCTCAGGTGTTGCAACGTTCTGATGCAATAACAAAATTAATTAGTTTAATTCAACAAGAAACAAAACCGGATTTGAGTGACAACAACTTTTTGTTCAATCAACAAATAGCCAGTAAATTTACCGAAATAAATCTGATTAGCATGTCTAGTACTAAAGAGCTCAGCGGTCATATTACAGAGCTTGAGCGCTTTATTTCTACTCTTTCGGTAGTAAATGACGGTGGAAAAACGGCTTTTAGCATCACAAAATCCCGGTTTATAAATGAGAACTCAGCAGATCCTATAAGTTTACTTTATACTCAGGCACGGCAATTACCTGAGCCTTTGAGCTCATGGGCAAAACAAATTGCTGGAGATACCTGGGTTATTTTAATCAAAGACAGCCGTAAATATATTAATCAACAATGGCAACAAACTGTATTTCGAGAATTCGAGAATACAATTGCCAAACGTTATCCATTCGATGCGTCTCAACATAATGATATAGCTATTAATGATTTTAACCGATTTTTTTCCACCCATGGCATTCTGAACACGTTCACTGAACAGTATATCAAGCCTTTCCTAGATGTTTCGAGCGCACAATGGAAGCCCAAAGCCGTTAATGATTTTGTGTTGCCCGTAGCTGATGATACGCTCAATGAGCTTATCCGTGCGAATATTATCACTAATATGTTTTTTCCTGAGCGAAGTGATGAGAGTAAAATTGATTTTAGTTTGCAAAAAATCAGTCTGGATCCTGTGGTCTCCAGTTTAAGTCTTGAAATCGGCACGACCCAGTTAACTGATAATCAAGGGAGTGACTCCTTTATTCGTTTTACCTGGCCGCAAATAAATGCGAAGTTAGCTCTTAACTCTATTGAAGGAAATCATTATGAGTTGGCCGAACAAGGCCCATGGGCTATATTTAAGCTATTAGAAAAAGTGAATGTATTAGTAGATGAGCAGGACAGTTCAAGCTTGCAAATTCTTTTTGAAGTAAACAGTAATTCCGGGCGTTATTTGTTAAAAACCAACAATCAGGTCAATCCATTTACCCCCGGCATTTTAAATGGCTTTAAATTAAATGAGGCCATTGTTTAAAATTTATCATCTGGTAAGAAGCATTTCCCGTATTACGCTTCGCTAANNGCATTTGTAAGCCTGCAGCAGAACGCGTAAGGCAGGGTAGCACCGTTACTATACATCAAAGATAGAAAATTTCCCGTATTACGTTACCACAGAACGATTTGTAGCCTGCATTAGCGGAACGCGTAATGCAGGATTAATAGGATTACATTGAGACACTTTAATTTTTTGGTACAAATTTTTGGATGTACTCATTAATTAATTGCATCACCACAGGTTTTCTTTGTTGCCACTTATTTATAACGGCCTCATTTAATTTGATGCAATTCTCACCCATCCATGGGCCGAGCTGAAACAATAGGGTTGGAACCCTGGCCATTACACACTCACCAAACTGATCTTGAACGGCTTTAGTGCACAAATCNNACAAATTCGCGCCAGTTAGAGGGTGGAGTTACGCCTAAAAATTCTCTGGTCATCATACGCGGCAGTGCAGTAGTACGTATCCATTGCAATTGCTCTCCATTAAATTCCCGGGCACAAAAATCCTGGTTTAAGCTCAAACTTAATTCTTTTAAAATCAATCGAGCTTTAAACATATCAGGACAATCCAATGCACTGGTGCTTGTCAGTACACAGCATAAAATTAAGCCTGTTATGTAACGCATCAGCTCATCCTCATTGATTATTGTGCGATCAGGTAACTTTTGCGGGTAAATTTTTGATATTAGGATCTTTAGAATAAGCTTCCAAAATATCATTTAAAAGTTGCTCAAGAACCCCTTCCTTCTCCTCTTCCTCAATGAGCCCACCCTTCTCCCTCATTCCTGCCAGACGCGCTTCAATTTCTTTAGAGACGGTACCATTAGGAAACAATGATGCCAAAACTCTTCTGGCTTCTGATGGACCTAAATGACGGTATAATTGATTTCTTACCGTTGCATCTTCAGCTGTTGTACTGAATGCCCATAATTCGACTGGTCCCAAGGTCAGAGTCAGTAATTGAACATTGACTCCACTTTTAGTGGAAAACTGCGCTAAGAATGTCGCACCTCCCTGACGTGGCCCATGAACTCTGGTTCGCAAGGCGACTTTGGCAGTGTCGGATAAACCAAAAATCGCGGTCGTTTTTTCAACTGCCTGAGACGGACCTGCATCCATAATATAAATAGAGGTTGCAAAATCAATCATCACCGAATCAAAGTCGTCAACTGACTGAGAGAGCAATGCTATCTGAACCTTCCATTTACGGCCCTCCCTCATATCTATAATTACTTGTTCTCTTACAGCAGCTGATTTAGAGGTTCGATGGAATTCATCATAAACGATGCGCTTATGATCCTCACGAATCTCAGCCACACGTTCTTTATGATATTCTTTATATTGAGGGGGAATGTTATTTAAACTTTCCTCAGTCAGATAATAATGTCTGGCTAATACATAACGCGCTAACATATACATCACCGCAGTTTGCCGGTCTGCCGCATCCCCACCACTTTTGGCGACCTCATCGAGATCAAGGGAAACAACTCGAGCATCGCCGATGTCAAAACTGCTGACTCGAGACAATATGGGGTATTCTCGTACCGCTGCAGAAATCATTCTGGAAAAAGCATTGATTAATGATTCGCCAGTAGGGGCAGTTACTTTCTCATATAAATCTTCAATTGATGGTGTTCTGCAAATAGAAGCCGCGTCGGCCAATAAAGGCATCGCGTAGCGTTGTGCCAACATGGCCTCGTGCACAAATCCTGCAGAATATAATGAATCGGTAACTTCCCACCACGTTGATTTAGAATCACGAACGAATCCAATTTCCTCCAGGATACTGTCAATAAATTCTTCAACACCTGGAGCATAAGGTGTTGGATTGGATTCATCGGCCATGCTTTTATAGAGCTCGTCAACGACCATCCCTGCGAGATCGGGCATTCCATCATAAGGTTTCTCAGCCCCCAGTGGGGTGGTCAATAAGGTCATGAAGTTAACCAGAAAAGCCCGCTCTAAAGCGGTTGGAAAACGGCATCCCAATTGAGTATCGAAAGGATTAATAGAGTACTCGGGAGTCATACGCAAACGATGGTAGGCCACTAAGTGTCTTTGAGAAGCAGGAAGCGCCTCTTTTAATAACGAGATCAAACCGCTACTTGAGGGACCAATATCTATAATTGCAATACGTGGTAAACGTAATAATCCGCTGGATAAACACAATGCTAAATTTATGGCATTGGACAATACGGACTTACCAGAACCTGGACGCGCATAAACCAAATCAATCCATGTTGTTTGTTCAGTAGAACCGGGTTGGAAAGGCCATGGCTTTCCGTCAGGAGATCGTAGTAATAATGCGCCTGTTTTCCATGGTGAAGCGGGTCTTGTTATCGGTAGCATGGTCATTACATCAGATAAAGGAGCAACTGTAGCTACCGCAGCACTATTTAGTGTAGCACCTAGCATACTCGACACAAAACCGGCAAAAGGATCCCCACATATTTCTGAGACATCGGTTGAACCCCAACCTTGAATAGCCTTAACCAGCTCTGAACTTCTTCGACGTAATAAAGGAAGATTCCCGTCAGGTGCCCATGTGGTTGCTACAACCCTTAATCGTACAATGGCTTCATCAGTATTTAATTGTAAATATTTTAACAGATTTACAGAGTCACTAATTAGGCGATTTTGCGCCGAACTAAAGCTTAGGATTGCAGAGAGCATGCCTTTTAATTTTATAGTACTTAATCCCTCACTTTCAATTAAAAATGAAATTTTCCAAGGGATATGAGAGGGTAGAATTCGAGCAAATAGATTAATAAACGGCCTTACATCTTTAGGAAATAAATCGATATACGTCGATGAATATATCTTGTCACCCACACGTATGGTGCGCAAATCCAGCGACTCACCATCTCGTGGTATAACCTGTTTTGCAAGAGAGGGCCATAATAAGTCAGACGCATCTCCCTCAAAGCTATTAACTTCCCGCACAGGTAAATTATCCCCGGGCAATGTGGCTTTCCAATCATCAGCAGTATAATCAGGATCTGCTGTCATGCGAATAGCATGAACCGCTTCATGGACGTTTAATAATTTTGCAAAAACACGTAAGGAATCCAAATCATTAAGTACTGCACGTACATAAGCATCATGCGTGTCCCGCAATTCTGGAATCGCAGCAAAAATTGTTTGTGAGTTTTTAAATGGAGGGGCTTTATTATCTTTGAGTACTTTCAGCTTCGCCTTGTTAGACGCTTTAAGTTGATCGCTTGATAAATTAAAAGGGCGGGTTATCAATACAAAATATACTCGCTCTTCAGCACAATATTGCGACAAATAGTCCACTCGCTCCGCAAATAAATCTTTTAAATTAAGATTTAATCTTTGAGCAGTAGCTTCAGCAGGGGAGTAGATATCCTCAATAACCTTTTTAATATTTTGTTTATCATGACTAAAATAAACCTGTAAAGCATGACCTGGTCTTCCCATTGCTCCTTGAAATGCATTAGTTAGTCCCGCCACCAGGCGTTGAAATTCTTCTGCTCCCGCCAGAGCAGTTATTCCTTCTATTTTTAAAATAGATATTAATGAACCATCATGATTTACCAAAACGGTGGAACTATCAGCAGTTTCCAAATCGATATATGACTCAGTAGTCTGCTTGAGAGAAGTGCTTAACCAGGCAAAGAAAGTGTCGATACCCTCAAAAAACGATTCTGACCATTTCGCCATCACTTATCCCCAAAAAAATTATTTAGAGGTTTGTGCCTCCATGTAAGATGCACCAGCTCTTTGTACTAATCTGAAATCTCTTCTAATGCGCTAGCAGCCCATTTCTCTATTTGTTTTCTGAATTTGGCACGAGAAGGCAACAAGCGGATATCTTTAAATAATTGCGCCCGTGTCTCTTCTTTAGTCGCCCCGGTATCAATCATCAATTGACCAAAAATCGCTGGATCACTAGTCCCTTCACCAAATTTATCCTCTACAATTTGGGAACGAAACTTAAATCCTCGATAAATATTCTGCGCACTTGCCTTATAACCGGTATCATTGGTAATGGCACAAAATAAAACATGGCACAAACTTTTTACTTCAGATTGAGTGAGCTCGGGTAAATAAACTAAAGTACCTCCACCATAACCACCAACGCCTACTGACTCTATAAAAAAACATTGAGCACAAAAACAACACGCAGTAACCAGATTTGATAAACGGTTATTGGTGTAATTTCCATCCAGATTAACTATCTCTTGAAATAATCTAGCCTGAAACCCGCAAAATTGGCAGGTATAACGATCTCTGTTAAGAACTTTTTGTTCGAACACTTTAAACCGCTCATCAACTTTTCTAGCAGAATAAAGTCTCCAGGATCCGGGTGAGGCAATTAATTTCAATTCACATCGATCTTGATTTTCTGCCATTATTCGGCTCACAAACTCTTTTAATAACACAAACAGGTAAAGAAAAAACTTTACCTGTTTGTGGCGATTAACTATTTCAAATTAGTTAGTAAAAACTGTACCCTTGGGTCCAGCAGTTTTTCCACCAGCAGATCCAAACATTGTTGCTCCGGTCACGCCTAGAATTGAAGGCAGGAATAGAAGCGCAGCTGCTATGAATACTAAAGCTATTGGTGTTCCAATTGGAATTTGCGTAGGATTATCTTTATGTTGCTTAAATTTCATAATGGCACCAATGGAAAACCCTAAACCAGCCAAATAAGAGCCTGCAGTTATCAATTTGGTCAAGCTTTCAAAAGAACCTGTAATGGACGATGCCATGCCACCAATGGTTAAATTGCCCGCTGCTGCTTCTTGACTCACAAAAGCAATTAAGGCAATACAAAGTGCGCTGACCAGCCAGGATCCAGATTTATGTATGACATTACTTTTCACTTTTTTCTCCTAATTAAAATAAGCTATACACCATATAAAGTATTATTAATCATATTAATTGTACCGACAATGTTGATTGCTAGTATTCCTCCAAAAACATGAACCAACCCTTTACCCGTACCACCTGGAGGCTGTCCTTGCGATGCAGATCGTGCAATTAAAACCCAACCTCTTACAAATGCAACCAGACCAATCACTTGGATTAACATAGTCAAAGGGCGACCTACAACACTTCCACTACCAAACAAAGTATCAAGAGCCTGACTTTTACTATTTACAGGAGCATACTGCAACACGTTTTGATACCCAAAAGTAGATTGCATTAACGTCGAAAATGCGGTTGGAAAATAAATAAATATGGCTCCAACCATCAAATAAACAATAGGCTCTTTAACGCTTGCACTATTTGACATCATTGTCCGTGCCTCACCATAAACCTTAAGACTGTAAATCGCCTTGAACAGGAACGCACAGCCCATAAGATAAGCACCACCGGTAATTAATCGCTCCACGGGTGCGAGTGAATTAGCAATATTTGTTAGAATATCCGCCTGACTTGCTATCCAACATGAAACGGTACCACCAGTACAAGTAGCCATTAATGCCTCAACTATCCTCTTGACTAAATCTGATAACCCGACCAGAGCTCGTTAATACTCGGCCCTGCATCGCATCAATTAATCGTACTGAACCATATCCAGTAATTTTTGTACCTTCTCTTACAGTAAGTGTAGAACCATTTGTACCAATTAGCCACGCGCGACCAGGTATCACCGCTTTAAGATAATAAATTACTGGTTGCCTTATCTGACGAACTACTGGCTTTATGACTCTTTTTGGTTGTGAACGAGCAATTAACATACTAATTTCATCGGATTGCTTCGCCATTTGATTGGATAAATTAGTAATTACCTCATTAAGACTGGCCAGTTGATTCGTTATAGTCGTAACATTATTATTCAGAGTCACTACCTGTTGGCTTAGATTACTTACTTCAGATCGGATATTTTGTTGCGACACCTCTAATGCCGAAACTCTTCTTTTTAAATCAACATCATCTACAGTTACCACTGGTTGAACTGGAACTGGCGTTACAACTTTTGGTGTTTCAGGTTGAATATTGGTCTGAGTCATTGGAGGGATAGTTGCTACAACAGGTTCCGTTTTTTCAGAAAAAAACAGATAACCAATTAATTTGTATAATAACATTGCTAATATAATTAATCCCACAGCAATCAAGGCGTTGCGTTTGATGTCCTTTTTAGGTGGAGCATCATCCTGAGAGAGAGAATTACCTAGTCCAGGCTCCATTTCTCCCATAGGATCATGGTCCATCGCATCATATTCTGCAAACTTATATTCATCATTATTTTGATCATTATCTACCATGATTTTCTGCCACCAAATTAAGTAATTGTTACATCCTGGGTGAATAAAACCCCTATTCCAGTACCAGAGTAAACTTCAACTGTGGTTGGAGTATTAAATAGTTGCTGAGCCTGTTGCCCCCAGCTTTTACCTAGAGTAGCTAAACCGATCACAGCATTTTCCAGTGTGGATCTACCGATGCCATTTTGTACAGTAATGTTATTACCACCCCCTGTACCACCGATTGTTACAGTTGTATCAGCGGATTGAAATGCATTACCAAAACCCTCAAGGAATGAAGAGGCAAATAATGAACCGTACCGCATTAAATAGTGATGGTTCGTTCTGCTTGATAAAGCAGTTCTTGCCGTATTGGGATCAATTGCATAAGCTGAAATTGACATCGTTTTAGGGGCACCGGGAATAGACATAGTATTAAATGTGATCACCATTTTATTCGCATTGGATGGCAAGTTAAAACTGCCAATTAATTTTGAACCTTTTAGTCTGCCTGAAACAACAGTTGCTAATATGGGCCCTGGCTCATCACTATTAACAGATGTATCCATCACTGCAAAAACCACATCACCAGTCTTAATGGTGGGCCCTTGCTGATTTGTAACTCGCTCACCATCTAATGTGTTGTTATTTATGGTTGTTGAATTCACCACAGTATTTGTTGTACTAACTTGCTCTTCTTTAGCGGTACCTGCAGTGTAAACCTGCGTGGAGACCTTTCTCCATTCTTGTAAGGACTGATTCGCTGCAGACAACATGTCGGAAGTTCTTTGCTGAATTTGCTGTTGGTATTTTTGTTCAGCCATTTGCTGGTTCTGTTTATTGAGTATTGCCTGTAATTGTTGATCACTCGAAGCTTCTTGCGCTGCGGCAGGTGTACCTGTACCAGGCATTCCAGGTAGAGCTGCTATGTTAGAAGTACTTTGGGGAATGTTGGGATTTTCCAACCCAGCTACTGTGGAAAAACCAGCATCTTTAAGATCTTTTGCGCTAAACCCTGCACTTCTTAAATTAGCTTCACTAAATCCTGCATCCTTCAAATCTTTGGCGTCAAACCCGGCATTTCGAAGCTCCGCTGCATTAAAGCCTGCATCTTTCAGTTCTTTAGCAGTAAAACCAGCTCCCTTTAACTGAGCAGCGTTAAAACCGGCATTTTTTAATTCCCCAGCATTAAACCCGGCATCTTTAAGTTCCCGAGCATTGAATCCAGCATCTTTTAATTGTTGCGGACTAAACCCTGCATCGCGTAATTCTCGAGGTGAGAAACCAGCATCTTTTAAATCTTTTGCATTAAAACCGGCCGCTTTTAATTCGGCTGCTGTGAACCCTGCATTTCTTAAATCCTTAGCTCCATACCCTGCATTCTTAAGAGCTTGCGCCGAACAACCCAAAGTTTGTTTAATTGTTTGAGCAGAAACACCAGCAGTATAAGCTTTTCGCAATGATTCAACACTGCAATCACTGATTCGCCCATTTGCAATAATATCAGCCGGACTTAGACCTGCATCAGAAATCTGTTTTGGAGTAAAACCTGCACTCATTAGTTGTGTTGGGGTATATCCTGCATCGAGTAACGATTTGGCATCATATCCCGCATCTTTTAATGCTTGAGCACTACAACCGCTTATATCCTTAATTTGTTTGGCCGATACTCCTGCTGCAAACAAACGTTTGAGTTGAGCTGGATCACATCCCGCACTCTTAATAGCATTATCTGCTAGAGGAGTTGCAGCGCTGATTTCTTGAGGAGTAAAACCTGCATTTGCTAAATCATTGTTGGGGAACCCTGCTGTTTTTAATGCCTGAGCGCTACATACAGCATACTGCTTAATCAGCGTAGCACTAACTCCAGCGGCCTGTTGTCTTCTTAAAGAATCTACATCACATCCTGCATTTTTAACATCAGCAGGAGTAATACCAGGGGGTAATTCTGCCTGAGCGGATTTAATCTGAGCAGCGGTATATCCTGCTCTGGCAAGATCATCAGGATTATAACCAGCGTTAAGAAGATCCCTTGCTGTATAACCCGCATCCTTGAGTTCTGCAGGAGAAAATCCGGCTCTTCTTAAATCAGCAGCACTAAATCCTGCATCTTTTAAATCTTTTGCATTAAAACCAGCAGCTTTTAATTGTTCTGCACTACAACCACTTATTCGTCTTATAGCCGAGGCCGTAACTCCTGATTGTCGTAATTTGGCTAATGCTACAGGATCACAACCAGCATTTTGAACATTTGCAACGGTTATTCCATCAGGTAAACCACTCGCTCTTGCTATATCATTATCACTAAAACCTGCACCTTTGAGCTCTCCATCGGAATATCCACCATCTTTCATTTCCTGAGCTGAAAATCCTGCATTTTTTAATTCACATGCATCAAAGCCACACGCTCTAAGCCGCGCGGCCGAATAACCAATATCTTTTAACTGCCTGGCATTAAATCCGGCTGCCTTTAACTCTTTACACTCACATACTTGCTCCAAATCCTGAAGAACAACACCAGTATCTTTTAACTGAGCACAGGAGCACGCTGCCTTCAAATCACTTAATTGAGCACCCTGACTTTTGACTCGGGAAATGGCAGTTTTACTGCAACTCCCATTTTGTAAGGCTTGAATCCATAGACTTCGTTGTGCGCCTTCTTCATCTTCGCGGGCCAATGCGCTAAATCCCACACCGCTTTGCCCATCTTGGGAACCAATAACTCCAACCCCTTCGCCCAAAGCCTGAGTTCGGATTATAGTAGGTATAGCACTCCCACCCGTTTGCTCCGCTTGTTTCGCTTGGGTTATATTTTGTTGTTCTTGTAACTTGGCATATTGAGCAGTGGGATCGAGGACACCTGGTATGGATTGTATTCCAGCAGGAGCGTTAGTCACTTCTGAAGATAATGTTCCGGTAGCAGAGCTTCTCAACTTCGCATAGCCAATAACTATAGCAATGACCAAGAGGATCAGTGTAAAAATAATAATGACTCGTGTTCGAGTATTAGAAAACAATGATTTTAAATTTTCTTTTCTACTTGCCATTGCTTATAACCCTTCTACCTTGAGTTGCATGACTTTACCATGCCAGGATACTAATAAAACAGGAGACTTTTGCATTTCATATGCATGAGTTCCATCTGCACTGGTCATACTTGCTAACCACCCTGGTGATAAGACAGTAAGATTAGTTCTCACATACATTTTTTCATTTAACAACCATGCACGTGCATCTCCACCACTAACCACCAATCGGTGGCTTCCCGGTGGAGGAACACCATCAAGCACATGGAGAAGCAAATCACTGGCGGAAGGAGGAATGCCTTCTTCCATAGGCATACTTTTAGCATTTGGCCCAAATCCTTGAACTCGCAAATCCACCCGATAATCAACTGCCTTTTGTCCTGGAATCAACGTTAACATGACCGGTGTGTTAAGACCGCGCAATCGAACCGCCAAGTTACCGTAGTTATACAATCTCATCGCCTGGATCATCAAGGTATTACTGGTTTTATCCCATTGAATATTAAACGCAGCCGGATCACCCAAATCATACGCAGCAATCGGCCATGGTGCACCCGTAGAGTCGAGAAAAACGAGTGATGATACAAAACCCTGAGATAATCTGATTACTGGAGGAGTTGACCCTGGTGATAAATTAACAAACTGTGACGTTGCAGTGGGTTTCGGAGGAGTACCTGGTGTTGAGGCTTGGGCAAACTCAGAGGTTTGATATATCTGCTTTAAGCGCACAATCTGTTCGGGATTTAGAGGATATAGGCTACGGGTCATATCTTTAAATGCTTTATTATCAATGACTTCACTATCGTTTTGACTGATTATTTCTGAGTTAACTTCAGCTACAGCCTGTTCATTTTGTTTGGCTTGAGCCGCTGCCGCTGCATTCTGAGAGGAAGGGTTAGGGTTAGCTGCTGAATTCATATTATTAAGTGCTGAATTTGCATTGGTCTGCTGTCCATCCTGGTCCGGATTTTGTGTTAATCTCTGTTGCAACAATCTCAATTGTTGCAAGGCCTGTTGCGCTTCGTCAGTAGGAGGAGCTGCAAAAGTGCTCATAGTAAAACAAGAGAGCATCCACGCAAGCATAAGGAATAAAATGGATGAATTAACGCGTCTCATTAATTAACCCCACCACTGGCCGGACCTACAACAAATTGCGCAATACCAATACCCCTGGGAGAATTTAAAGTGGAAACACGAGTGATTAACATGGTAACCACGTTATTTTGCTGAGTGAATTCACTGGCACTTTGATAGGTGACTAGAATAGGCATTTGTACTCGCCAGGAATAAACTCCGTTTAAAATACCTTTTTGTAAAATAATTGGCGCACGTGTTGCCACAGCAGAAACGATTAATTTTTTTGCTTTAACCGCATCCAGGTTATTTGATTGTTGTAATGCAGTAAGAAATTGATCCCAGCCTTCTGCTGTAAAAAATCCTGAAGAAGCCTGCAGCTCATCCCTGAAATTAACGAAATTATAGGTGAACGATGCAATCGCTGCCTGGTTCGCCCATTGCAATACTGCAGAATCGGATTGATTAGGCTCATTTAATGGAAATAATGGGGTTATTCGTCCGTTTATACTTGTTGCAAAATATCGGGGGGCTGGAGGATGAGTCAAGATATAAACAAGCATCGAACCGAGCACTAAATTAACAACTATAGCAAGTAACAACGCCAAAATAACCTTGCGTTGACTGTCTTTGTAAAACTGATTTCGTAATGCAACAGCAGTTAATGCATCTTCAGCCATAGTATCCTCTAATCATTGGGGAATAAGCCTGGGTGTATCATCTGTAGGCGGATCTGGCTCTAGTAATGCTTCAGATGATAAATTTGGCCCCAACATTGGTTTAAGTAATATAGGAGGTATAATCCCACTTGTTGCATAATAATCCCGCTCTGGCTCAGTAATATAAGTCAAAAACATCAAACTACTGATAATTCCACTCAAAACCAGGGCTATAATTAATGCCCATAAACCGCGTCGGTATACATGAACATTAAAATTTTTATTATTTTTAATCAAATTCCAGGTTTCACGACTCATTATTCACCTAAACTTAAACAATTGCGTCCCTGAACGTAATTTCTACCCGTGCATTTGGTGATAAATCACCACCTTTTGTAAAGCTTACTATAGGTTTATCACTACCTAAACCTTGTGTAAAGATAAAACGACTATCTATCCCTTGCGACCATAAATACTCACCCACTACTCGGGATCTGGCCAAAGTTAATGAGCGCTCTCGTTGCACCGAAACATATTTGCTACTAAAACTTGTCACTGTAATAGCCACTTTACGAAATTGTTTCAGAAAAACAGCAATTTCATTCAATAACCCGTATGATGGCCACATCAAATGAGGCGACTGATCGGCAAACAAGGCACTAGCAGGTATACTAATCAAATAATCCTGACCTATTGAGATTACTTTAATCCCTTTTTTGTTCAGGTTTTTCATATACTTCATGACAGTTGCATCACAAGCACCACGCACCTTGCAAGGTAACTTGGGATCTTCAGGGATATAAACCTCACGATGGCAGGCACTAACCTGAAATAACAGAATTAATCCTGCTATCCTGGCAATTACTGCAATGTAGTTAGTAAGCACTGATCTCACTCGTTATCCCCATTTTTGAAAATACACTTTTGGTGCTATCCATGTCTACTATTAACGACTATCGTAATGTTAAAAAGTTTCAAATCATTACGTTACAATGAATTAACGAAAATTGCTATTTTTTTAAATTATTTATTTTATATGGGGAAGGTATTTGGTTTATTTTTTATCTGCCTTACGAATAGCTAACAAAAGATAGGATAAATACTTAGCAATTCGCAACGGACTTGTCATCTATAAGAATAAAAGAGAAATTCAGCTTCCTTTTAAAATATTAATTCTGTGTTGTCTTCATGGAATAATCGGAGTCAACAATTATTAAAAATCATCCTCAGTTTTATTATTCGCTTTCTCACGTTCCGAGACAATTTTTGCAGAGAGACTTCTCACAATATCAGTTAATTCCAGTGAATCAATGGCATCGCGCTCATCAGGAGGATAACTGGTGGCCATTTGAAAATCCTTAATCAGTTCATTTGCAACTGTTCCAGCATATTTATCTTTGGCACCCGCAAGACGCTCAATCATCATCATTTGATTGCGTGTTTCATTTATGGGTAATAAAGGCTCCGAGAAAGCAGCTTTATCAACAACCAGAAGAGGCATAGAATCAGGAGTCATTCTTAATCCGCTAAAGATGGTTAATGCACCTTCAACCTCTTCTTCAATGATGTCTTCTACCGGCTCTGGTTCATTACAACCATGAAAAGCAAGTAAAGCGGCCACACTTCTTTCTATAGGCTCTTCTACAGTGGATTCGCGTAATACTTTGGTTATTAATGAAATTTCTTGGTTTTCAACATATTTGTTAATACTTAAATCACCACTATCAAGAATTTTGGTAAAGGATGCCAGTTGCTTTTGCAACTTCATAAGATAATCATCTGGAGGAGGTTCAACTTTTAAGAATTGATTTATCTTTAGTTGTTTCACAGGTTTTGGATTGGCATAAAACATTCGTGCACGCACAATTTTCGATTTGAAGAAGATATGGGCCTCTCCTTCCGTTTGCTCTTTCAAATCAAGTAAATCCACACGGGCTCTTTTTTCAAATGAGGAGCTTTTTGTATCCATGTAGCTATTGGCAATACTACTTTCTTTGGTTTGAAAAGAATCCACTTTGGTGACATAGGCTTCGCCAGCGGTTTTGGTGAAGAAATCCCATGTTTCAGTTGGATCTTCCAATTTCATGCATATTTTTATATTGGTATTCGCACCGATTGATGCAGCCTCTTCTTTTGATGCTTTTTGGAATGCAGGTAAATCCTGACCCGCGAAAATAGCTGAGAATCCTAAAGATCTGGCCTGTGCAGGAACAACCGCAAATCCCTGAACGGCATAATAACCATATTCATCAAGAATACACATATAAGGCGTAGGGGCATTGGTGGGTTTTCGTAAAATCACATCACGGTAATCACCCTCTACCTCTTCGCCTAAACCAGCTGCCATCATTGCCTTTAAAGAGGATACAATGATTTTACCAAGGTTGGATAATTCATCGGGTGACTTTTCCAGAGCCGGTAGAAGAACAACCAGGATTCGTCGATTCAGTACCACATCTTTAAAATCCACTTCCGCAAGGTTAGTTCGAATAATATGGCCGTAAGTATCTGCGAGAGAAGAGAAACTTCGTACAAGCTGCATGGTGATAAACCCGTGTTGCTCCAATACCTGAGACACTTGTTTGCCTTTTTTCTCTTTATTATAGCCAGGAAGAGTGTTGAGATAGTTTCTTAAAGGATCGGTTACCAGTTTAGGGATTTGTTCGATATTGATACTTTCCTGATCATCGCGCGGAAATATTTTATCAATTACTATAGACTCAAGGCGTTGCAGGTCGAAATAATTACGAATGGAGTTTGCATCAAGCAGGATAGCACCTTCATCCCGCATATACACAAGTAATCTCATCAACGCTTCAACGAATGCTATCGCCCTGCCTTTCCACATGTCCCCATCACCCGATTGACTGGATGACCCCATAAGACTTACTACCAATTGCGTCAGCATACTGGATGAGCCTTGGCAAAAAGGATTAAGTGTATTCGATAATCTTTTTTCCTGGGGGCCTACAATATCACGCGCTCCCGTCATAAAATTAATTAACAATAAATCATCTTCTCGGCCCATGCTTCTGACCAGGGAAAAGACTTTTGCGTATAAGGAATTATCCCCTTTACCATCCACATATATAAATCCGCTTCCCTGGATTAATGCATTATAGGCAAGTGAGACCAAGGCTTCTGTCTTACCACTACCAGTTGAGCCAAATATTAATGCGTGGGTTCGCATGTCATCATTTGCGAACCATAATTCCTCACCACTTTTACGATCATTACCAAAAAAAGAAATACCGCGGGCAATATTGGGTTTATTTTGCCCAGGCTTCAAATCATTAAAATCTTTTACACGGGCAATTTGGGGTAAACGAAAGGGTAATTTTTGCTTGCGCGAATAACTGTATAAAAAAAACAACGAACCAAAAATCATCAGTAGAGTAGCAACTTCTGAAAAGTAGTAAGACATTGCTGCTAAAGTAAACAGAACAATAGATATATTAGTTGGGTCACCAAAAAAATCGGCTACTCTTTGAGTAAACGTTCGCGTATCCCTCAGCAATAGTGTGGGATCTAGTTCATGTCGCGTTTCAATACCACGCATCATGGCTCTAATTCCTCCATTTGACGGGGTGTTAATTTAATTTCTTTTATTGCAATTTCCAAAGCTCTAATTGCCTCATCTATCATGGGTACCAATGAGCGCCGCCCCATTTCTTTTTCAGCACGCCAATGGGCAAACGGACCGCCAACTTCAGCAAAAGGAGTTTGTCTGCCTACACAATTAAGCATATACCATAATCGACGATCTATTGGCTTTAGCCATAAAAATTCTGAGCTGGGCACAACACCATCATCACGAGCTGCCTCCAGAAGAGAGGCCATTACGGTTAACATATAAGCATGCTTTGAGGTGACTTCTTGCACCAGTTCGGTGTTTTGATATTTTTTCATAACAGGTCTGGCGACAGAGAAATCAGGTTTTCCGGTAACGAACGTTTTATCGATAACATTTAAAATTTGATTCGCAGCATCTCGGTCACGATTCATACGCGCCATAAAAACTGCGGCCAAAGCATAAGCCTGAGGCGAGCAATGTTCAAATCCATCCCAATAGGGCCCCAGTTGCATAGTAAATACCCGCTTGGCATCACCTTTTCTAATTCCTGCGGTCATTTCCTGTCCGGGAACAGGGTTGTCCAAAAGAACATCATCTTTTCGTAACAAATTGAATTTACGAGCAAATTCCATTGGTGTTAATGCCATAGCCCATGGGCCTTTATTGACATCCTGGCTTACCAAATCTTCTTTAATTATGGGCATAATAGCCGGCCAATTAAACTGCTCCTGGGCGCGCAAGGATTTCATATCATGGGTTTTACGATACTTTAAAGTGATATTCGAATTATAAAGAACTATGGCTAAAACTATTAATACCAATACCACAGGATAACGCATGAAATCGCCGACTCCGCGCGTCATGGCCACAAGCGTGGTCCAATCTACTCCATTAGGATCTAAAGTCTGCATGTCCAAAATACGTTGAGAAAGCTCAGGACTGTTGATAAATAAATTAACCAGTTTGGCTTGCCAGATATTAATAAAAAAAACAAAATTAACAATATGCTGATGGCCTAATTTCCAAATAAAAAAAACAGTTACGAACAACAGAATGATAATCCAAACTGGAGCCATCGAGTTATCTGAACCTTGGGACTGCTGTTGTTGTTGCGCCATCGTTGCAAACTTTTAGTTAATTAATTAATTGAAGTATATACCGCTCTGATATTATTTTGCGATCTTTTCCAGCGAGAAAACTCTAATTTAAAAATAAAGAACAATTGAAATACACTTATTATGTGATTTTGGTCAGTCGACCTTGCACATAATGATAAGTTCCGGTGAAATGAACAAAACGACTTATATTATCAAGGTTTAGCGTTTTATCTTTTAAAGCTAATAACACGGTGCCCAATTTGTCCACAGAAGCCTTATCTGGCGCCAAGGGAAGAATATCTCCCTGATTAATAAAGATTGCGACATACGCTTCATTTTTCTTATTTTCTTTAGTTTTAAGCAGTGATTTAATGTCGTCCTCACGAGCATATATGGGTCGCGAAATCATTTGACGAGGTAAATTCGCAACTATTCGCTCCCAGGTTTGGAGGTTATTTCCATCTGCAGAATATAAGGAGACATAGACTTCCTGCTGACCACTGCGTAGTGCTAAACGATTGGCTAAATTAGATTCTGCCCTTAATTGAGCCTTAGTACTTGCGCCAAGCTGGGTTAAAAAATCATCACGAATTTCAACTAAATTTTTACCAATAACTTTTAAAAAACTGGATTGCTCCCAAGGCCCTTTTTCAATAGCATCGTTTAAGGCATTGAGAATAGCGTCATTTTGTTCATCCGAGAGTCTGTCTTTCATAATGCTAAATTAAGTCCAAGGTGATCCATAATTTAATTGATATATGAAGTATAACAGTATTTAAAAAATAAATGCTAAGAAATTGATTTTTGTGTATTAAAATTAAACCTTTAGTGAATAAGGAGTTTCGTCAGTAATGACGGCATTTTTATTTTCAACAGTTCCGTTTACAATTGAATGGATTGTACTATGACATTCAAGCAACACTTTGACTGCACTTTCATTATCCGGATTATCTTTTTTGAAAGTTGCAGCTTTGCCTGTTTTTTCTAACAAACTGTTGAGGCGGAGAAGCGTTGAGTGAGCATGCTCTTGAGATATGTGGCCAGAACGGGATGCTCCAAGAAAGCCGTATCGGTTTTCACTTGGAGGATTTTTTATATTTGCCATCGTACAACTCCTAAACTGATTACTTCTTTATTACCACTAAGTTTAACCATTTATATCATATAAAAAACAGCTTGAGATAATAAATTTCTAATTCTTTACAATAAAGGTAAATTCTTTAGTCATACATTAATTCATCCAGAGGAGTGTAGTCACGACTAGGTCCCCCCTGAATAAGTTCATTAACCACGTCGGTCATACATAACAAACGTAACACATTAGGAGTGACTTCATCAAAAACCACCCGCATCCCCAATAATGATCCCTCAGACTCATCATAAGTAGCTCCAAGCCCATACCCTAAACACAGAGAACACAGTTGGTCTGCTCGCTTGGCTATAGCTGGCAGTAAGCCACTATCAGAGAATACTTCGTCATAACTGAGAAAACGATCATTTAAATAAAATTTGGCATTCAAACTCGCAGCAATGGTTATCATGCATTTGGTGATGTCTTTTTCCATTATTTCCACCATGGTTGTGATGATTTAACTGTTCCTGCCAAAAAATTTCTCAACCAACGTAAGAATACAGGTACAGTAAACCCATAATGCTCAATAATGCCAAAAAATACTGCGGACACCAGTACGAGAACACCAGTCCATACACGAATATGCATTAGAAACAGGAATATAGGAAAAGCTGCCCGTGCGTCCACCATAAAAAAACGGGCGCTGCGCGCCGAATCGCGCCAATGACTTGTCGCTGCGAACTTCCCCGCCATTTTAACCTCAAGCTAAGTATTATTAGTAAAAGTATATACTTAAAAAGATCGAGATGCACCCCAGTTTTATCGGTCTTAGCCTCTATCTACAATCGTATGAGTCATATCCGCTTCGGGGTGGAGAATTTTAGAAATTAAATTTTTTAAATCCTCTCCCGGATTTAATTGAGGGGCCGGATATTCAGTAAAGGTAGCGTGAGGAGGAGTGGTATCAATGGAGTTAGTCACCTGAGTTTTGGTTAACCGACTCATAGTTGCCAACATTTTAGCAGTGCTTTGATTATCCATTTGAATCCTCATCTTTAACTTTTATAAAAAGTACCATATTGAACTTAAGGAATTATTAAGTAACACGCGAATTAACTTAAATACAGACCAAAATGTTCATAATAACTGCAAAAAAGATGTTTTTACCCAGAAAATAATTTATATTAAAATAACTTTAATAATTAATCCAGTGCTATTTTGCATAAAAAGTAGGTAATTTAGACAAAGAATCTTCAATTAAAGGTTTAAAAATTTTGGTTAAGGTTTCCAGCTCATTGCTTTTATAGGGGTTCTCTCGCATCGAAGATTGCCAAATTCCCTGTGGCCATAAAGAATCGGTTTTAGTTCGTCCTATAATATGAACATGCAGTTGTGGTACTACATTTCCCAAAGCACCTATATTCAATTTATCGGGCATAAAATAGTTCTTTACCAAAACGGACAATAAGTTTACTTCTTCAATAAGGACAATTCTCTCTTCTTTAGTCAATTGATAGATTTCATGAATATTATCTTTTCGAGGCACAAGGATAAACCAGGGATAAGATGATTCATTTTTCAAATAGACACGAGACAGAGGCCAATCACCAAGAACCACACAGGATGATTCAATGCGTTCATCAATAATCAAAATAAGTCCGAATATTATTAATCAGGATTGAATTGTATCAAATCATTTACTGAAAATTAAATTGCCTTTAGATAAATTCCTCAGAACATGACAAAACCCGGTCATTTTCAGAGGAAATTTTAATAAATGTATTGAGTAATGATCCCTTTTTGCGTTATGTTGAAATAACCTATTAAATAATAGGCTGATAACAATTGTCATTTAAGGACGAATGCAATTGCTCAACTGGTCAACCAGTCGACGATTGATAAGCTTTAGCAAAAGGAGGAGTCATGGCTAGAGGCGAGGTCAAATGNNCTTTAATAACTATACAGTAGAGGATACTACCTATGTCAAATCAAATTGAAGGCATCGTCAAATGGTTTAATAATGCCAAAGGTTGGGGATTTATAATTCCTGAAGGTGGTGGTGAGGATATTTTTGTTCATTTCTCATCGATTCATGGTACTGGTTACAAAACACTGGTTCCTGGTCAAGTTGTTAACTACGAAGTGGAAAATGGCGAAAGAGGATTGCATGCCTCAAACGTTATAGCCCTAAGTGAAGAAACCGAAGAGATGGCCTAATTCGCAATAAACGATAAACTTTAGCGCAGCATCGATTAATTAAGTGCTGCGTCCATCATCTTAGGTTATGATGAGGCACTTTGTTTTGCCTGGACAGTTTATTATTATGCGCGGTTTATTACTTACTAATCTTGGTACCCCAAGTGGCAGCAATGTGGCAGCTGTTCGCTCATATTTGCGCGAGTTTTTAACTGATAAACGAGTTATTGATATCCCTGCTGTGATTCGTTATTGTCTTGTCTATGGAATTATCCTTCCTTTTCGCTCCAGCAAATCAGCCCATGCATATCAAACGATATGGACCGATAAAGGATCTCCCCTATTAACAGAAAGTCAGCAACTGGTAAGTGAGTTACAAAAAATTATCGGTTCACAATACAAATTGGCGTTAGGCATGCGATATGGTGAACCCTCAATACGCCAGGCTATGGATGAATTAAAAGATTGTCATTCAATTACTATACTGCCGCTTTTTCCCCAATATTCTTCAGCAGCGACTGGTTCATCGATTGAAGAAGTGTTAAAGGTAGCCATGAATAGGGAAGTATTTCCTTCCTTACAGGTGATTCGGGATTTTTATCAAAATCCCGCATATATTCAAGCTCAAGCACAACTTATTAAAGATCATCTGCCCCAAAATAGCTTTTTGTTATTTAGTTATCATGGAATTCCAGAACGTCAAATTAAAAAAAGTGGATGCGTTAACGTTTGTGAGGGTATATGTCCCCCAATAAATAATATGAATCAGGGATGTTACAAGGCGCAGTGCCATCACACCACATCCCTGTTAGCAAGAGAACTTCATTTAGAGTCAAACCAATACAGTACTGCTTTTCAATCTCGATTAGGTAAAACCCCCTGGATTAGGCCTTATACTGATGAAGTACTGAAAGAACTGGCTGCAAAAGGGATTAAAAATTTGACCATTACCTGCCCATCGTTTGTCACTGATTGTCTCGAAACTCTGGAAGAGATAGGTATGCGCGCTAGAGAACAATGGCTGGAATTGGGTGGCGAACAATTTACCCTAATTCCTGGAATGAATCATCATCCAATGTGGATAAAAGCATTAGCAGAAATTATTAATTAACGGTACTATGTTGCTGTTTTTTAATAAGTAATATTCTGGAGGTTTTAATGAAACGGATTTTTTTTCTAATGCTTATTATGGTATCACAAGCAATGAGCGCGGTATTTAATCAGGCTGAAGTAGAANNCAGAATTTCTTTGCCAATTTCCGTCCCTTGGGTGCCATAGTAGCCTCTCCATCGCAACAAAATCCAAATTATTATTATGACTGGGTTAGAGATTCAGCAATAGCTATGAGTCTGGTCGAAACCTGGTACGAGTCAAATCATGCTAGTGATTACAAAAACCGTTTATATGAATATGTTAATTGGACTAAAACCATTCAACATCAAATAGACCCCCTACCTAATCAGGATATTTTGGGTGAGCCCAAATTTTACCTAAATGGTTATCCTTTTGATGGTGCTTGGGGTAGGCCGCAAAATGATGGTCCCGCTATAAGAGCATCGGTACTTATCCGATTTGCTCATCAATTATTAGATCAGCATGAAACTAATTATGTAACGACCCATTTGTACCGTGGCGTAATGGACCCTTCAACCATGGGTGCTATTAAAATGGATTTGGAATACATTGCGCATCATTGGCAGGACGATAATTTTGATTTGTGGGAAGAGGTATATGGACATCATTTTTTTACAGCGATGAGCCAAAAGAAAGCGTTACTTGACGGTGCCACGCTGGCAAACCGATTATATGATACTCAGGCAGCTCTTTATTACACAACTCAGGCAAAATTAATTGATAATCGCTTACAACAGCACCTCGATAAAGATAATCATTTAATTAGGGCAACGTTACCGCCCCATTCAGGACCACAAAAAACTCTTGAGCTGGACACTTCTGTTCTTTTGGGAGTCTTGCTAAACCCTGAAACCAAAGGCAATTTTGCTCCCAACAGTAATTTTGTAATCAACACTGTTAAAGCCTTACACCATCAATTTGCTTCCATGTTTCCTTTAAATCAGAATCATAAGGGGGCCGTATTATTTGGCAGATATCCAGGGGATACTTATGATGGTTATCACACAGATAGCACCGGCAATCCCTGGTATATTTTAACCGCTACTGTTGCAGAATATTATTATACTCTCGCTGCANNAATCGACTGTTGATAAATAAATACTTGAGTACTGGGGATGAATATTTAAATCTTGTTAAGCAATATGCTCCAGATTTAAATATAAGCGAGCAAATTAATTTAAACACAGGATTACCTCAAGGAGCTGTATCGCTAACCTGGAGTTATGTTTCAGTGCTTCGGGCAATCGATCTGCGAGAGAAATTAGTATATAGATTAGCTCAATCCAATATTAATACTCTTTAATCTAAATAGTATTTATAAATCAAATGGTGCCTGAATTTGTAGATTGGTAGCCCGTAATAGCAAAGCGTA
>DEHS01000106.1 GCA_002352055.1 Legionellaceae bacterium UBA2794
CATTTGACCCAACACTCAATGTTCACCATAATCCAGTGATTTGCTTGTTGGGTCAAAATGACCCAACCTACCCTAAGCTCAAATTTCTCTCAAAAATAGAAACTCTTCACAATTTCTAAATCCATAAGTTCATCCTTGGATCAATTCATCTTTCGAATTTATGCATCGCAAATGATTCCATTTCCCTAATTCATTGTTTTAATAGATAATAAAAAAATATATATAAATCATATTCATGATTCCAATTGATTATGAATACCCAACCTCATTGCACTGAAGGAGATCCATGTTACGAACAGTTTTGTCAATCACACTCATGATTTTTAGCATCATTACCGAAGCAGCTCTGCCAGATGATCCCATACAGCGCTGTTTGGATGTGAGAAGGTTAGCAGATTTTAGTTCAAGACAGAAAATGGCTGCCAAAGAGCCCGGGGTTTTACGTTTTAAATTTCATAAAATTTCAGCATCAGAGCTACCCTCTGAAAATCCTTCAGGTAATATGAATGAAATTATAAATGCATTAAACAATCAGATTGAAAATTGCAAAAAAAGACAAGGCGAATTAAAAACAATAACGATTGCCGGTCATACTTACAAACGCCAACAATGGTGTATCGATACCAATCAAAAAATGCTAACTCTCGCAAAAGCTGCTCAGGGTAACTTTTCAAAATATTTATCAAGCGTCAAAAACGAATTTGACTGGTATAAAAGCGATGGGTGGCCTGAAAATCAGGGAGGATTTAAAAAAGGTGAATTTTTATTTACTGCTTATTATGCTCCAGCACCTATTGAGGCTCGTACCAAACGTGGTGGCGCATTTTTATACCCAATTTATAGCAACCCGGGAGTAGTAAATGTCGCATTGGAAAGTAAAAAATATAAGTTAAAAACACCTCTGTGCGGAGTAGACCCACTTACCAATATGATGCGTAGTTATTGCTTGAAAAATAATAATGGAACTTACTCTGTTGCGCCAGATCGAGAAGAAATAAGTCATGGAGCTTTAGATCCAAAACATGTAATCGGTTATATCAAAAATCCAAATGACCCCGCGTTTTTAATGCTTCAGGGATCAGGATCATTACTAATTGATGGCAAAATATTGCGCCTCAACTACGATGGCTTTAATGGGAGACCTCGCACCATGCTGGGTAGAATAATTCAATGCGCACAAGATCCAACTTGTGGGGGGAACATTGATACAATGGAACAGTGTGCAAAAGATCCGAATTGTCATGATGAAGCCAAATNNTGTAATATGTCACAGGAAGTCAGACAAAGCGCTGGTTCGGAAAAGCTTATACGCCAATTTTTAGACAAACCTGAGAATCGTGATAAAGCGCACGATTTAAGAAATCGTGATCAAAGTTTTGTATTTTTCATAGTAGAAAAGGGAGGGCCTTACGGATCAGAAAATATCCCTCTTACATCCCATGCCTCATGCGCAACAGATCACAAGGTCATCCCTATTGGTATGAATTTTATTTATAATTGTAATTATTCGACCCAGATGTGTATTGCACAAGATGCGGGTGGAGCTATTGTAGGAGCTCATGTTGACGTCTATAAAGGAGAAGGTGATCAAGCAGGTATCGAAGCCAATAGTTTATATCACAAAGGTACGCTTTATGTGGCGCTGCCAAAACATAGATTGAATAATTAATGGTAATGAAATCAAAATAAATGATGAACTTTCCATCTTATACTATTACATCAACTAAAAACCAAAGAAACTAGGACTGTTCATGTCAAAACTGTGTTTTCTGCTAGGTGATCAGCTCAGTGAATCGATTTCTTCATTAGGTGCAATCGACAAGAATCATGATATTGTTTTTCTGTGTGAGGTTAAGGAAGAGGCTACCTACGTGAAGCACCATCCTAAAAAAATTGCCTTTCTATTTTCTGCGATGCGTCATTTTGCCGAGCAATTAATTAGCACAGGATATAATGTGCGATATGTCCGGTATGATGATCCAAAAAACGAAGGAGATTTCGCACGAGAACTTCAACGAGCTGTTGAGGAGGAGCATAGTACAGAAGTATGTATCACGTTTCCAGGAGAATGGCGTGTTTTGCAGATTATCGAAAAGTTAAAGAAACAAATGAAAACCCCCATAACTCTTTATGAAGATAACAGATTTTTATGTACGATAAATGAGTTTAAGGAGTGGGCTCAGGATAAGAATACTCTGCGAATGGAATATTTTTATCGGATGCTGCGCAAAAAACATCAAATTTTAATAGATAAACAAGGAAAGCCGGTTGGAGGTTCCTGGAATTATGATGCTCAAAACCGGAAAAATGCCAACCATATATCAGAGTTCCCTAATCGTCGTGATCACTCTGCAGATTCTATCTCAATCGATGTTTTAAAATTGGTAAATAATGAGTTTTCAAATCATTTTGGCGACTTATTCCCTTTTAATTTTGCCGTAACTCGGGAACAGGCGCTAATGGAAACTGATTATTTCATGGCTCATTTACTTGCCGACTTTGGCACTTACCAAGATGCAATGCGCGCTAATGAAATATACCTATATCACTCCAGGTTATCTTTTTACCTCAACGCAGGTCTGTTACTTCCCCTGGAATTATGCCAAATGGCTGAACGTGCCTATAGAAGTCAGTCTGCGCCCTTAAACTCTGTTGAGGGGTTTATTCGTCAAATTTTAGGCTGGCGTGAATACGTCCGAGGAATATATTGGATCAACATGCCAGAGTATGCAAACAAAAACTATTTCAGTGCGTCAAAACCATTACCTGCTTTATTTTGGGGACAAGATACTAAAATGTTTTGTATGGAAGAGGTTGTAAGACAAACCAGGGTTGCAGCATATTCCCACCACATTCAGCGCCTCATGATAACGGGTAATTTTGCCTTGCTTACTGGACTTGATCCCAAGCAAGTCTGTGAGTGGTACTTAGCTGTTTATGCAGATGCATATGAATGGGTCGAGCTACCCAATACTTTGGGAATGGCACTTTATGCTGACGGCGGTTTAATGGCCAGCAAACCTTATGCTGCCAGCGGGAAGTACATCCATAGAATGAGTGACTTTTGCAAATCATGCTATTACACACCCAATGAAGTTGAAGGAGAAAAAGCATGTCCATTTAATTCATTGTATTGGCATTTTCTTAAAAAGAATGAAGGGAAACTTAAAGGCAACTCGCGTCTTCACTACCCCTACTTAAACTGGCAAAAAATGACTGCTGAAAAAAAAGAAGCCATACTAAATCAGGCAACACAAGTTTTAACCAAGTTAGACGAAGGTACTTTATAATTAATTTATAAATCAATAACTGTTTTTATATATATCCTTAGACTGCATTTGTTCCTTGTTCTCTGTTTGAATTTCTGAAGAAAGCTTGCTGCAGAATATTGATTTGAATTGTGAAGACTTACTTTCATATAATTTTTGTAACGATTTTTCGTAACCCGCAATTTGCTCTTGAACTGCCTGTTCCACTTCAGATAAGTAATCATCAAGCGTTGTATTAACCTTTGCAACCAAATGCAGATCATCATTTTTTTCATACCCCGAATATAAAATAATGTATTCAGAGGCACTATCTAATAAGAGTTTTAACATATTACGAACATTATGATTAGGCTGCCATTCTGCTCTTTTTTTACATTCAAGAACATTTTTATTTGCATCCCATTCATAGAGATTGGTTACATTTATAACTGAAATAGAACGGTTACTTTGTTTTAAATCGTGTTGAACTACTTTAACTTGTTCTAAATCAAAAACATTAATAATTAAAGGCTCGATTCTTAACAATTCAGCAGCCTTTTTACATTGCAAAAATCTCTCTTCGGAGGACAGAAAAAACGAAGTTCCTAGATCCTCAGCACGCGCGCACAATTTTTTAAACCCTAGTTGCCCCCAGTCGCCATTTTGTTCATATTCTTCTAACATATGATAGGCGTAGACTCCTGCATTTTTCTTGTATAAGTTCGCGAACTGAGCTCTATTACTACTCATAAGAAGCAGATCAATAATAAGCTGGTTATGCTCAATCACATCCGCATTTATATCGGCCAGAATAACATTGTCACATAATAGGCTTAACTCTGGCAGCATGGAAGTAACAGAGCCTTCTCCTATTATTAAAGCGCTTTTATTTCTAGTATCACCAGGGGGCAATTTTTTAGTGCGCATTTGTTCAATAATTTTATCTACCTTGCGCTCGTTAGAAATAATATAAATTGTCATAAAGTAAAATAATACTAAGCCTATTTGCATCGCATTGTGTCATAAAATAAAACATAAATCCTTAAGGTTTTCAATAAAAATGAAAATAAACGAGTGTTGTAACCATAGTGGAAGTATAATGAGAGAGTATTCAATTCATTAACTTTTTACACCTATTGAAGATTAAATTTATCATCCAGACGTTTTTCTACTGAAGGCTCTACATTTTTATTGCTAAAAATAGAGTATACAGTTAGATTTCCAGCTTGATTTTTACTCTTCAATGAGTGCCTGTACCCATGAAGTAAATCAACGATTTGATTATGTCCCATAATCGTGGCGATGTCTGTCGCAGTTAATGTTACTGTTTTATTAAGTGAGTTAGTATTTGATTTGATTAACTCTTCAGCTGTAATTCGTGTATGTTCATCCTTATAACACGCTACTTTTATAGATGATGTATCCAATTCATAGACTGTTTCACTGGCTCCTTGCTGCAATAAAATACTTACAATTTCTTTGTATCCATATCTCGCGGCAATAAAGAGCAAATCATTTTTTTCTTCGTAATTGATTGAGAATTTTTCTAAAAAAAACAATACTAAAGAGATATGTCCGTATCTGACAGCTTTTTGAAGGAGTTTTATTTCAATATTTTCTTCATCAATAAGTGCCTCTTCCTCTATTTCCATTTGATTTGTTCTTTGTAGTTCAATACCTGCATTTATTTTGTCACTATAACCAAGTAATAATTCACAAACCTCTTTATGCCCTATTTCAACAGCAATAAATAAACTTTTTTTAAGGTTTAATAATCCATAAGATACATCATGACTATTTATAAACAGGTTTATTAAGTCAATCCTTTTTTCTAATGTGGCATAAGATATAACAGAAAAATCGAATTTATTTTTAAAGTTAAAATTTTTCATCGGAATATATTTAAGAACAAGTTGTGCCAATTCGAAACAGTGCTTTAGAGAGATATAGAACCAGGCATCATGACACTCCTCTATTGATTTAAAAAAAGCTTTATTCTTTAGTAATTTTTCAATTAAACGCGGCGAAGCTTTATTTACTACAGCTAGATGCAAAGGGCTGGAACTTGAACTATTTAAGGTTGTATTTAAAATCTGTCCGGCGTCTATTAGAGACTCGACTGCTTTAAAATCATCACCACATATAGCCACCCTCAACCAATCAGCTCCTTTGGCTGTAAATTGTTTCATTTTATAAGGGGTGGGAGAATGAATTTCTTTCCACTTCTTATTTTCATATAAATTTTTAATTAAATCATGCCAATTAATTATTTCATAATCCGTGCGCGTAACTACAAAATGAGCATAAAAAATTGCATCGCTAAATTCTTTCTCCAACATCTGGGCCACAATCAAGGAGTCTTTCACGCTCACAATTGGCAATTGATTGGGTCCTGCAACATGCCAAAGCATGGCTTTGGAATCCCAACTGACCACAAATACGTGGTTCATTTGATTAAATAAGATACTTAAAGGATGATTTAGATTAGAATTTATGGCCATAGTTGCAATCAAATTTAAAACATCAATAAGCTCTGTAAGCGTGTAAACTCCAGAAAAACTTTCCGGCAAAGGAATAATAGAATCTGTATAGGCAAAATAACTCCGATTCGGACCTATTATATAATCAAAATTTAAATCATTTTTTTGATTCATATCAACTCGATTTACGATGTCCATGAATCCCAGGATATTGGCCGATTCAGTGTCATATAACTCTTTCCAATTAGAAAGGTTATTACCCACTTGATGCATCGTCATCACTAATTGATTAAATTCTTTAATTTTCCCAGCTGATATCGCGAGTATTGAAGCTATTCCAATTCCGAAGCATAGTCCTTGTTCAATTCTCAAGAATAGTGTTTCTTCAAGTAAAAACTTCCAGGCCTTGGCTTTTTGAACTATTAACGTATGATAATCAACGTAAAGAGTAATACCTTCGTTCATAAAGTTACCAAGTGAAATTTGGGTCGCATTATACTTGATAATCAAGAAATAAAAACATAAAATTTCTTAATATTGTCAAATAATTCAAATACATACAAAAATTATACAATTAAAGGACGAGAATTTTTCATTTTGTATTTTAATAAAACTTAACAATTATCCACAACATGAAAAAAATAAGTTGAATGAAAGAAAAATGTATGCTTTTTGAAAAATATAGAATCAAATCAGTGCCTTATATTACTACATTTAACTAAACAGAGTTCAATCATTTAAAACTATTAAATGATTAAAATTATTGCAACGCCACATACTGAGATTTGAAAATAAAGCGCGCATTCGACCTATCACTAACTTGTGAGAGGATGTAGTTTTAAGGTTGATTGAGTTGCATCAGCTAATATAAGTGTACAAGGCTGTATCATTTTATTGGGGAAAAAAATATACCTGAAAATCTAATAAAAAAAAATATAATAGAAATTAAATTTGATTAAAATAATGAACCCTGTTTGCGTTATTTTAAACAAAAAATTGGCTCTTAATGGAGCATCTTTTGGACTCCTTTACAACTGGACTAATCAGGAACGTTGACATAGATTATTATTACGAATGAGGAAGGTTATTAGAGCGTATTGGGTTGCTTCGTCACGATGCTCCTCGCAATGACAATGAATATCCAGATGACCCAGACGAATCAAAAGCATGATGCAAAAAAAAATACACACACAAATGGTGAGAGTTAATCTGTCATTGCGAGGAGCATCGCGANNCGCGACGAAGCAACCCAGAGATGCTCTGCTATTAACATATCCAGGGCATGGGGATAAGGGGGGAACACACCCTAATCCGAAATTTTACGCCAGGTAGTACCCTGTGTTCCATCTTCCAGTTCGATACCCCGGCTTAATAATTCATCCCTTATTTGATCAGCACGGGACCAGTTTCGTTCCTTACGAGCCTGAAGACGCTCAGCGATTAGCTCATCAATGACTGAGCGCTCATTATCCGCTAAGCCTGACTGTAAGAACGATATGGGATTCTGNNCTGTAACAAACCCATAACTCCTCCCAAATGTCTTAAGGTCCGGATTAAAACAGGAGAGTTCTCTTTATTTATCTCATGACTTATCTGAAAGAGTACGGACAAGGCAATAGGCGTGTTAAAATCATCATTCATTGCTTCATTAAACCGCTCTATCCATTCCTGAGCTAAATCTCCTTCATCAGGGACACTATCAGACTCCTTGATAGACTGATAAAGTCTTGCCAATGCTTTTTTAGCATTCATCAGATTTTCTTCAGAATAATTAAGCGCACTTCGATAATGACTGCTAAGAAGAAAGTAACGAATTACCTCAGGATGGTGATCTTTTAGAACATCGGCTATGGTTAAAAAATTACCTACTGATTTTGACATTTTTTCATGATTAACCTGGAGCATTCCTGCATGCAACCAATAATTAGCAAAAGTTTTACCTGTAGCGGCCTCACTTTGAGCAATTTCATTCTCATGATGTGGGAACTGTAAATCCTGCCCTCCCCCATGAATATCAAAATGCTCACCTAATTCATCTATTGCCATTGCGGAACACTCAATATGCCAACCGGGACGACCTTGCCCCCAGGGTGAGGGCCAGCTTGGTTCATTAGGTTTTGCTTTTTTCCATAAAACAAAATCTAATGGAGAACGCTTTGCTTTCACAATTTCCACTCTCGCCCCTGAAAGAAGCCCCTCTATATCTTTATGTGACAGTTTACCGTACTCAGCAAAGGAATCTACCTGATAACAGACATCGCCTTCATCATTGATATAAGCATTGCCTTTATCTAATAANNAATGGATATGATCCGTTGCGCAAGGTTCAAAATCAGGTGCAAGAATATTTAAAGCCTGGGTATCTTCATTCATAGCTTTAATGTTTTCGGAGGTCAATTCTTCAATTGTTATTCCTCTTTCATTCGCACGAGCAATTATCTTATCGTCAATGTCCGTGATATTTCGCACGTAGTTTACAATATAGCCCTGAGAGCGAAGATAGCGAACAATAACATCAAAAGAAACCATTGAGCGCGCATGCCCTAAATGACAACGATCATATACCGTTATACCACAGACATACATACCAATTTTTCCGGGAACCAAAGGAACAAATGGTTCTTTTGCTCGTGTTAAAGAATTATAAACGTGTAACATTTTTCCCCCTAGCTAACCTTACCCCATGTGTCTTTGAGATCAACAATCCGATGAAAAGCCTGAACCTTGCCTGAATCAACCGAATTCACACAATAATATCCTAAACGCTCAAATTGAAACACGTCGCCCTCAGCCTGATGAGCTAATGCTGGTTCACAAAATGCCTGTACTTCGTGAAAGGAATCATGATTCAAAAATTGCAGGAAATCCTCCTCGCGAGCAGGATTGGGATCGGTGAACAATCGGTCATACTGGTGAATCATAACGGGATAGGCCTGAGCGCAGGAAACCCAGTGAATAACCCCCTTTACTTTACGATCTTCGGGATTTTTTCCTAAAGTATTTTCATCATAGGAGCAATGTATTTCGACTACCTCCCCTACCTCATTTTTTATTACTTCGTTACATTTAATCACATAGGCGTGTCGTAAGCGTACTTCACTTCCCGGAGAAAGGCGGAAATACTTTTTAGGAGGATCTTCCATAAAGTCCGATCGTTCAATATACACTTCGCGAGAAAAAGGCAGCTCACGGGTTGCTGAATCAGGATCTTGAGGGTAAAAATGTGCCTTGATTTGCTCCACTTTATCTTCTGGATAATTGGTAATTACTACTTTTACAGGATCCATGACACATAAAGCACGTTTTGCCGATAGATTTAAATCTGCACGGACACATTCTTCTAATAAAGACATATCAATTAATGAGTCACTGCGCGAAATGCCAATCATCTCACAAAACTGGCGAATGGCAGCAGGAGGATATCCTCTTTTGCGCATGCCTTTTAATGTAGGTAAACGTGGATCATCCCATCCACTGACAACATTTTTTTCCACCAACTCACGCAATTTACGTTTACTGGTTATTGTATGCGATAAGTTAAGACGAGCAAATTCAGTTTGCACAGGCTTAGCGGGCAAAGGCAAATTATTAATCAACCAGTCATAAAGGGGTCTATGATCCTGAAATTCCAGAGTACATAAAGAATGGGTAATTTTTTCCAAAGCGTCTGATACAGGATGAGCATAATCATACATAGGGTAGATGCACCAGGCATCACCTGTTCTCTGGTGGTGTGCATGACGTATACGATATAAAACCGGATCGCGCATATTAACATTACCAGATTTCATATCGATTTTGGCCCGTAACACGTGAGCACCATCAGCAAACTCACCTGCTTTCATCCGTGCAAATAAATCCAGGTTTTCTGATTTGGGCCTATTTCGGAAGGGACTGTCTTTACCTGGTTCTTGTAAGGTTCCTCGATAAGCACGGATTTCTTCCATAGTCAGGCTATCCACATAAGCCAGATCTTTATTAATAAGTTCAACAGCCAAATCATAAAGTGTTTGGTAATAGTCTGAACAATGAGTCAAAGCACACCACTCAAAACCTAACCATTTGACATCATCAATTATTGCATTAACGTACTCTTCTTCTTCTTTAATAGGATTAGTATCATCAAACCGCAAAAAACAAGTTCCTTTAAATTCATTAGCCAAACCGAAATTTAAACAAATGGATTTGGCATGCCCCACGTGTAAATATCCATTTGGCTCAGGAGGGAAACGTGTCACTATTTCGTTATATTTCTCATTCTTCAAGTCATCAGTAATTAACTGTCTGATGAAATGCGATCTTTTTTCATTAATTTCTGTCATTTATAATGTTCCATTATCGATTGCATGACGCATAGAGCTCATCAATAAGGCTCCTGCTTCAAGATAATTGTGATTGTGTTCATAAGCTTCTAAAACTTGAGTTATCAAAGCAGCTCCAACGATTACTCCATCAGCAAAAGCAGCTACTGCTCCCGCCATTTCCGGGGTTTTAATGCCAAATCCTACCATTAAAGGAAGAGTGGTTTGGGCTTTTCGATACTCATACTGCGATTTTAAAGCTGAAATATCCAGTGCATTTGAACCAGTAACACCTTTTAACGAAACATAATAAAGATATCCATTAGCATACTGATTAATTAATCGCATGCGTTCATCAGTTGTCGTAGGCGAACACAGGTAAATACTGTAAAGTCCATGCTGTTTCCAGATAGCAGCCAGCTCCTGGCTTTCTTCTGGGGGTAAATCAACCAGAATAGTTCCATCCACTCCAGCTTCAACTGCATGCTGCGCAAAAAGCTCATATCCATAGTGCTCTATTGGATTGAGATAACCCATAATAATTACAGGTGTGTCATTATCCTTTTTCCGAAACTCTTTTACCATATCTAATACATCTTTTGGATGAATAAAATGAGCTAACGCACGCTCCATAGCATGCTGAATAACCGGGCCCTCAGCCATCGGATCTGAAAAAGGAATACCAATCTCAAGAATATCAGCACCCGCTTTAACTAATTCATGCATTAAAGGGACGGTAACTTCTGGATGAGGATCCCCTGCAGTTATATAGGGGCTGAGCATTTTTTTTCCAGTGGCTTTGATTCGAGTTAAAGTTTTATCGATTCGGTTCATATTGTACCTGAGTAAAAATCTTAATATTATAATTTACACTGAAATACCATCAATTGCGGCAACAGTATGAATATCCTTATCTCCACGCCCAGACAAATTCACAATGATTATTTTATCCTTGGACATTGTACGCGCCAATTTCATGGCATAAGCTATGGCATGACTGGACTCCAGTGCTGGCATGATTCCTTCTACTTTTGTTAACGTGCGAAAAGCTTGCAATGCTTCATCATCATTTATAGCTTCATAGGTTACTCTTCCAGAATCCTTTAAGTAAGAATGCTCAGGTCCTACACCGGGGTAATCAAGGCCAGCTGAAATGGAGTGAGTGTCTTTAACCTGACCATACTCATCACAGAGCAAATAGGTTCGATTACCATGTAACACTCCAGGTTTACCAGCTATTAACGAGGCTGAATGTTGACCGGACTCCAAACCTTTACCTCCTGCCTCAACCCCATAAATTTTAACTGATGAATCATTTAAAAAAGGATAAAAAAGACCAATGGCATTAGAGCCTCCACCAACACATGCAACCAGTGCATCAGGTAGACGACCTGTTTTTTCCAAACATTGCTCCCTTGCTTCAATTCCGATTATCGATTGAAAATCGCGAACAATTTGAGGGTAAGGATGGGGGCCCGCAACAGTTCCAATAATATAAAAAGTATCATCGACATGACTGACCCAATCTCTCATTGCTTCATTAAGCGCATCTTTAAGTGTTTTCGAACCTGAGGTGACCGGAACTACCTCGGCACCCAATAATTTCATGCGATATACATTGGAGGATTGTCGTCTTACATCCTCTTCACCCATGTATACCACACATTGAAAGCCTAATTTTGCAGCAATTGTCGCGGAGGCAACTCCGTGCTGTCCGGCTCCTGTTTCGGCAATAATTCGGGTTTTACCCATCCTTTTTGCTAACAAGCCCTGTCCGACAGTATTATTAATCTTGTGCGCACCCGTGTGATTCAAATCCTCTCTTTTAAGATAAATTTGAGCCCCACCCACAAGGGTACTTAAACGTTCGGCATGGTACAGGGGATTAGGACGGCCCACATAATCTTTTAATTCATGATGCAGTTCGGCTAAAAATTCAGGATCATATCGGTATTTTGCATAGGCATTATTCAATTCCTGCAAAGCATGCATCAGAGTATCTGCTACGAACATACCCCCGTATTGACCAAAATGGCCGTGTTCATCTGGAAGTTCTTCATTACTCATGTTATGCCCCATAATGCGTTAATAAATCGACTCATTTTTTGATGATTTTTAATACCGGGAGACGCTTCAATCCCACTACATACATCCACTGCATAAGGAGAAGAAGAATTGATCGCATCGCGCACATTCGCTTCATTCAATCCGCCAGCCAGAATATAAGGTTTTGCTAAATCATCCGGTATAATTGACCAATCAAAAGTCAGACCCGTGCCCCCTTTACTTGTAGCAGAGGGAGTATCTAAAAGTATAGCTCCAGCTTGAGAGAACTCATGAGCCATGTCTGAAATATGCGAGCCGCTTTCTGGGTGGATTGATTTTATATAAGGTGTATTAAACTGATGACAAAATTCAGGCGATTCATTCCCGTGAAATTGCAGGGTGTTAATGGGTAATTCATTAAGCAGTTCTTCAACAAAATGTTTTTCAGGATTGACCAAAACGGCGACCACATTAACCAATACCGGGATCTTATGAAGTAGTTTTCTGGCTTGAGTCAAAGTTACATGGCGTTTGCTGCCTTTATAAAAAATTAACCCGATGGCATCAACGCCGAGATGAACCGCATAATCGATGTCTTCAGCTCGGGTCATACCACACATTTTTACTCGAATACGAGAGGGTTTCAATCATTTCTCCCACAGAAATAATGGGCCCAGATTATTTTGTAGAATAGCAAATTGTTGCGGATAGGTCACCTGAACCAAGTAGAGCCCATAAGATGGGGCTGTTTCAGCACCTAATTTACGATCTTTTGCTTTTAACACTTCTTCTACCCAGGATACTGGATGTTTTCCTGAACCAACAGCGATTAAAACGCCAGCAATATTGCGTACCATATGATGCAAAAAGGCATTGGCTGTAATATCGATTACTACTAAATCACCGGAGCGTGTCACTTGCAGATTACTAATATGACGCATCGGTGTATTGGATTGACATTCAACGGAACGGAACGAAGTAAAGTCATTTTCTCCTAACAGACTTTGCCCTCCCTGGTGCATTAAACGATGGTCCAGTTGTCGATATTGCCAGGTCACATTACTTCGTAATAAAGCAGGTCTAATCGCTCCATTATAAATCACATAGCGGTATCTGCGTGATGTTGCTGAATAACGTGCATGGAAATCTTCTGGCATTTCTTTGCCCCATTTAACACAAATGTCTTTGGGCAAGAATGAATTGGCACCATGAATCCAGGCGCGTATCGTGCGCTGTTTATCACTGTCAAAATGGATCACCTGATTGGTAGCATGAACTCCAGTATCGGTTCTGCCCGCGCATACAATAGAAACAGGGGTGTCAGCAACTTTGGATAACGCATGTTCCACCGCTTGTTGTACCGTGTGAAGGCCGGTTTGAGCCTGCCAGCCGTGATATTGGCTACCGTCGTATTCAACCACTAAGGCAATACGCATTCAATTATCCTGATAAAAAGAGTCAATTTATATTACCCTATTTCTTTTGTCCAGACTTTGGCGCAACTTTTAAAGAAATTGAAAGAGATACTTTATTGTCTTTTAATTATTAAACGTTTTTATTATAAATAATTAATTAATTTCGAGAAAATAAGTACATATTGATTTAAATATTTAAGGCTGGAATTATTCTGATTGGAGATGAGCTAATTATTTCTTTTACTTTAAAGTAGATAAATGTACTTTAAAGAAAAGCCCACATAAGTAACATGTGGGCCAGTGGGCATTTTACTAAGCAGGTACAGAACGCTCATCTTCAAAAAAAGTAACCTGACCAGTTCTTATATCGTGAATTCCGGCCACAATACCCAATTGTTTGGATTTGATTAAATCATCAATAATAGGACTTCTTGCTCTTATATCCCGAACAACGGCTAATGCATTGGCTTTGGCAATGGTATCAACAAGTTTCGGATCAGCGCAGTCTTTGGTACCTAATTCTTCCATAGATGGAGCAACTAAAGGCTGAATTTTATTCAATACATCATCTAAATGTCCTAATTGAACGCCTTTACACGCTCCTGCGACAGCACCACAAGAAGTGTGACCTAAGACAACAATCAAGCGCGCACCTGCAGCTTGGGTTGCGAATTCCATACTGCCCAAATTATCATTATTCAATACATTTCCAGCAACACGTAAAGTAAATAAATCAGCCAATCCTTGATCAAACATAAACTCAGGAATACTTCTGGAGTCCATGCAATTTAAAACTACAGCAAACGGGAATTGACCATAGGAAGATTGTTTTGCCTGACGTAAATAATCTCTGGGTATTAATTTATTGGTCAAGAAACGTTGATTTCCTTCTTTTAAACGCATTAAAGCCTGTTTTGGAGTTATTTGTTGCTGGTCTGACTGAGTTAAAGTCTTTCCTAAAAGAGGAACTTTAGGGGTGTAAGCAAAAGTAGTATTACAGAACATAATAATACTGGGTAACACCATTAATTTAATTAATGTTCGTCGCATTTTGATTGTCATCCTTAATATATGAATATTCATCATTATCATAACGTTATATTTACTATAAATGCAAAACTATAACGCCATTTTTATATTAATTTTTTTTAAATTTAAACCGACTTTAAAAATCACTTACCAGAAATTTTGCGACATTGAACTATAATATTTAAGTGTCAGGCCAAATTTTGGAAGCATTATGAATAGGGAAATTGAAGTCGTAGAAATATTTTTAATGAATATAAATGATGAGGAAAAATGCAAAAAACTCAATGAATTCTTACTCAGTTGCTATAACGAAATGATTGCACAGGAGGAAAATATGCGTCCGGAAGTAATGCATAACCTGGCACAAGCGTATCAATTGGCAAAAAATTATTTACGTAAAATTGAGAATAACCTTCTGGACTAATACCGTTTTATTTTCTAATTCCTACCCTATTCAAAACAGCACTATTGTTCCAAGTCAAAATAAACGATACAGTTTATGCTCTTCAAAAGGGAGCGAAACATGTTAAGGAAGACAATTGGAATAGCTGTAGGCGCATTAATTTTAGCAAACTCAGCTTCATTACACGCAGGAGTATATGTCGGAGCAGGCGTGGGTTCGGATACTGTTGACTTCACTATGAGGGCACGTGTCACCCGGCCAAATGCTAGTTTTGCACCTGACTTTGATGTGATTAATAAAGCTCATTTATCGGCAACGGGAATATTTGGCACTTTGTTTGTGGGTATTAACAGAGTGTATAACAACATATTCTATCTTGCTGCAGAGATTAATGGAAACTTAAGCACTACCGCATCCACCGGTTTTAACAGGGAATTTGTGAATGGCACCTTCTCAGACACTTCCATTAAAATAAAAAACAGTCTGGGAATTAGCTTATTGCCTGGTTATCAATTCACCCCTAACACTCTATTCTATGGTCGGTTGGGCTTAACGAACAGTGAATTCAAAGTGAATACTTCTGATATTTCCCTTGCAAACTTTAGCAAAAGACGAAATGGATTTCGCTATGGCTTAGGCATCCAACAGTCAATAACCCAACGTTTGGCAGTACGAATGGATTACAGCCGCATTAATTACAAAAGTATTAAAACAGATACTCTCGACCCATTGGGCGGGGTGACTAAAGAAAATATAATGTCTGCCAATCAACAACTCATAGAATTTGGTGTGGTATTTAAATTTGACCAGCCCATTGTTGTAGCTACCAAATAAAATGTTGGGTGTTTTGCGACACCCAATTGATTTATATTGCATTACCCAAATGTGTAATTCATAATTCAAACCCTAGTTTATATGGGATAATTATGTCAGCTTCATTAATTGACGGCAGAAAAGTCGCTAATCTCCGCCGTGACGCATTAAAACAACACATAAAAGAATACATTAGTAAATATAACAGGGCTCCAGGTCTTGCTGTAATCTTGATTGGTAATGACCAGGCATCAACCATCTATGTGAATCACAAACGAAAAGCATGTGAAGAAACGGGAATTCTCTCTCATTCTTATGACTTACCTGAAACAACAACCCAGGAAGAGCTACTCCATTTAATAACAACTTTAAATAATTCCTCACAAATAGATGGAATTCTTATTCAATTACCACTACCCAAGCATATTAATGAAAGTATTATCATTGAACATATTGATCCCCGGAAAGATGTAGACGGCTTTCATCCCTATAATATGGGCAGATTAGCCCAAAAAAATCCCGCATTACGCCCTTGCACTCCATTGGGCATTATCAATTTACTGGATTATTATCAACTTCCAGTTAAAGGAAAGCATGCTGTGGTTATTGGAGCTTCCAACATTGTAGGGAGGCCAATGAGTCTCGAATTACTGATGGCAGGTGCAACAGTTACTCTGTGTCATCGCTTTACAGGGCAACTGCAAGAAATTGTCGAAATGGCAGACATACTCGTTGTCGCTACTGGAATTATTGATGTGATTGACGTCAATTGGCTTCATCAAGATCAAGTATTATTCGATGTAGGAATGCATCGTCTCCAGGATGGCACGTTAAGAGGAGATGTTGATTTTCATAAAGCCATCAAAAAAGTGTCCTGGATTACTCCCGTTCCTGGCGGTGTAGGACCGATGACTATTATTACACTGTTAGAAAACACCCTGATGGCTGCTGAACGGTAATGTTTTATTCTATTTATCCAGCTCATCCCAATCAAACTCACCATTAACCTCATCAAAATCATCTCTGAACTCATCTTTTAGGCGTTTACGCTCAAGCCGATCCTCGAGCAAGCGTTTAATTCTTTTTTTATGGCCGATCTCATCCATATCTTCGTCATAATTAAAGTCTGAAAATGACTGATCTTCATAGTCTTCATTTAACGCCATGATGTGCTCCTTTTTTCTCCCCTCAACACAAGTATAGTGCACTTTAAAACGGTTAATTGATTAAAATTAAAGGAAGTAACATCGTATTCTGCTATACTTCGCTAAATTTTTTCTTAAAGTGCTATTATGCTTAGTTATCAACACGGATATCATGCGGGCAATTTTGCTGATGTTCTAAAACACATTACCCTCACTCGTCTGCTTAGCTATCTCAAACTCAAAGAGAAACCATACTTTTATTTAGAAACACATGCGGGTAAGGGAATTTATGATTTAATGGACAAACAGGCTGAGAAAACAGGAGAATATAGAGAGGGAATAAAATTAATCTGGCCAGATAAAAAGAAACTTCCATCAGCACTTCACGATTATTTTAAAGCAATATCCACTCTGAATGCAGGTGATGAACTCAGAATGTACCCTGGTTCACCCTCACTGGCAATAAATGCTCTTCGTACCCAGGATAGAGCCTATTTGTGTGAGTTGCATCCTCGAGAATATGATGCCCTGAATGAAATACCCTTTTTTAATAAAAAAGTTCATTTAAGTAATAGTGACGGAATAGCCGCGATGAAAGCACTACTTCCGCCGTCAGAAAAAAGAGGGCTTATTTTTATAGATCCGTCTTATGAAATAAAAGAAGAATATAAAGACATACCTGCTGCGATGAAGCAGGCTTATAATCGTTTTTCTACAGGCGTTTATTGCCTTTGGTACCCAGTAGTTAACAGGAAACTGACGGAACAACTCATTAGACGACTTCAGGACATTGGCGCCAAAGATAATCTGCGTCTTGAATTTAATCTTACTATGGCTCCAAAGGACGGAATGACTGGTGCTGGTTTATGGATCATTAATCCCCCCTATACATTAGCAGCTGAAATGAAAATTGTTCTTGATGCATTACGAACTTACTTTAACCCTGGAGTATCCTCTTATATAATTGAGACACATACAGGACAAATTCCAGGGAAAAAGGATGCAAGTAATTCCTCTTAATGCCTTTAATGATAATTACATTTGGCTCATAGTAGACGAGACACCTGGGGTTTTTGATTGTGTCGATCCGGGTGATTCAGCACCAGTCTTGCATTATGCTTTAACTAACGGATTAGATCTTCGCAGCATTTTATTAACACATCATCACCATGATCACACCGGCGGGGTAGAAGACCTCATCCGTAAATTCCCGACCTGTCGTATATACGGCCCTGTTGATTCGCGTATACCGTATGTAAATTATCCGGTAAACGCGCAACAGATAATTCACATTGGTACCAATACATTTCGTATTCTTGTAAACCCTGGACATACTGCAACCCATATCAGCTATTACGAACCAGATCAGGGCTGGCTGTTTTGCGGTGATACTTTATTTTCGGCAGGTTGTGGGCGTGTTTTTGATGGAACGATGACCGATCTTTTTCATTCCCTGAACATGTTGAAACAATTACCACCAGAGACTTTGGTTTTTTGTGCACATGAATACACCCGACAAAATTTAAAGTTCGCAAAAATGGTGGAACCATCCAACACAGACATAATCAATTATGGCGAATTTTTAGATAAGCAAAAATCGCTTTGTTCCTTGCCGTCAACAATTGAAAATGAATTAAAAATCAATCCGTTTTTACGTATTGAACAGGCTGCAGTTCAGAATTACGCCATCACTCATGGTGCTAAAATGTTCGATGAGTTATCTCAATTTACAGTATTGCGTAATCAAAAAGATATATTTAAATAATTAATCAATAAGTATTGGTTTTATTCTAAATGTGCTTGCTCAATTCAAATAGGGTTTAATACTCTGCCAATTTTTAGTAAACTGCATAACCAATTATGTGATTAGGTAATGCTATTGAAATTTAAGTCATTCAATTTAATGAGTTTTTTATGGTGCCTTTTTCTCTTTATTGGCTTGGCAAATCAAGTATTTGCCCGTGGAGCTCCTGATGTATGGGATGTATTGCGTCGTGAATTTAGCCTGAGCCATGAAGTGACAAGACCTGAAGTTCAGGAGCAAATTCGTTGGCTGGTCGCACATCCTAGCTATATCCACAAAGTGAGTCGACAATCTGAACCCTATATCTATCATGTCCTGGGCGAAATTAAAAAACGTAAATTACCAGGTGAGCTGGCACTAGTTCCCATGATTGAAAGTGCCTACGATCCTTTTGCTTATTCTGGTGCTGGGGCAGCAGGTCTTTGGCAACTGATGCCGCGTACCGGAAGTGAGCTTGGCTTAAAACAGGATTGGTGGTTTGATGGACGACGCAGTATTCGTCCCTCTACTGATGCCGCCCTGAATTATCTTCTATATTTAAATAAATTTTTTAACGGCAATTGGATTTTGGCTGTTGCAGCCTATGATGCTGGTGAAGGCACCATTGCCAGAGCAATAAAAGCGACAACTCGTCCAGGACGTCCGATTGATTTTTGGAATTTACCTATACCCAGAGAAACCAAAGTATACGTTCCACGATTACTCGCTTTGGCTGAAGTGATTAAAAACCCACAACGATATCATGTCGACTTACCCAAAATACCTTATCTCCCTTATTTTGAAGAGGTAAATATAGGCAGTCAGATTGATTTGAATCATGCAGCTCGATTGGCAGGAATCAGTTATAAAGAGCTTATTAAACTAAATCCAGGCTATAATCGCTGGACTACCGCCCCCTACAAGCCATTCAAACTTTTGATACCCGCTGAAAAAGTTGAACGCTTTAATCTCAATTTATCAAACGTCCCCGAAGAAAAGAGAGTAAGTTGGGTCAAACATCAGGTTCAAAAAGGTGACAGTCTGGGCTCCATTGCAACCCGCTACCATACCACGGTAAATCTGATTAAACAGCTCAACCAATTAAAAACAAACCGGGTAAAACCTAATCAATCCATTTTGATTCCAAGCAGTAAAAATACGGCAGTAATTGTTAAAAATGAACCCACAAATGCCCCTCCACCTCTGGTTCAACAATTGAGTGCCGCACGAAATCATCGAGTAATTCACATAGTGCAGAAGGGAGATGATTATCAAAAGCTGGAGAAAATTTATGGTGTTTCCAGTGAAGACATTCAAAAGTGGAATATTTTAAGCAGTACTGCGCCATTAAAGCCTGGTCAGCAATTGGTGGTTTGGAAAAAAATCAAACCGGCCACATCCTACATCATCAAATCAGGTGATACTTTAGGGGCAATTGCTAAAAGCCATCAAACCAAAGTTCAGTCAATAATTGATTTAAATCCTGGTTTGAGTCGAAATAGATCATTGCGGCTTGGGCAAAAAATATTAGTGAGTTAATAATGATACCGTATCGAATTTTAGCGCCGAGCGTAAATTAAGGGAGTTAACACGCCTGGTTTGGTAAAATTCAAGCTTACATTTGCTAAGAAAGATGATTATAAAGCATTTATTTTCATAATTCCGGCGTGAACCTTGCAGGTGTGTCATAAAACATGTGTTATACTCTGAATATCTTATTTATCAATTTAACCATATGAAATTACTGTTTGATTTTTTTCCAATTGTTTTATTTTTTATTGTATACAAAATTTACGGAATCTATTCTGCGACTGCGGTTGCCATGATTGCCTCTTTAAGCCAGGTTGCTTTTTATCGATTAAAATTTCAACGCTATGAAAAAATGCATGTGATTAGCCTTGCAATTATCATGGTGCTTGGTAGTGCTACCCTCTTTTTTCATAATCCATGGTTTATAAAATGGAAACCCACGGGCATTTACTGGTTATCGGCAATCATTTTTTTCAGCTCCAGCTTTATCGGTTCAAAACCAATTATTCAAAAAATGATGGAAGCAAATGTAAAGCTGTCTCCTGCTATCTGGCATAGACTAAATATGGCCTGGTCTTTATTTTTTATCGTTATGGGCGCGTTAAACCTTTACGTTGCTTATCACTACGACACAGATGCATGGGTCAATTTTAAATTATTTGGTGGTGTAGGGTTTACTTTGCTTTTTGTTTTAATTCAGGCATTTTATTTAACAAAACATATGGACGAGAAGGAAATGGAAAAACAATAACCCACTTCTTATCCTTAAGATAAGACCTAGTAGGAGCCACGATGAGATTATTACTTGTTGAAGATGATGAGCTTTTGGGTGATGCAGTAAAAACAGGTTTGACTCAATTTGGCTATATCGTTGATTGGCTAAGAGATGGTGAAGCCGCACGTGCGGCACTAAAATCAGAATCTTTTGAATTAATCATTCTTGATTTAGGGTTACCCAAACTATCCGGACTTTCTTTATTACAATCAATACGTCATGATGGAAACCCTACCCCTGTTATCATTTTAACGGCTCGTGAGTCTGTAGAAGACAGGGTTAAAGGTCTGGACAGTGGTGCAGATGATTATTTAGTTAAACCATTCGATCTCAATGAATTGAGTGCAAGAATACGTGCATTGGTCAGACGATCTCAAGGTCGTGCAGACTCTGTTTTGCAATACAGAAATATTACCCTGGATCCTGCAGCTCATTCTGTTCTCGTGGATGACGCATTAGTCAATGTTCCCCGGAGAGAATTTGCCTTACTGCAAAAATTGCTTGAAAATAGCGGGCAAGTACTTTCACGTGAACAATTAATGCAAAGTATTTATGGCTGGGAAGAAGACGTGGACAGTAATGCTCTTGAAGTCCATATCCACAATTTACGCAAAAAACTTAATGCCAATTTTATCCGTACGATTCGAGGTGTAGGGTACATGGCAGAAAAAAATGATGGTGTTACTTTATCGTGAAATCGTCAATTCGAAAATTTCTTTTAATTAATTTACTTCTTGCCATCACCATAACCACAACCCTTACCGCCATAGGAAATTATTATCTTGATCAAAAAGACATTCAGGATCACCTTGATACCTTAATGGCTATCTCAGCTTTATCCTATCAGGCATTGCTGGGAGACGATTTACACCAGCGTCCTTTAATTAAAATTCAGGATGCCCTGGAAACCATACCCCAAAAGATTGATGCCTATTATCAAAAACGCTTTCTAAACGATGAACCACAAGAAAATTATCTGGATAAATTTAATTTTCAGGTATGGACAAATGGTGGCAAATTACTACTTCACTCATCAACTGCTCCCAAAATACCTCTCACGGCTGAAGTAGATGGGTTTAGTGACAAGAAAGTAGCCGATCAAAATTGGCGGGTTTTTACTACTTACAATGATAAAGCTGGAGTTCGAACCGTTCTAGCCGAACGTTATGATACGCGGAATGAACTGGGGCATCGCATAGCACAGGATGATTTATATATCATGCTGCTGACATTCCCCCTATCTGGGCTCCTAATCTGGATTATCATCGGTCGCGGTCTGGATAGTCTTGATAAAGTAGCTCAAGAGGTGGCAAATCGCGCCCCCACACACCTGGAGCCTGTAGATTTACAGGAAGTACCCGAAGAGATAAAGCCTGTTATAGATGAATTAAATAAGCTGTTTTTTCGACTTAAAGAGGGATTTGAACGCGAAAAACGTTTTGCTGCTGATGCGGCACATGAATTACGTACTCCCTTGGCCGCGTTAAAGGCTCAGGCTCAAGTGGCACTGAATTCGAATGATATTGACGAAAAAAATCAGGCATTACAGAAATTGATTGCCAGTGTCAATCGCAGTACTCACATTGTTCATCAACTATTAACAATGAGCCGTTTAGTTCCTGAGGCCTCAGGATTACACGAACATGAAGCAGTTAATTTAGGCAAATTAACCCGGGAAATTTTGGCCATGCTGGCACCTTCTGCAGTGGAAAAACATATTGAGCTTGAATTCGATAACGATGAAAAAATACCTAAAATTCACGGCAATTCTACCGCTTTAGGTATTTTAATTCGTAATCTTGTTGATAATGCAATTCGATATTCTCATGAAAGTGGAAGAGTATTGGTAAGACTTCTTCGTCATCATAATGAAGTAATTCTGGAGGTATCAGATAATGGTCCAGGAATACCTCCAGAACTGCAATCCAGAGTTTTTGAACGATTTTTTCGAGTATTAGGTAATAAAAGTCCTGGAAGTGGCTTAGGTTTAGCAATCGTCCAACAAATTTGCGAACTCCATGGTGGCAGGGTGATTCTTGATTGCCCAAAAAACGGTCCTGGTTTAATCGTAAGGGTCTATCTGCCTTTAAATGATTCGGTATAGCAGTTAACCACCATCCCTGTATACGACTTCGTCTAATACAGGCTACAACTATAAAACAAGACGTATCCCGTATAAGACGAAGTCATATACGGGATGAAGTGGTTCGGGCCTGATTTAAGAATATTAACCTTTAAAAGATTCGGCATAACAGTTAAACCATCATCCCTGTATTACAATTTTCTCTAATCCAGGCTTATCGAGCGGAAAGAATTTGCAATGACTCTCGAATTAACTGTTCGCAGGTTTTAATCCCATCGTCAATTTTATTTACTACTTTAAGGGCTTCCTGAGGCTTATAACCTAATACCTCAAGCGCGCTAATCGCTTCATCCTGACTACGAACACTTGTAATTTGATGGGTAGTGTTTCCACCACTTGATGTACTAAATTGTTTAATAGAATCTCGCATCTCTACCACAAGCCGTTCGGCAGTTTTCTTACCAATTCCCGGTAATTTCGTTAATAAAGTGGCATTTTCCTGTTGAATGCACTGGATAAACTCATTGGGTGAAATACTCGACAGAATCGCAATAGCAAGTTTCGGCCCGACACCATTCACCTTAATCAAAGCACGAAATAAAGCGCGCTCCTGTTTGTCGAGAAATCCGTACAATAATAATGCATCCTCCCGAACTACGGTATGAATATGAAGACCTACATTCTTACTAGCCCCTTCGAGTTGAAAAAAGGTATTTAACGAGGTTTCAACATCATAACCCACTCCGTTTACATCCAAAACCAGTTTACCGGGTTGATGATTATCTACCACCTGACCATTTAACCATCCTATCATCGAGCTCGTCTCCTTGTTCTGGCACTGTGTCTACTTATTACAGCTAAACCATTGCGCATGTGACTATGACATATTGCTATCGCTAAAGCATCTGCTGCATCAGTTTGAGGGGCGCTATTTAAACCCAAAAGATGAACAACCATATGATTCACCTGATCTTTTTCCGCCGCACCATAACCTACGACTGTTTGTTTGATTTCCCGCGCCGAATATTCATTTACCTTGACACGATGCGAGGCCGCAGCCACCATAGCAACTCCTCGTGCATGCCCTAATTTTAAAGCAGAGTTTGGATTTTGATGCATAAAAACCTGCTCTATTGCTACCTCTCCTGGACTGTAATGATCCATCAAATGACAAATTCCATCATAAATCTGTAACAACTTATGACTCAATTCTTCATCAGGAGAGGTGCGAATACAGCCACTATCAATGTATTCGATTTTACGATTCAACTCTCTGATAAGGCCGTATCCGGTAATCCGGGAACCAGGATCAATTCCTAAAATAATAGTCATTAATTCATCGTTTCGAGGATGCGTTCTGAAAACTCAGCATTGCTATAAACTTCCTGTACATCATCCAGGTCCTCAAGCATATCAATCAGCTTAATCAAACTTTCCGCTGAATCATCATCGATGGCAATCATTGTTTGGGCTCGCATGGTAAGATGAGACTGCTCTATTTCCAAACCAGCACCTTGTAACGCATTTAAAACACTATGGTAAGCTTCCACAGGCACAATGATTTCGACTTGACCCTCATCAACGCTCACATCAGAAGCGCCCGCATCAATAGCAACTTCCATAACGGCATCTTCGGATTGACCCGCTGCCATTAAAATCTCACCCTGATTTGCAAAAAGATAAGATACGGAACCATCAGTACCTAAATTTCCGCCATGCTTGGTAAAAGCATGGCGCACCTCTGAAACAGTGCGATTTTTATTATCCGATAGACAGTCCACTAATACCGCAATACCGCCAGGACCATATCCTTCATAGCGCATGGCAACCATCGCATCACCGTCTAATCCACCTACCCCGCGCTTGACTGCATTATCAATGGTATCCCGCTTCATATTTGCATTAAGTGCCTTCTTTACGGCATCACGAAGCCTGGGATTGGTTGATTCATCACCACCGCCCATGCGGGCAGCCACGGTGATTTCACGAATGAGTTTAGTAAATATTTTACCCCGTTTGGCATCCTGGACACCTTTACGAAATTTAATATTAGCCCACTTGCTATGACCTGCCATCACATCACCTCAAAACTGAATTAACCAGAAATTATTGATGTAAATATTATACATGGCAACACCATTAAAAAGAACGACTAAAACATTAATCCCTATCGACATTTTTTACTTTTTTAGACTATCCTAACGAGTTCTGTTTATAAATCTCAAGGAGATGCCGTGTATTTGCAAGGATTTGGTAATTATCATCATAGTGAAGCCATTGCCGGTGCCTTACCACCTGATCAAAATTCACCCCAACATTGCAACTTGGGACTTTATGCCGAACAGCTTAGTGGCACTGCGTTTACCAGGCCTCGACATACCAATTTAAGAAGCTGGTTATATCGAATTCTCCCAACTGCCGCCCAAGGAACATATGAACGCCATGCCCACCAAATAATTCATCCCTTCCATAAAGACCAAGACCCAAATCCGGTAAGATGGTCTCCTTTGGAGTCTCATGAGGGTGATTTTATTGATGGATTATTCCACATTGCTGGAAGTGCTCATGTTAATGCTTTTTTATACTCCTGCGCACGTTCGATGCATACTAGCTTTTTTGCTAATAACGATGGCGAAATGCTGTTCGTGCCTTATTCTGGGGAAATTAATTTACACACGGAATTTGGCGTTTTATATATTAAACCAGGATTTATAGCAGTAATACCTAGAGGTGTTAAATTTCGAGTCGAAGTTTTAAGTTCCAGTGCGAAAGGCTATTTGTGCGAAAATGCGGGTAATCCCCTGACACTGCCTCAATTAGGCCCTATAGGAGCTAATGGTTTAGCAAATCCGCGACATTTTGAATTCCCTGTAGCTGCCTTTGAAGACAAGATAGAGAATACAATCCTTATCTGCAAAATTAGGAACCAGTTATGGCAGTCATCCTGCGACCATTCACCGCTTAATGTAGTGGCCTGGCACGGAAATTATGCACCGTATCGGTATGATTTGGGCTTGTTTAATACTATCAATACCGTGAGTTTTGATCATCCAGATCCCTCTATCTTTACTGTGTTAACCTCTGAAAGCGACACCCCGGGTGTAGCAAACCTTGATTTTGTAATCTTTCCACCTCGGTGGATGGTCGCGGAACATACCTTCAGGCCACCCTACTTTCACCGGAATTATATGAATGAGCTAATGGGTCTTATTAGAGGACAATATGATGCTAAAAAAGGTGGTTTTCTACCGGGTGGTGTGAGTATCCATAATTGCATGACGCCCCATGGCCCGGATAAGGCATCCTATCAAAATGCAATTGACATGGATCTTAAACCAGAATACATCGATGCGCTGGCCTTCATGTTTGAAACCAGGGATTACTGGCAAGTAACGGAACAAGCAAAAAATTCAACTTCTTTGCAACCTGACTATCAAGAGTGCTGGAAAGGATTTGAACGGAATTTTCATAAATGAGCCAAAATAATAATAAAAAGTTTAGCCAAATCNNATCTATTTACACAATTTAAGAGGGGTTTGGTTCAGCGTAACCGGACTTTGGGATATGTATCCTTCAGGACCGTTGACCGTTATTGTTCAGTTTATTTTATTACCGGTAACACTCACAGCAGGTACTGTAATCAAATCATTAATTGATTTTTGTAGTCGAAAAACATTAAACGCAACCGTAATTGAAACTGCTCAAGATAAATTAAACAATATGGATGATAAAGAAATTCTTAGTGTAATCACAGAGATACAAAACCAATATCCTTATCCTCACTCTAAATCCAGCATTTTTCTTTTGAAAGAATTAAATAATTCAACGGCCAAAGAATCCCAAATTACTCATTACCCGGCAAAATCCCAAATGATATATAACATAATAAAAAAAATGAAACGCCCCCTGACGTCACACATAAACGACAGATCATTATATGATGAGCGCATGGAACCTGATAAGCATACTATTGTGACAGTAGATAGAAACCAAAGACTTATAATTAATCGGGTAAAATTGGGATTATTTTTAAATGAGTCCCATAACGCAGGTAAAAAAATGCAACATGTGATCTGTGATGCAGTATCACGTGTTGCAAAATTATGAAAGAAAAATAAATCATACGCTATTGCTGGTTGCCCGCTGGTAAGCGGGCTAATTTAGAATCCTATCTAAAACAAATCTTCCTGAGTTAACCCTACTCGCTCAAGTAAAGAGCGTAAAGTTTTAAGCGCTTCAACCTGTATTTGACGAACCCGCTCTCTGGTTAAATCTATTTCTTTTCCAACATCTTCCAAGGTTGCCTTCTCAAATCCACGTAAGCCAAAACGGCGAGCAATAACCTGTTGTTGGTTCTCAGTTAATTTATCCAACAGAGACTCTATATGCAATCTAAGATTTTCATTGGTTAATAGCTCTGCAGGATTAACGCTGTTTTCATCTGCAATGGTATCTAGTAATGATTTGGTTTCATCATACCCGATTGGCGTATCGACAGAGGTTACTTTATCATTGAGACCCAAGAGCTTCTGCACGTCCTCTAAAGGCTTATCCACCATTTCGGCTATCTCTTCGGGTGAGGGCTCATGATCCAGCTTTTGAGTCAACTGCCTTGCGGCTCTCAGATATACATTGAGTTCTTTAACCACATGAATGGGCAAACGTATTGTTCTCGTTTGGTTCATGATAGCGCGTTCAATTGTTTGTCTTATCCACCAGGTTGCATAGGTTGAAAATCTAAATCCGCGATTTGGATCAAATTTTTCAACAGATTTCATTAAACCCAAATTTCCTTCCTCGATTAAATCTAATAACGGTAACCCTCTATTGAGGTAACGACGGGAAATTTTAACTACGAGTCGTAAATTTGACTCAATCATTTTTTTCCGTGCTGCAACATCACCTTTCAAAGCCAAAGTTGCGTAATGAACTTCTTCTTCTGCACTGAGCAAAGGAGAAAATCCAATTTCACTGAGATACAGTTGAGTTGCATCCATCGCTTTGGCAACATTTTTACCGCGATGGAATGACGGAAACGCAACGTCATCGGTAAAATCAGGAATATCTATGACCTCTTCATCTTCTTTTTCGATAATCGCTTCAATATCGTCTTCGATTAATAGCGAACTATCATCAGGCTCAGACCACTCTTCATCCTTGATTTCCGTTTCTTTAATTGGCTCATCTTCATCGCGCATTGTATCACCTATAATGTTTAGCCCTGTCTCGAATGTTTACTTCTCAACACGTCTATTGTTGCTATAACTGCAAGTTATATGTCAACCTTTTTGTAGATAATTCAATGGATTGACTGGTGTTCCTGCTTTTCTGATCTCAAAATGAACACCCCAGTATTTTCTGTCAATCACACCAGCTTCGGCTATAACCTGACCCGATTTAACTCGTTGCCCTTCTGAAACCAAATTTTTAGCATTATTACCGTAGGCCGTTAAATATTCATTATTATGTTTAATAATAATCAGATTTCCATATCCGGCTAAACCACTTCCAGCATAGGCCACCACGCCACTTGCTGAGGCCTTAACCTTGTCCCCTTTTTTACAAGCAATATTTATGCCTTTTTTACCTTGGGCTGGAATAAATGATGTAACCACTCTGCCAGGAACGGGCCAGAGCCATCCGGAATGAAAGAATGGTCTTCTTACTGGTGTGAAATAAGTTCGTTGTCTTACCTTTGGCGCGGCTCGATAACGGGGCTTATGATACATCCTGGGTGGTGGTACCCGGTGACGAGCCACTCCCTGCAAACTCAATACCTGACCCACTCTTAGGGAATAGGGAGGTCTTAAATGATTGCGATTAGCTAATTGCCTAAAATCGGTATCATATCGAAAAGCGATGGCATAAAGTGTTTCACCGCGACGAACCACATGATTTTTTTGATACTTGGAAAATGGGTGCCAGCGCAATTCAGCTACCGGAGCCAGATCATTTCTTGCCCCACATCCGGCAAGAATTAAAACTAAAACGAGTAAAAGAATTGTTTTAAAAGAAAGGCGCATTATTTTTTTCTCATATGAACATGTTGTTATAGGAATTATTCCAATAAATTAATTCCGGTTATCCACTGGGATAATTGATCAAACATTTTATAATGGGTGAGATCCAGATGTAATGGAGTTATAGAGACATATCCTGCATTGATTGCATGAAAATCAGTACCAGGCCCTGCATCTGACTCCAGGCCCGGCGGCCCAATCCAATATATCGGTCTGCCACGAGGATCATGATCTTTAATTACAGCTTCTGCGCTGTGTCGGGTTCCTAACCGGGTAACCTGCATCCCTTTTATCTCATCAAGCGGCAGATTAGGGATATTAACGTTTAAAATGGTTTGTGACGGCAATCGGTTGCTACTTAATTTTATGACCAGTTGTTTTGCAATAGTGGCAGCGGTTTCAAAATTCAGTTTCAGATCACCAACCATCGATATGGCAATGGCAGGCAAACCCAAATACCGGCCTTCCATTGCGGCAGCTACTGTGCCTGAGTAAAGAATATCATCGCCCAGATTAGCTCCATCATTAATCCCAGAAACCACAATATCAAATGTGGGTTCCAGAAAACCGGTCAAAGCTAAATGAACACAATCAGTAGGTGTTCCTTCCACGCTATAGTATCCATTTTCCAGTTTTCGCACGGTTAATGGTCTGGTCAAGGTTAAAGAATTGCTGGCACCACTTCGATTTCTATCGGGAGCTACTACCTCCACTTGAGCAATGGTGGCTAATTCTTTAGCTAACATGATGATTCCAGGAGCCATAACTCCATCATCATTACTTACTAATATTTTCATCTCAACTCTCTGGTGATTCCAACCATTTGACCACAGCCAAATAATAAGCCAAATCCTGTTTGTTTTGTGCCAGACTTGTTTTTAATTCTGGCGAATTATTCGTGGTTAATTCACTTTGTTGGGTGGCAATAGTTTGCTGTAAAGCTAAAATTTTATGACCAAACCCTTGCGGATTGTATTGCAACTGATAAGCCAAACTATTGATACGATTGCCTAATTGCTCAAGCTCCTTGCAATTTAATCCTCGAGACTCCCGATTAGGGCAGGCTTTAAGCGCCTTTTGTAATTCGAGAGGATTATTGCGGTAATATTCTTCACTTTTATCGGTACAGGAAGTTAGCCCCACGGCAATTAATAGTACTAACCAGTACTTATTCATACTTAGCCTCTTGATGTAAACCACAAAAAGCCGATATTATCACCAGTCAGCAAGTAACGCTATCTTATGAGATTTTCCCCATGCTAGATTTTAGATTGAATCGTGATGAACAGACCGGTGAAATGTACATTGAAACATCCTTAACCGGCAAACCGCTACTGACAACGCCACAATTAAACAAAAGTACCGCTTTCACTCATGAAGAGAGAAAAGAATTCGGCTTGCTAGGAAAGCTTCCCAATCGGGTTGAAACCATTGATGAACAGGTGAAACGAGCCTATTTGCAATATTCAAGTTATACGACTCGTTTGCAACAGAATATTTACCTCAATAATCTGCATGACAAAAATCAGATTCTTTTTTATAAGCTCCTCAGTCGTCATTTGGGTGAAATGCTTCCAACCATTTACACGCCAATCGTAGGTACAGCGGTAAAACGTTTTAGTCATGAATATCGCCAGCCAAGAGGCTTGTATATTACTCATTCAGATAAAAATCAAATTGAAGAAATAATCAATAATCGTTCCAACCCTGACATTGATCTCATTGTTGTAACCGATGGAGAAGGTGTTTTGGGTATTGGTGATCAGGGCATTGGGGGGATGGATATCCCGGTAGCCAAATTAATGGTTTACAGCTTATGTGGAGGAATCGATCCGACCCGCACTCTACCCGTTTTTCTGGACGTGGGTACAAATAATCAAACCTTACTCAACGATCCGATGTATTTAGGTTGTCGTCATCCACGGATAAATAATGCAGATTATGATGCCTTTATTGCTACCTTTGTTAATGAAATTCATAAACAATTCCCCAATGCATTTCTACATTGGGAAGATTTTGGTCGCGGTAATGCCCGCCGCATTCTGGATCAGTTCCAGGATGAATTATGTACTTTTAACGACGACATCCAGGGTACAGGTGCAGTGACCCTCGCAGCGCTATTGGCAGCTTGTGATGTAACGGGGGTTAAACTGCAGGATCATCGCATTGTAGTATTTGGCGCGGGTTCAGCAGGGACTGGAATTAGTGATCAGATTATTGACGCGATGGTCAGAGATGGGTTGAGTCATGAAGAAGCTTATAAAAAGTTCTGGTTAATTGATCGTCAGGGATTGTTATTAAATAATGATTTGGAGCTGACCGATGCGCAAAAACCTTATGCTCGTAACCCTTCCGATGTTGATAATTGGTCTATTAACGAAAAACTTCATCCTTCATTGACTGATACCGTAAGACACGTTAAGCCAACTATACTGATTGGTTGTTCCGCACAAACCGGTTCTTTTTCTCAAGATATTATCGAAACCATGTCTGCTACATGCGAACGGCCGATTATATTCCCCTTATCCAATCCCGATGAAAAATGCGAAGCCCAACCTGCTGATATCCTGACCTGGAGCCAAGGTAAAGCACTAATAGCCACTGGTACCGCATTTCCGCCGGTTGAATACCACAATCGTATGGTGCAAATTGCGCAATGTAATAATGCGCTCATCTTTCCCGGGATTGGCTTAGGTGTTTTAGCAGTAAGTGCTACCCGGCTAACCAAAAATATGATACTTGCCGCTTCGGAAACTCTGTGTAAATTCGCCCCAAGTAAAAAAGACAGCTTCCTACCATTACTCCCATCATTAGATGATGCACAAACAGTGGCTAAAGAAATCGCTGTTGCCGTAGCGCGGTGTGCAATTGAGTCAGGATATGCGCAAATCAATCAGGATAAAGATATGGAACAATTAATGAATGAGATTTTTTGGGAGCCACGATATTTACCCTTTAGAAAATGTGCTGTGAAATAGCTTCAATCATTTTAGATCAGGTAATTTACTTGATCTCCCCTCCTCTCATAAGGGGGGGAGCAAAATTCGTTCCGCTCTGGATCAGATTTAAGCTTAAAACTCATCGATGTCTTCATCTGGAAAATGCATGAACTTGATAGTCACTGTTTTCATTGTGCCACGGTCGGCTTCCCAGGGTCTGGCGTATTTGAACATAATATTGGTTGAAACAGGATAGCTTTTTCCCCTTAATAATTTAAAAGTGAATAACATTTTGCCACCAGCCCCCATTAGTCTACTATTGGAAGGAACATACCTGCTGGTGGTTAAATTAAGAAGACTGGTATCATATTCCATGACCGTCCATTGATAACCTGTTGTAGGGTTCGCTGCAAGTGATACTATGAAACCCGATTGTTTGGTGTTGATATTCATTACCATATTATTTTCAGCATGAATTAATAATGAAAATAACAACAAAGTCACACCGATTAAAGTTTTCATATAATCCCTTAAATTTATTCGTCCCAATCATCCCGTTCTTTATCAGTTTCTGGCAGGAAGCCTCCAACTTGTGCTTCCCACATTGATTTATAAAGTCCATTTTTAGCGACTAATTCATCATGAGTTCCATCTTCGACTATTTTTCCTTCGGCAAAGACCAATATTCGGTCCATGTGTAACAAAGTAGATAACCGATGTGCTATAACCAGACTGGTTTTGGCATCCATTAATTCCCATATGGAGTTTTGAATGGTTTCTTCAGTGAGAGAATCCAGTTGCGAGGTAGCTTCATCCAATATCAAAATTTTAGAATTTTTTAGAATCGCACGAGCAATAGCAACGCGTTGCCGCTGTCCGCCTGATAATTTAATGCCCCGCTCACCCACCATCGTGTCATACTTTTCTGGCAGGAGCGCAATAAAATCATCACAACAGGCCTTGCGTGATGCGTAATATACTTCCTCATCAGTAGCATCAGGATTTCCATAACGAATATTTTCCATCAAAGTACGATGAAATAACGTAGTATCTTGAGGAATCATGCTAATAGATGCACGTAAAGACTCCTGAGTCACCTGACTGATGTCCTGGCCATCGATGAGAATACGACCTGACTCAACATTAAAGAATCTTAAAATCAAGTGAATAAAGGTAGTTTTTCCACCGCCTGAAAATCCAACAAGTCCCACCCGTTGCCCCGGGTTTATAACCACTGATTTATTTTCAAATATTTTTTTCCCTTGACTGTAATGAAAGGTCACTTCATCAAATTCAATTTTCCCCTCAGTGACTATTAATTCTTTTGCATCGGGTACATCCTGAACCTCAATAGGGACACTCAAAATGGCTATGGCTTGACGCGCAATACCCATTTCTCGATATAAATCAGCAATTGCGTGGCATAAATACCAGATTTGCGACATGATGACGAAAGATACATTGAATATAAAGACAAAATCGCCAGTCGAAATTAAACCTTTTTGCCAAAAATTTAAGAGTAAATATACCATCGTTACTAACATAATAGTGACGGGTATATCGAGATAAAGACGAAATATATTCATGTAAATGGTCAGTTTTTTATTACTTTTTTCTTCTTTATCCTGACTCTTTGACACATAGGAAAACTCTTGCCTGGAGCGTGAAAATAACTTTACGGCATTAGCATTACTGAGGCTATCTACAATTTTCCCACTCAGCTCACTCTTGTCTTCTGCATTTTCTATAGAGTACAAATCTACTTTTCGAGATAATTTATAACTGATATACAACTGGAAAATAATCCAGGTTAACAGAACAATAGCAAACCAATAATTAATGGTACACATTAAGATCAAAGCAACAATAATCGAAGAAAATGCGGCAATGGCGTACCAGGAAATAATCATAAAAATAGCATCCAGGGCACGCGGCAAATCATTTACTTTATTAGCAAGGGTTCCAGCCATTTGGTTGGAAAAATAATGGTAGGATTGTTTGTTTAAATAATCGAATACAGACATCCTGACGTCTGCCTGAAATCGAGGAATAACATACCCCTGCCACCAGTTTTGTAATCTGATGATAACCAAAAGTGTAATCCAGGCCCCCCCTCCAACCCATAATGCAGGGGCCACTGCTGCAAATATATTTTGACCGGGTGAATGTCCACCTAAAGAATCAACTATCATTTTCAGAGAATAAGGAATCACATTGTTTTCTAAAACCATAGTAATCGGAGCGAGGAAAAAGACCGTAAATGCAAGACGTTGTTTCTTAATGAAATGCCAAAAAAAGGATCCCAGTTTTTTAGGTAGTTCGGTATTATTATTTTGCTTATCAGACATAAAGGCACCCGTAGCTCATAAATTTTAATCCCTCAAACCCTTCTATCTTAAAATTAAATAATCAGCAAGTCAGCTCTTGAAGTATAGTTAAAAACCCTTAATATTACCTGATTGGAAAATTCTTTTAGAATTTAGAAGGATAATTTTTCAATATATTCTTGATCTTACACCTTATAAAAGCGATCATTTTATCTTTTGTAGCTGGAGTCGGTGTGGATCACGAAACAATGGAGTTTGATGTAATTATAGTCGGTGCAGGCCCCTCCGGTTTAGCCGCTGCTATCAAATTAAAACAATTGGCCCTTAAAGCTCAAAGAGAACTCACAGTGTGTATCCTTGAGAAAGGAGCTCAAGTGGGCGCCCACATATTATCAGGAGCCGTTTTAGAGCCTCGAAGTTTAATAGAGTTACTCCCTGATACCTGGCGTAATGCACCACTGGATACACCGGTTACAGATGATTCATTCTACTTTATGACCAAGAAAAAAGCTTACAAGCTCCCTACCCCAAAACCCATGCACAACGCAAATAATTATATTATTAGTCTTGGTGATATGTGCCAATTTTTAGCAGAACAGGCTGAAGCGTTAGGTTGTGAAATTTACCCCGGATTTGCAGCTGCTGAGGTACTGTTTAATACTAAGAATCAAGTCATTGGCGTGGCAACGGGAGCCGTAGGTATTGACAAACAGGGACATGAAACAAATAACTATCAACCCGGAATGCATTTACTCGCCAAACACACTTTATTTGCCGAAGGATGCCGCGGACAATTAAGTCAAAGTTTGATGACCCGTTTTCATTTAAGAGACAATTCTCAGCCTCAAACCTATGGCATAGGACTAAAAGAAATTTGGCAGGTAGAACCAGCGCAACACCAGGCTGGGAAAGTAATCCATACCATCGGCTGGCCTATGGATCATGCTACTTACGGGGGGTCATTTATCTATCATTTATCTCAAAATCGAGTCGCCATCGGATTCGTGGTAGGTCTTGATTATAAAAATCCCTGGTTAAATCCCTTTGCCGAATTACAACGGTTTAAAACTCATCCCATGATTCGCCCTCTCTTGACTGGTGGCGAACGATTAAGTTACGGAGCAAGAGCCTTAAATGAAGGTGGCTGGCAATCATTACCAAAATTAACCTTCCCAGGTGGTGCATTAATCGGTGATGCCGCTGGTTTTTTAAATGTACCCAAAATTAAAGGCATTCATACCGCGATGCAATCAGGAATGTTGGCAGCAGAGGCCTGTTTTGAATCCTTAACCTCAAACACCACCCCTTATGAATTAATCAATTATCCAGAAAAATTAAATAAGTCATGGTTGGCCGAAGAATTGTATGCTGTGCGTAATATTAGGCCAGGCTTTAAATATGGATTAATACCCGGTTTGATTAACTCAGCCTTTGAGACGTATGTTACCCGGGGTAAATCTCCCTGGACCTTGAAGAATCATGCTGATCACACCACATTAATCCCTGCAGAAAGGGCAAGTAAACCGGACTATCCAAAGCCTGATGGAGTTCTTACCTTTGATAAATTATCCTCGGTGTTTCTCTCCAATACATATCATGAAGAAAATCAGCCCTGTCACCTTAAACTCAAGCAGCCCCGGCTTGCTATTGACGTTAATTTAAAAATGTACGCATCACCCGAAAGTCGCTATTGTCCTGCTGCTGTTTATGAAATTGTGACTAGTGAGAATGGTCCTAAATTACAAATCAATGCTCAAAATTGCATCCATTGTAAAACGTGTGATATTAAAGATCCCCGGCAGAATATCGTATGGGTAGCTCCTGAAGGTGGTGGTGGGCCAAACTACACGGGGATGTAAGGAGGCGCCGGTATTGCGAGGCTTAAAAGTAATGCCGCCCAAATTTATTACAGGCTCAATAGTTCAATCAGCCGAAGTAATCATGACAACGTTTACAGGCTATTCACAGAGTTATCCACAGAAACTGGGGATAAGTTTTTTAATTTAAATTTAAATGATATCCGTTAGAAGCCTTGTAAAATAAGGATTCTGTTAAATACGGGAATGTAAGATAACTTGACTACTGGAGAGAGTTAAAAAAAAATATCCACAGGAAAGAAAAGGGAAACAATGGATATCGGGTCGAATATAATAACCAAATTTAAAATGAAAAGACAGCATTTTTTGCTTAAACCTGATTATTTAATAATAGCTTTTAAAATATCTAACTCAACTGCAGCACCTTTACTAGGATTTAAATATTATAAATCTCTTGTATTTAGCCAAAAAACAAATTATCTTCGCAATTAGTTTAAAATTACCGCAGGATAAGCATGCTACCACTTCGTATGTTACTGACTCTCACCAGTTTACTTTATATCACTAATTCTCACGCTATATGTATCAATAACGAAACCAGTTACCCTCTACATTATGAAATTTATAATAAAAAAACCGATCGCCCTGCTCCGAAAGTACAATTTTATAGTGGCATAGTGAATGTAAATGAGAAAAAATGCCATGCCCATACGCCAGATGATCCTGACTGGAGCATTTATCGTCAAGATTTGATAAAAATAGTAAAAATGTATGGGAATGGCACTAATGAGCCGGTGTGCAATAGAAAGGTAGAGGGCATACTTAATACATTAACTGTTATGAACCCATATGATAATCAATGGCTATGTCTGGATAATCAGGACTCACAAGATTAGGGCGTGTTGACAATTAATCCTCCCGCCTACGTGCCTCGGCTAGTCCGAGGCATCCAGGAGATGCTAAAGTTAAATAAAAGCTGAATTAGAAAAATTAATCATTTGATTAATAAGAGCAAACTCAACCCAAAATGGAATGATCTATATGAGGAATTTGTTCTTAATCTAGATCTCCTTGATGCCTCGGACAAGCTGAGACACGTAGGCTGGAGGGGCAAATGTCAAAACGCCCTAATCGGCGGGATTTATAACGATTTTTCCTCAATATTATTTTGCTCATGCAGATTTAGACCGGCTGCAAGATAGGTTAAATCTGCAATTCAATGTAGCCTTTTAGAAACGTATTAAAAATGAGGAAGTTACAAATAGAACCACTGACCTTTACCTCAAAAATTCAAAACCTTTAGTTATAATTTAAAAATTTCATCGCTTTTCCTTACTCACTAAATTCGCTCAATTGATCCTATTTTATGGCTATAAGAATAAAATTCAACCAATTTTGGACTACAATTAATTACTGGGAATATAAAATTATTGACACGGATACACATGGAGCTTGTGATTAATATCGGGAGAATTTATGCTAAATCTTGAATTACTAGCGACACGTGAAATTGGTGCATGTGGTATGTCAGTGTGTTTAAAGCCAAGAATTCCAGTAGTAATAACCCCAGGTTTAGTAAGAGAAATGAGGCAACTACAAANNGCTGAAAAATTTTTATCTAATTCAATTGATGGATGCTTTTATGTCGTCTGGTTTTTAGAGGATAGGAGAGGATTAGGCTGCCATGGTCTTGACTTCACTTATATACTAAATTGTATTAAGGCACATAAAGATTATGAGTTGGAACGCTACATCCATAGTGTATTCGATTTGATGTTCCTCAATTACATAGGCTTGGGTTTTCCGGTTATAAACTGCTCTATTGTGAGCAGAACTCTGTCAGGCCTTTCAAAAGAGTTTTTCTTTTTGAACAAAATATGCTTTTTGCATAACCCAAAAGTTCAAGATATTGAAGATTTTTCCATATTACACGCTTATGATAATTTAATTTTCCATAGCGATATTTATGAAAAAAACCACTACTTCTATTTTCAATCGCTAAAGCTTGAAAAAATGCGCTCAAAAATCGAAGAGGTAAACTACGAGATCCCTTCTCAGGAAGATATCAACAGGACAAAAGATAAATTCGAAACAATAAAAGAGGAAACTTTAAAGGGACTATTCGAATTAGCCTCAAAAGATCTAAAAATTTTAGAACGAATGGCACGCTTCGATTTAAAAAAATGCGCATAATTAATGACTTAAATTATACTCTTACATTAATATTAAGCATTAACAACCCATCATAAATCCAACAATTTCATTATATGCGTTGTCATTTTTACTCGTTATCGGTAAACTTAAACAGCCCGAAAGTCCCGGTGGCACAGCTGGATAGNNGGTCGCAGGTTCAAATCCTGCCCGGGACACCAGTATAATCAATGGGTTACGAAATTTATTTTTGTCCAGGCTAACTTTTAGGGTGCATTCAGGGTGAAAAATAAAAGTGTCTGCAAATACTTATATCTAATAAATATACGCCTTTAGAGACTCAATAAATCCCTTAAGTTTGTTATTAAGTTCTAAATTAATACTCTGAATATCAATGAAGTATAAGTATCTAACTTCTTCTGCCTGAAAGCTTTTTAATAATGAGGATTTAGATAACACATTTCTATATCCTGAACCCGTTGCATAATTTATCTCTTCACCATAAATTTTATATACGCCAAAATCAGTATGATCGAACTCAATTATATATTTTGATAAATCAGTATGTTCATCTATAAACTCTTTAACCCTTGCCTGTATTAATGAAGTATATCCAGATTTAACTGTTCGAATATTAATACATTTACGATAGATCAGATTAGAACTTAAAAGTTTTAATAAACCCATTTCTTGACTTATATTTTTAATATTCAGAGAGGAAATTTGTTTCAATAGTATCCAAATATCATAATCTGTAATTTCAGTATAATAGGGGAAAAGATCGTATAAAAATTTGTTTTTATTTCTTTGTTTAATTTCTCGCATAGCTTGCAGAAGAACAATCAAAGCTGAATGTTGAAGTGACGTGGTCTAATAGATTTT
>DEHS01000108.1:0-16338 GCA_002352055.1 Legionellaceae bacterium UBA2794
ACATTTTGGTTGACCACGTCATGAAGTGTTGGGTTGACGCAACGAATTAAAGGAAGATTATGTCTGAAAATAAATCTAATAATTTTGAAAATACTTTAAAACATCTTTTTTATTAAAAGATTGTTATGNNAAAGAGGATCTGCCTAAATTTGCTGTTAGAAAGAAGCCTAGTTTAAAATTAGTTGAAAGGTCTGAATTGGAGGAATGTAGTATTTTTAATCATGAATAAAATTTAAACTTGACTTAGTTGTAAGCAAGATTTTCAAATATTAGATTAAATTATACACTTTGCTCATAATCAACTTAGATATAGTCATTATTAATATAGGATCTTTTCCATATCATTTTTAAAAGAATGATAGAGGAGAGACTACATTAGTCCAAAAACAGTCTTATACTTTGGCGAAATTAAAATTTGAAGGGAGCAAAAAAAGAAAAAAGAGAAGGGAGATCATTTTTAGAGTTATGTAATAGTTTTCAATCACCAGTTTTGAGACAATGCACTAAGGATTTGAACCCCATTCGATTTGCATAGGATTAGAACAACGATTTGGCTGCCTCGATGCATTAATAGTTTAGGTATTAATCAACCTCTTCTTTTTCTGGCTCAAAGCAAGTTAAAAAAGAATATGACAATGGATGAGATATGTTTACTAAGATAGATAGGATAACTAACAAAAAAACTGCTGCTCAAGAAATACCAATTGATTTCAGTACACAAGTCATTGTTTGTGGAAGTTTAAGCAATAAATTTTGGGCTGGAGTTAACGAGGGTAAACTTGAGTATAATGAAGAAGAACGCTTCCCTGCGTTTCTCTTTTCTAAGAAAGGAACCATTGATATTCAAACCGATATTACCCTAAATTCATCCATTGATTATAAAGAATCACATAAAAGAAAAAAAGAACGTAAAATTGATTTTAAACACCAAGATAAATTTGATGAGCGAACACATTATTCTTCTATTAGCTCTCTCAATATAAAATAACAACAGCAAACTTTGACTCTCTATACAATACTTGGATAGTCGTTAAAGCTAAGGATAAGCATGAGCAGGATTCAATTATTCAGGGGTTAAGCAATCTAATTAAGAATTCCCGATTTAAGCTCTGTCTTTTTACATTGCCTGATGTTATCGATGGAAATAAATTAACTTTAAATCATTCGTCTCATTTACAAGTAGCTTATACTTCGTTATGTAGCATCCAATCCCATGAAGACCTTATAAAAGAAGGGAAGAAATTTGAAGAAAAATTACTTGAAGATGCTGAAGGATATCTAAAAATCTTAAAAAGCGAATTAGCTGAAACTTTAAAATTACAAGCTCTACAAGAAATTGAAAATGAAATTCATCAGGAAGCAGACCAGTATTTTGAGAAAAAGAATAAATGTACCATTATGTAGAATTTTCTATTATGCATAATTAATGAATAAATAATAGAACCAGAATTTGTGTGGCAACCAATTGAGTTGCCCAAACGCTAGTAGCACTGTGAGTTAAATAAACCTACAATTATCGCTTTAAAGTGTCAGCCATACTATAAATGATATCTAATGTTAATTTTGAATAGAGTAAATTCCAACCAAAACTCAAAATAGATTGAGTTCATAAAAGCCACCTTATATAACCAACAAGCAAAAATATTATTCATTAAAATTTGACTAATTTTAGTGCTTAATGGTAAAATTTAATCCTTTTAATTAAGGAGTAAAACGTGAGTTACGCCAAAATTGAACAGAGAACCCCAGGTTCAGAATTAATAACTTCCATTACAACAAATTATCACCAACTTAAAGAGCATTTTAGCTCAGAAGAAATAGTGTCAATAGCATCTAAAGGCAATGATATTATTCGTTTCGGGGCAGGTTATGCACTATTTAACCAAAATAAAGAGTCTGCGCCTTCAATCGATGAAAATAATACATCTAATTATAAAATGTAGAAAAGTATTTCCTATGTAATCCAAGGAAATAAATATTAAGCTATTCCCTTAGATTCAATTAGTATAATGCGATGTAGAATAGATTTAGCCAATCTCAATCCATTGCCCGTGCAAATGCATAATACGACAAATTAAAATTTGTTTTCAGAAAATAGAATCTTATTATTTGTAATTCAAGCGCTCATTCCATCATAGAAGACGGTATAGAAAAAGCCGTTATCAAGTAATATTGATAGGTCAATTCCACCAGCAAGGTTAAGAATAAAATATATATAGTCGCCTCATTAAACCGTTTTTTATAACACGAGCAGGGGTAACCCAAGAATTGTGTAAAGTGCAACATCTTTGCTCACCAGGCTATTGTTCCAATGATGAGGACAGCACCTATTTTTATTCCCTAAATAATGGTCACCGCCTTACTATCGATACATCATTTCAAATTGCTGTATCGCCTTAACGGATATTCTGTCGTTTTCTGAAGAACACGCATTTATACAATTTTTATCCGCTAACCTCAAACAAGAAAGAACATTGGTTTCCGGTTGATTCAAAATTGGGGATTGATTTTGCAATACATAAAGGCAAAAAAAATCGTGCTTGGGGTGGAGAAATTGAAGGGTATGGATGTGTGCGGGCCCGCTATGATTTGAAAGCGATGGTGGCTTTATGTAATGTAAGAACAGAAGATTTTATAAGTCTTAAATCGCAACTTAGTGAGTTGATGATGCGAAATAACCATCCCCCAGCACTTCAAATCTAACTGCAAGCGTTGGCTCGGAACCATTATATTCCAGAGCCAACCAGTAAGCATAGGTGAGCAAATTTGATAAAAAATTGTTATATCCCTTGGTATTATTTTTCTAAATCGTTATTCTTCGTCTACATACTAAAATTAACTTGAGTATCTGGGTTTGATTTATCCAGACTAAAATTTTGAAAGCCCTCGAGATTAAGTTCTGTCCGTGTCCCTTGAATCACGGTAACTGTATTGGCTAATGAGCCGCTGGTATCAGTGGGCGGTGTTGAAATTCTTGCCTTAGATTTCGGCCACACCGTATTTAAGGCTGAGAAAAACCCACGAGAAACGGATTGGGTGCAATAACGGTCTAAGGCTTGACTAAATTGATTGGTTTCAAGCCATGAATGTTTGGGAAATTTGGTAGGGAAGAAATAGTACTTTTGGAAGTGCTCAGGATTTTTAAGGGCTGATAATTGTTCGGTGGATGCATAGAGATTTTTTGCAGAAAAAGTATAAAAATGGCCCCATTGTAAGGCGATAAGCTGTAATTGTTCCTGTTCGTAATAAAAACCGGCAATGACCGCCGCATGCTCGAAACTGCCCTGACGATTGACCGGTTCGCCCGCTCCTGACTCAAATCCCATAGTCACATCAAAATAGGTAATAACTGGATGTTTTCTTTCCAAAGAGTGAATTAAAAAATTTATATAGTCTTCTTCGTTATGCATTTGATAGGATTGAGTAGTAAATCCGTTGTATTCGCTTACTTTTTTTATTTGCCCTGGACCATAAATTTCACCTACTTTTGAATCAACCTCCAATTTAGCTCTTTTTCTCAAAGAAAATTGCAATAATGGGTTGTGATCCTTTCGAACAGGTAATGGTGGCTCGGTATGAAAGCCTTGTTTAAATAGATATTCTTGCACTAACTGAATGGCAACAAGTTTGCATACTTGTCCTACTTGTTCAAGAGGCTTAATTCCTTCACAAAAAGTGACCTTTATATTTTTTGAGGTTAAGTCCGAAATAAATTGTTCTATAGGAGTTTTAATTAAAGGCATACTTCTAATCCTTGAAGTGATAAAGAGACCAGATTGTAGTAAAACTAATTTGATAATTAAAGATATAATTTTACTAAATAAATAATGATCTCTCTTACTGTCAATCTGAAGTATACCCTAAACTGATGTCAGATACCTCCTGAGATTATTGTCAGATTAGGGCTAAATATTGTATTTATTGACACTATATTTAAAAGGTCTTAGAATCTAACCTGACAAAAAATAGAGACTAGTATGCTCGGACAAAAAATTGGGTACATTAGGGTCAGTACATTAGACCAAAGTTTTGAACGTCAATTGGAAGGATTGGAACTTGACCAGGTATTTACCGACAAAGCATCCGGTAAAGATACCCAGCGTGAGCAACTTGATGCCATGATGAAATTTGCGAGAAAAGGAGACTCTATTTATGTTCACAGTATGGATCGATTAGCACGTAACTTGGATGATTTAAGAAAAATTGTCAAAGAGCTCAATGGAAAAGGTATCGCGATTCAATTTGTGAAGGAACAACTAACCTTCACCGGTGAGGACTCACCGATGGCTAATCTGATGTTATCCTTTATGGGTGCATTTGCCGAGTTTGAACGTTCATTAATTAAAGAACGCCAAAGAGAAGGAATTGCTCTGGCTAAAAAGCGGGGCGTATATAAAGGGAGAAAGCGTTCCTTAAATCCGGATGAGATCAAGATTTTGAAGAGTAGGGTGAGTCAGGGTGATTACAAAACACAAATTGCACAAGATTTCTGTATTAGCCGTGAAACGCTTTATCAATATTTAAAAATAGAAGAAACTATTTAGTCATGAATGGTAAGCAACAATTGACAATAGCATTTGATGGCTAGATAAAGCATAATTTTTTTTTTCACCATTTAACCAGTTTGTCTTTAACTATGCAGGGGAAATATGTGGTACATACGAGATAAAGGTTATCTCAAGGTACTTATTTATGTTCAGCCAGGTGCCAAATCAACTGAAGTTGTTGGTCTGCATGATGGTGCACTAAAAATTAAATTAAATGTCCCACCAATTGATGGACGTGCGAACGATGCCTTACATAAATTTTTGGCTAAAAAATTTGATGTCCCCATAACTAACGTTAAATTAACTCATGGGGGAAAGGCAGGAAAAAGATATTTTCAATTATGAGTTCTGATATTGAGCCAGAAAGCTTATGTTCAATCCTAAATAAATTTGCCTCATAGACCAATTAGTAGACTTCCTCTGTCTGCTATGACGAATACTTGATTTAATGAGCACATTACCCCAGACAAATAACTGACTACTCATTTATAAATCAATAGATATAATACGTGCCACGCTCTGCATATTGATATGAATTTCACCATGTTATTCCTCGATGTTAATCTCACCATAATAGTATCGGTTAATACCTAGAAGAGTAAGATTGTTTTTAACCTGACTTTTATAACTCTGCTTGGGTTGATTGTTTACATTGAAAATAAGTAGAAAAAAGAATAAATTAAATTGCTTTTAATTAAGGATATACAATACTGTTGTATGAGGCTTCGACAGAGAATGCATTATTGACATGTAATAAAATCAAAATGGATAATCAAAATTGCAAAGATATGTTTGAAGTAATTAATAATGCGGTAACAAATCATAAACAAGTAACCATTCAGATTAGTGACAAGGTATTCTCTGTTAAAGGGCCTGTTTCCACTACTAAAGGTGCAGGAAAAGATTTTCTTTTGATAAGTGACGATTATGAAGATATATATATTAATTGCATTGAAATTAATATCATAAGAATAGAAAAATAGTCATATCTGTAGAATCTATTAGAATTTAAATAAATTAATATCAATATATGGGTTATAAAGTAAATTACTCGCTAAAATCGAGTAATATGGTCGCTTATTTATCTATATTCTTAAATTGAATTTTTTATAAGGGAAGAAAATACTTAACTCGCATCGAGGATTAATTTACAAGGCGAGTTAAGTGTAATGCCACTATTTAAACGTCCATCTAGTTTAAAAAAACAGCTAGTAGTAAAACATGAACAATTATTGTCGGATTTCTAAGGTTCGGGTCTATAAGCATTTAGCGTATTTGTATAATGTAGGTTTTCAAATCCATAATAAGTTATAAATTAGAAAGATACTTTTTTGTTTGCTCTTATATAATTGTTTAACAAGTTTAGTCTTATATGCCTCCTGTTCTTGTTGCTGTAACCTGCGTGATGAGCGATTTAATCTATCCCAACCCTATACGAGAATAATATCGTTTTCACTAGTGGAGTCTAGTGCTGTTTTAAACCTGGGCGATAAATTCTTCCATTGATCTGGTCTCAAAAATTTTTACCTCATCCAGCTTATTTTAATGGATCATGTTGAAAGTGCAGATTGGATAATCAGTTTATACACGAGCATACCCATTTACATAACCTTCTATTATGTTAATTTACCCATCGAACTTGACAATATGTTAACTATGAATACCTTACCATATTTATTAACTGACTTTTAATTCAATCATTATTGATGAAAATGGGAGCGTAATGAAGTAAAGAAATCTCCCGTTTTATTAACAGTAATAAGTTCTTAAAAGTTCTTAAAAGTTCTTACATGCTTTAATAACTTTTAAGAGCTTTGCTATTGTTGTCCAACTTAGACCTAGGTATAATACTTCTTAAATTAATTAAGAACTCTTAAGAAAAATATGGCTCAAACCGATTGGCACTACTCACGTCCATTATTAGCTGAGAAATATTTAAATTTATTTGATATTGGATTAACTTCTGCACGTGGATTATTCGCCAGGCGAAGAATGGGTAAAACGGAATTTTTAAAAAAGGATTTTATTCCTGTAGCTGAGAAAGCTGGGTATTTGGTTGTATACACTAATCTTTGGGAGTTAAAAATAGATCCTGCTACAGCATTAGTATCAGAGTTTTATAAAGTAATTGAACCCAAGGGATTTGCCAAAATTTGGTCCAATTTGAACACACCAATCAATATTAAAAAGTTGAAGGCATCTGGTAAAATACCAGGATTGGGAGAGGGGGCCGTAGAGGCAGATCTGCTTGATCTAAAAAAATTAACAGGAACTTTGTTAATGGAGGCGATGAGCTCCTACGATCGCAAAAGGCCTAAAATGGTGTTGATTATAGATGAAGCTCAAGTTCTTGCCTACGAAGAAAACTCGCATTTTGCTCATGCATTAAGGGCTGCTTTAGACGTAAGAAAAGACCATATTAAAGTAATATTCGCGGGAAGCTCTGAAACTACGCTAAGACGAATGTTTGGAGTTGCATCTGAGCCATTCTACAATTGGGCTCCATTGGAACCATTTGAATTATTAGGTAAAGATTTTGTTCTAGCAATGGTGGAACGGGTAAATAAGATCTCAAAATTTCCCTTAACCTTAGATGATGCAATTGATGCTTTTGAAAATCTTAAAAGCACCCCTGAATTTTTCAGAAGGTATATAGAATATTACTTGAGTAACCCCGAAGAGGGCAGTAAAACAGCGTTAGAATATACACAAAATAAAGTATTTAGTGACAAGAATTTTAAAAGACAATGGGAAGGGTTATTACCTGCAGATCAAGTCATCTTATCTATGATTGCCAATGGGTTTAAAGATTTACATGGGCAAATAGCGATGAAAAAAATAGGAGACACTCTTGGCATTGGGAATAGTGTGAACAAAAATACAACCCAAAATGCATTGAGACGGTTATCTAATAAGAATCTAATTACGAAAGTTGAATATGGTATATATCAATTTGAAGATGAAACATTTGCTGATTGGGTTAAGCATTTAGATAGCGACAGTTGAATAATATGCCAATTCACAATAGGAATAAGAACTTTGTATAGCATGGAAGGGTAATCATATTAAGTGTAGCAGTTCAAACTTGATCTGACAGTTGCCAGTTTTTTAGAAGAGTCTGTCAGGTCAAGTTTGAACTGCTACATATAAAAAACCACCTAATTTTTCTCTATCCTATGAACACAAAAAATATAATTCGGCTTGTCATCAAGATTAATGAACTTTACTCTAACGTATGCGTTAGGGTCTGTTTTGTTTGCTTGACTTGCAATGCTATAGTCGTGAGACTCTACGTCATGCACTATATCGATAGTATTAACATTAACTTTAGTAGGTTCAGTGCTTTTATATGCTTCATAGTAAATTGTATATCCAGTAAAGTTTGTCAGTTTCTTATTGTCATAGTTCCAGCATCTAGCATAGAAGTTGGTTGTGGAAGGTGAAATATAATTGAAGTTTATAACCGATGGTGCTCCTGGATATAAAATTCTAAATTCCGCAGTACTAAACGACTCCTTATACTCGTAACGTTCATTGTCAATACATGAAACAGATATACTGGGTTTTTCTTCTTTAGATGGAAAATGATAAGCTGCTCTGAGAGAAAAATCATGTTTGGTTTTTATTTCAAAAACATGGTGCATTGGCACATCATATGGCTTTTTGTTCGATTCAATCACCTCAATATTAAAGTTATCTCGACTTAGCTCCCATGCATTATCAAAATTATGCATTTCAGCAATACAACTGTATGTTTTTTCAATTTTACTATAGCTGTTAAATGTCACCATTTCATTCCTTTTCAATGCAATAGTAGCTCCATTTGGTTGAATTATAGACGCGTTACTAACTTAACAATAAATAAAATTGTAGAATATAAACGTAAAGCAGATTATAAGTTTTCTCATTTTATACCATTATTAATATGTGACCATCGGTCATTTTAACACGCCGCCCACTTATTTGACATAATGGTGTAAGGGTGCTCATAAGGATTCCAATGTTTCAATATAATGCTTATTGAGCAGTCTGATAGAATGGATGCATTAGTTGGCAAAATGGAATTAAGGCGAATTGCTTAGATCTGATTACTCATAAAAATAGGCACAGATGAGGGAGGGGACTAGTACTTGACGGACTCGCTCACCAAGCCTGATTACTTCGATTCTCAGACCCAAGGATATTTGCGTTCAGAACGTTCACATCGTTATATAATGGTCTATATTTGGCCACTACGTTGGAGCACTCTATGTATGAATTTCTGAAAGTCTTACTCCTAGCTTACCATCTCCATTAGGTGGGTTAACGTGACCACCTTGCAGCCGCATCTGCGGTGTCTTCGGGTTTCGTGTTAAAGGCAATCGCCCGCAGTAGGTGCAGCCTTATGTACAAGGTTGATCACCTTTTCAAACATCACTACGCCATTAGGTGGTAGTCGCATGCCAGCACCAATCACCACGCAATCATAGTTTGTCGATGTAAGTTGCTTCTCCAATGTTGAGCAGCCCGTTTCGTCGGGTGTGATCATACATTCATCCGCTTGCCATCCACGTTCTTCTTTCGTATTAATAATTCTTCGTACAGATGTACGTCCAATTCCATGTTTTCTAGCAATTTCTGATTGACTTACTCCGTCTTTAAACAGCTTAGTAATCTCATCTTTATATTTTTTTGCTGTTGCAGGATGGTTGCTAATGCTGTGATGTTCTACACTGTTGCCAACACAACCAATGTTTTGAACCAGCTTTCTGCTGAAGAGGTCAAATATAGTACGGATGATTTATCGATTTTATCAGCGTATTTCAGTGAGAATATTAACAGCTATGGTGTTTTTGATTTGTCCAGGTCACGACAGACAATGCCATTACAGTTCGGTATTAATAGGGATTAAAAATTGAACATGACCCTTTTTTACCAGGGTCCCGGCCGGGGGTTTTTTAATATAACCAAGCGACCTGGTTTTTTTAGAGTAAAAAAACTGGCATGACATTTTTTCACTAGGCCCCAGCCTTAGGGCCACATTCAATTAAATAACGTCAAATTATTTCGTACACAATATAGAACAATCTAACGAAGTTTCTGAGCTGTCTAAATACATTGCCTTCTCTTGCTTTTTCTTTGCAATAGCTTCATTTAATTCATCGATATCGATAACTATTCTACCTATTTTGAGTTGGGTAAAATTTATAATTTGTGCTAATGTTCCTGAAGGATTTACTGGTTTTTTGGCAGCTAATAGATTGCTTCTTAGTCCTTGAAGATAATATTCACAATTACAACCCTCGAAAGCAGGTACAGTTCCTAACCAAAACGGCCTTACACTTGCCCTTACTGTATCAACGTGGTGTTGATTCCATCTACCATCAAGAAATCGAAAGAAACTATCTTTGTAACTTGAATAAAGCATATTTGGAGATTGTACATAACCCACTAATTGTCGAAGTAAAAATGCAGTAGGGTCTGGAGCTTCAGCCCAAACTACTTCGTATTGCGCAAATTTAGATTGTTTTTTCGCAGATGGTAATTGAATATTTTTTAAAATCTTGGTTTCATATGCCTCATAGAAGCTTGTGTTTTTTGCTACTCTGTAAGTATCAATTTGCGCTGCAAATGTTAAAAAAATTCTATAAAATTCTTCAATAGGACACTTTCTTTTAACATTAAAAATTTCTGCTAATTTACTTGTTAAATAATAAAAAGATACATTAAATGGGTTTACAGATTGCGAAAACCAATGTATTTCCTTACCTGGTGGCCAGCTACCTTTCAAATTAAATATTTGATTAATATGCCAAAGTAATAACACAGTATATGGACTATTCCAGACAGTTTGTTGCTCAATTAGGTTATCATCTTCATTCAATTTCAGATAGGCTATTTTATCCAACAAGTAATGGACACACCACGAGCTTATATATTTATTTTTCTTTTGCAGCGAAAAAACACATATTTGACCAATTTGATCAATAGTCATTGCTTCAGCTTTATGCTGTATATTATTCTTATAAAATAATTTATGAATTGTATTTTCATCTTTCGCATCGATTTCAAATTCATCAATTATCAGTCGATTGATCTGTGATCTATTTTGATTTAGTGCTGTATCTAAATTTAAAATCAGCTCTCTCATATTTCTATTCACCAATTAGTCTTGTTTTAAAAATTAAAAGATAGGCATTTATTTTATCATGCTGCTTGTTATTTAAATAGATCCATCTCAAGTGAAACCGTCAGGTTAACTTTTAAAGACTTAATAAGGCCTGGTTCTCTGGGAACTTGCGGCCAGATGCAAAATCAAAAAAACACTGTTTCATAGGAAAATTCGATACTCAAATCAAAAAAAATATCAGCTATACAACTTGCCCGCTCTATGGGTGTGAGAATTAATGAAATCATACTTTACATAGATAAATCTTTAACCTATTAAAGTCTGAATAGGAATACATATCTCTTCACATATCAGAAGTTACGACCACCATTGGATGTACTCTTTTTCCTCTATGTCATTTGACCGATGAAATAAAGAACGCTGTGAAAAACTCTGAAATGGATGATTCACTAAGAAAAATCTTCTGTACATTTATAAAGATAAATGTTTAGCAAATTGTATAGTTGAGAAGGGCAGGTCATTAAAATATCAGGCTGGCGGATCCCACTCATAAGCGCATATTTTGATTATTATTTACTCAAAACATGAGTAGAATATGCGGCTTAATCACAGGAGTGGGAAGTGTTGGGATACAAGCATTTAAACTATCTAAAACGATGCAAAATAATGGCGTTTTGGAAAGCTGGGTATACGCAAGTAGATATTGCAAAAGAAGTAGGCGTCAGCCAATCCACAATTAGCCGCGAATTAAACCGAAATATCACATTTGTGCGAACCAAGCTAGGCTCGTGGCAATATAAACCTGACTATGCACAAGCGAATGCGGACCGAAGGCATAAAGAAAAAAACAAAAAAATTAAACTTACCCCTGAAATAGCAAATTTCATTCGTGAAAAGATTCTTCAAAAATGGAGTCCAGATCAAATTAGTGGTTATGCGAAAAAACACCAACTATTTTCAATTGGTAAAGAATGGATTTATCAATTTATTTTGAAAGATAAAGTAATGGGCGGCAAGTTATATTTAAACATGCGCCATCAAAATAAAAAATATCGAAAACGTTATGGGAGTCCTAAAAGAACTGGCCCCATTAAAAATCGTCGTTTTATTGAAGAGAGACCCAAAATAGTGGATGAAAAGAATCGTATTGGAGATTGGGAAATCGACACTATTATTGGCAAGCAGCAAAAACAAGCTGTCGTTAGTATCGTCGAACGCTTTTCAAAAAAAACAATTTTAAGAAAAGTATCTAATAGAACAGCTAATATGGTGTCCACAGTGACCATTGAAAGCCTCAAAAAGATTTCAGGAACAGTGCTGAGTATCACATTAGACAATGGCTCTGAGTTCGCATTTCACGAAAAAATTAGCCAGGAATTAAATACAGATTTTTATTTCGCGCATCCTTATTCATCGTGGGAACGGGGTGTAAATGAAAATACTAATGGATTAGTTCGACAATACTTAAAAAAAGGAAGCAGCTTTTCTAATGTTACAGATATTCAATTAGAGATGATTGCAAATGATTTAAATAATAGACCGCGAAAAAAATTGGGATACGCAACGCCTAACGAAATTTTCAATCAGATATTGATTTAAAATTAATTAGCAATTGAAGAGAATTATAAATCTTCTTTGATAGCATTTAGGGCGGCTTGAGCGCAATACCATCTAGTTCAGGATTCGCACCACTTATTCCAATTGCGCCAATATGTTGTCCATCCTGAGTGATGATAGGTAGACCTCCTTCAAGCAGCACGATGCCCGGAACGCCAAGATACGGAACGTTATCCATGGCTTTATTTCTATCTGCAAGGGACTTCGTTGAACAGGTATGCTTGCTGAAGACATCGCTTTAAGCTGTGACATTCTAACACTTACGAAATTATTATTGTCCATACGACGAAAATACTTAAGATTTCCATGAGAATCCAAAATGGCTATAGCTATATTAATTTTATTTTCTATGGCAGCTTTTTCTGCTGCTTCAGCCATATTTTTGCCATATTTAATGAAAGTGCTTTAATAGTTAAAGTCATTTAGTTACTCATTGCTTTTTCGCAATTATATTACAGGGACCTTGTATGAGGTAGTAAATAATTTACAAAAATGATATAAAAACGCTATGCACTTATTTGTGGAATCCACGAGGTAGATTGAAATCTTAGTGTGATATAAAATTAATCAGACCTAAGAACTATTATTTCCAGGCATCCCTTGCCTAATAAAACCTTATCGATGTTAATTTATAGTTTCACATCCTAAAGCACACTAAGAATTGTCATTAGAGGCTATTTTTGGTGGACTTTCTGGCTCTATCGAGATTTGAGATGAGGGTTGAAACGTCATTGAACTATTATTTATTCTTTCCTGAAAGAAATCTTTACCAAACTCTTTAATCAAAACTTTATAAAATTCTCGATGTTGATTTTTTTTATCTAATGCATAGTCACTTAAAACACGATATCTACCGATATCATTATAAATTGGACTCTTGGCTTGTTCATAAGCAGCTAATGTTTCGTTACAGGTTCCTCTCTTAAAAGTATTACTTTTTTTAATTTCTTGATAGTTTTGCCAAACATTTTCTAGTCTTTCAAGACTTACTGATTTATTTTTGAGTCTACCAAATAGTTGAGGCGCTGTTCTCATATTTATTGGAAATTCTATGCCTGAAATAATGACTGAATCGGCTAATACTTTTTTCTGTATAGAATAAATATCCGTTAAAGCATGGTTAGGGCCTAATCTACTCCTGGAAGACTCCACCAATGCCGCTAAACTGTATTCTTTTTTTGAATTAATTATTGAGAAGTAAGTAAAGGCTGCCGCTTTATCTTTAAAAATACAATATTTGATATTTCCACATTCAAACAAAGCATCATCATAATTTTTAGATTCTGAGGTTACTTGTGAAAAATAGTCAAATGCTTTATCAAAATCGAGTCGTTCCAGGTAAATTTTACCCAAACTATATTTAATTAAATCATGATTTTCTTCAGCATCCATCTCCAGTAAATTAGTTAAAGCCATTTCTTCACCGTTTAACGCAGCCAGTAACAAAAATTTGCAGGCTTCTTCAATATTTTTAGAAGTAAATGGAACTGAGCCTCTGTACAGTTGCCCAACTAAAGTTTGAAATTCTGAATAACCTTTTAAAGCTTTTTCTTGTAACTTTTGAAACACCGATAAATATTGATTTGATAATTCAAGTAATCCTGTATAGCTTTTATTGTATTCGTCTACAAGATTATTACTCTCTACAGCCACATTTATAAAGTTTTTTAGTTCTACTGAAACAGATTCACACGAATCAATATTTTTCATTAAGGCTTGATAAGCATAAATTAATTTATAACCAATATGTGAACTTGAATTTAGTAGCTTAAGCAAAGAAGGCTTTGTGAGAACTCTTAGACTGACTGAAGAGAATATCATACAAAGATTTTCCAGCGGATAAAAAGTATCTATTAAAGGCGGAGGACCAGCAATAATATCTATAATTGCGTTTGCTTTTTCTTCAGACCAAGTATTTCTAGAAACGATATTTCCTAATTGATATGGAGTTAAATTTAAACACTTACGCAATTCAGCATTGCCTATAACATAAAAGCCAATGTGCTCCGAGATTGTAGCGCTTTCTACTATCGTTTTATCATCTATCTCTTGCAAAAATTTAACAACATTTTTACCATTATCCAGAATGATTGCTAATTTTAAATAACGCTCTGCTTGATCTTTATATTTAACTGTCTCGAAAAATGTTTGCTCAGCCAAATTAAAGTAATACTTTGCAATGCCATAACAAATATCAATAGGATTTGATGCTTTAATTGCGCCAATCGCTTTGCTATCAACGCCATCCTTTAATAAGAATTGCTTAAATTTATTACTAAGAGCAGTAGCAAAATCGATCTTAGACCACCCCATTCCAAAAAAACTATTTACTTTTTCATCTACCATTAATACCTGGTAAGTTTCTGATATAACTTTTGCTGCCTCATACCTGACTAATGGAGTAACACATATTTTATCTTTGACTAATTCATTAGTTTGATTATTAAAATTATCAATTATCTGCTGTAAGTAAACTTTACTCTTATCNNCGGATTCAACTCGTTAACGCAACTTTTGTATATAAAACAATCAGTTGAGATGGTATAAATCCATTCCTGATTTTGTACAGGAGTTAGGTTATGGGGTATAAACGCTTAGATTATTTGAAGCGTTGCAAGATACAAGCCTTATGGAAGGCGGGATGCTCGCAACAAAAAATAGCAGATGAAATAGGAGTGCATAAGTCGACTATTTCCCGAGAGTTAAATCGTAATATCACATTTGTTCGAACCCGCTTAGGTTATTGGGATTACAAAGCCGATTATGCCCAATCATTTGCTGAACAACGTAAAAAGACAAAACCTACCTGCATTAAATTTACTGAGTCAGTAAAAGCATTTGTTATAGAAAAAATACAAGNNACAAGATGAATGGAGTCCAGAACAAATATGTGGTTATGCTAAACGTTGTTCTATTTTCAATTTAAGCCACGAATGGATATATCAGTTTATATTGAAAAATAAAAGGCAGGGTGGCGATTTATATAAACATTTAAGACATCAACATAAAAAATACAGAAAACGCTATGGCAGCCCTAAGCGTCAAGGTTCAATACGTAAAAGAAGATTTATAAATGAAAGGCCTAGTATTGTTGATGAAAAGTCACGAATAGGTGATTGGGAGATAGATACTATTATTGGTAAAAATCACAAACAGGCTATTGTGTCTATTGTAGAGCGAAAAAGTAAATTCACACTTTTAGCCAAAGTTAGCCATAAAACTGCTGCTAAAGTTACTCAAGCAACTGTAGATCTTTTAAAGCCACATGGCGAGAATATACTAACAATCACAGGTGATAATGGAAGTGAGTTTGCGTATCATGAACAAATATCAAAAGAACTAGGGACAGACTTCTATTTTGCTCATCCATATTCGTCTTGGGAGCGCGGTTTAAATGAAAATACTAATGGTTTAGTTCGTCAATATGTAAAAAAAGGATCAAGTTTGTGCTCAGTAACTGATGATACGCTACATGTTATAATGAATAAACTAAACACAAGACCAAGAAAATCATTAGACTACTTTACACCCTTAGAGGTTATCAATGGCAATTGATGAAATAGCTATAAAAATTGATTATTTAAAAAATCATCCTCATAAAATTAACGATCTTGCTCAAATTTGGCTTGATGAGCTAGGAAAAGTATGGTGTCCTGAAGTTGAGTTGGCACAAGTACGTTCAAAATTTGAAGTACATCTTAATTCAGAGTATTTACCAATTAGTAAAGTGGCCTTTATTAATGACAAAATTGTTGGTATGTGTTGTTTACGTGTAAATGATGGAGTTCGAGAAGATCTAACTCCCTGGCTTGGTGGATTGGTTATAACTAAATCTTATCAAGGCCAAGGTCTTGGTAAAATGTTAATAGAGAGCATGAAAGCTGATGTAAAAAGATTGGGTTTTTCTTCGCTTTATTTACTAACATTTGATCCCACACTACCTAATTATTACAGGCGATTAGGCTGGGAGGAAATTGAGAAAAACACTTTGCTTGGAAAGCCTGTTACTATTATGAACGCAATATTATAAAGTAATAACTGTGTTGCGTTAACGAGTTGAATCCG
>DEHS01000108.1:16373-17159 GCA_002352055.1 Legionellaceae bacterium UBA2794
TAAGACACCTAACAATTTAAAGAAGACATAGGAGCTATATAAAATGTAGTAGCTCAGACTTGATCTGATAGTCGCCGGTTTTTCAGAAGTGTCTGTCAGGTCAAGTTTAGTTAAAAAACTTTTCCTTCCAGAGCTGTTTGCCATCTATTAAAGTTTGTATTGGAGTTCGTCCACAACACATTTTACCTTGATGGTTGCGTTCATTATTATAATATTGAAGCCATTCGTCCAGATCATTTTGCAAATCATCGATCGTTTCATAAATTTTCTTACGTAAAGTGACCTGATAAAACTCTTGCAAAATAGTTTTATGGAAGTGCTCGCAGATGCCGTTAGTCTGTTGATACACGCGACCCACACCTTTTAAAGTACTTACATAAAAGGTATCTTGCGAACCCAAGTATCCAGGGTGCGCTGTTTCAATCTCGCCACAGGCTTCATCATCATGCTTCTTTCGTTCAAGGGCAGCGACTTGAGATTCAGTTAAAATAATACCTTCTTCTGCTACCTTTACTTCAAGTGCTTTTAACCGGTCCTTGAAGTTAGCTAATTGATGGCGCAACCAAACGCTTCGAACACCATTGCCCGAAACAAAGACACCTTGTTTTCGAAGCTCATTACTTGTTCGATGTTGGCCGTGGGCAGGATAGGCTATGGCGTATTCTTTTACCCTAGACTCGATTGCTTCATCAACTCGATTTTTAAAATTTGGCTTTCTACGATTTTGATCAAACAACGCATCTTTACCACCTTCATCTACGGCTGATTTATAACGGTAGAAAGTAT
>DEHS01000097.1 GCA_002352055.1 Legionellaceae bacterium UBA2794
AAAATCTATTAGACCACGTCACTGATCAATTAAAAGCTTTGGGTAAAAATCAAAGATTGGATATTTTAAAAATTTATAATGATCATGAAGAAATACTGAAAAATACCCTAACGATACATAACCTGACAATGCATCCTGTAAAGCTGGCTTTATTGTGCTTCGAAAACTCTAGCACTTTAAAAAACATATTTAAAAAAATATGGCCAAATGACTTTCTGAATTATAAATTGGATCCAAATGCCATCAGTGCGTTAATTCCTTCTTTCAATCCATTATTGCTGGGACACGCATTATGTTTGCAAACAAATATAAACGAGAAACTCTCCATAAACGATACATCATTAATTCTAGAAATGCTTGAAATTGCCAAAGATGTTGCAAAGGGAAAACATGATCAGATAGCATCATTTCGATTTACCTTTTTTGAACCTAATCTACTTAAGGAAAAATTTTATAAGCTAAAAACAAAAATTCAAAATCCTGAATTTAAAGATTTGGATATTGAAAATATTACTGACATGTTTCAGACACACTACGCTATAAATTTTTGGGAAATAGAAAATTTAATTATCGATTATAATGTCTATTCACCCTTACAATATCCTCCCCGAGATTTACTATTATCCTTTAGAAAATTAACCGAAAATAATGAAATAATTGACGATATTATTATTCAACTCATTTCTATGCAGCATATGCACCTGGATGAGTTAAATGTTAATCAGATAAATATTAAACTTAGCCAACTTAATATTACCATTGGTCAACTTAAAGAGAAGTTGGAAGAAATAGCAGGTGAATTAGATGATTCTGAACCGGGAACAATGACGGAAGAGCTCTATAGCCAAAGGGAATGGTTATACCTTCAATTGAAAATTAATATTAAATTAATCGAACTATTCGAATCACAGTGTAATGAATTAGAATCTGAATCATCAGACACAATGGAACTTTAAAAACCAAAGCCTGCAATTGAGCAATTGCAGGCTTATTACTCTCTTAGCTCGTACCGCCAACGGTCAATGCATCAATTTTCAAAGTAGGCTGCCCGACTCCTACCGGAACAGATTGTCCCTCTTTACCACAGACTCCTATTCCACGATCTAAAGCCAGGTCATTACCAATCATGCTGATTTTTTTCATTACATCAGGGCCATTACCAATTAAGGTAGCACCCTTAACCGGAGTAGTTACGCGACCATTCTCTATCAAATAAGCTTCACTGGCCGAAAATACAAATTGACCGGAAGTTATATCTACCTGGCCACCGCCAAAATTTACTGCATACAGACCATTTTTAACCGAACTGATAATTTCCGCAGGATCATGTTGACCGGCTAACATATAGGTATTTGTCATTCTGGGCATAGGAACATGAGCATAAGATTCTCGTCGACAATTTCCCGTAGATTGCATACCCATCAGTTTGGCATTAAGTTTATCCTGCATGTAGTTAACCAAGACTCCATTTTCAATTAAAGTGGTACATTGCGATGGGGTTCCTTCATCATCGATAGTTAATGAACCTCGCCTATCAAGTAACGTTCCATCATCAACAACGGTGACCCCGGCCGCAGCCACTTGCTGTCCCATGCAACCAGAAAATGCAGATAATCCTTTGCGATTAAAATCGCCTTCTAAACCATGACCAACTGCTTCATGTAATAAAACACCGGGCCACCCTGGGCCTAGAACTACCGGCATGGTACCGGCTGGAGCAGGTCGTGCTTCAAGATTTATCAATGCTTCTCTTACTGCCTCTCGTGCATATCCGAGCGCATGTTCCTTTTCGGTAAAATAGGAATAAGCCACTCTGCCACCTCCTCCGGATCGGGCTGATTCTCTTTTGCCATTTTTATCTTCGACGATAACACTCACATTGATACTGACTAATGGCCTCACATCTGCGACCATTTGTCCACTCATAGTAGCTACCATGACCACTTCATAGCACCCACTTAATGAGGCATTAACCTGAATCACTCGAGGGTCAATTTTTCTCGCCTCTTTATCAATTGACTCTAATAAAGCAATTTTTTCCTGTTTACTCATACCTTCAATAGGATTTAAACCTTGATAACGAGTAACCAATGGAGAAGCAATATGAACTGCAGGCACAGATTTTGAACCAGCCAGGGCAATAGAACGAGCCGCATCAGCTGCGCGCAGCATCGAGGGAAGCAAAATATCATCACAATAAGCAAAACCCGTTTTATCACCACTGACTGCTCTAATTCCTACCCCTCTATCTAAAGAAAAACTCCCACTTTTAACTTCAGAGTCTTCTAAATACCATGATTCAAAGCTGCTGCTTTGAAAATAAAGATCAGCATCATCGATGTGGTAGCTCATCATTGACTTAAATAATTGCTCAATTCCCGATTCATCCAATGATGCTGGGGCCAATAATATCTGTTTTGCTAGTGCTAGAGATTGTGTCATTTATTACCCTCTACTTAACGTATGTTAATTGGCATTGCCATCTGCGCCTAATACATGATGATCGACACAGGGAAATTGTTTTCTTAATAGGTCTAATCGAGCCAAATCGATATCAGCTGTTATTAATCCTGGCCCTGATTCCATTTTTGTTACAATACCTCCCCAAGGCTCAACGATCATGCTATGGCCATACGTTTCACGGCCATTTTCATGGCGCCCCCCCTGATTTGGAGCAAGAACATAACATTGATTTTCTATCGCTCGAGCGCGTAACAGTATTTCCCAATGAGCCAGGCCAGTTACCTGGGTAAAGGCAGAAGGTACGGTAAATATCTGAGCACCCTTCATCTCCAGTTGATGATATAATTCAGGGAACCGTAAATCATAGCATACTGATAAACCCACTTTTCCTATGGGTGTATCTACTACAATCACCTTGGTCCCGCGTTCAATGGCCGCTGATTCCTGATGCGCCTCTTCCGCAGAAACCCTTACATCAAATAAGTGAATTTTATCATATCGTGCAACTGATTTACCTTGGTCATCATAAACAATGCAGCTAGCACGAGTTTTACTACCCGCTCCCTTTATCGGGAACGTACCAGCGATAATCCATAGCCCCAGACGTTTCGCTAATTCACTCACTTTATCCTGAACAGGCCCCTGTCCATAGACCTCTGCAATCTGCAATTTATCAACCTCATTCATTCCCATAAATGCGTAATTTTCAGGCAAAACCACCAATTGTGCCTGTTCTTCACGAGCTTGAATTAATAATGTTTCAATTAATTGTAAATTTTGCGCAATTTTTGCGGATGAGACCATCTGAATAAGGGAAACACGTGACATAATTAGATTTCCAAATTAAAACATTCATCTTACTATAGTGTCTCTGAGAACCCAAAAACTAAATTGACAAAAATGGGTATACCCTTTAATAATAACCTGTTTAATTAATTACATGAGGCTCTATCAAAAAAAATCAAGCCACTACTTGAAACTTAGGAAAGTTACCCTCAAATATGCTAAACTAATTATAAATAACTGGAGTTCTAAACAATGAACCGAAATGAAGTCAATGTACTTACTCAACGCAGTGAGTCTGTTTTATCGACCAATAAGGTATTGCGCAATACCTATTTGTTGTTAAGTCTCACTTTTTTATTCAGCGCTTTTGCCGCTTACATGTCTTATGCTATGGGTGCACGCCCAATGAACCCATTGCTGATGATTGTAGGTGTGTACGGTTTAATGTTTTTAACACAAGCTTTAAGAAATAGCGTTTGGGGTCTGGTAAGCGTTTTTGCGTTTACGGGCTTTTTGGGCTATACCTTAGGCCCATTAATTGGCTTTTATATGGCAAGCTATTCTAATGGTACCCAATTGATAGCAACTGCTTTAGGTGGCACCGGGATCATTTTCTTTGCCTTATCTGGCTATGCTCTGACAACAAGAAAAGATTTTAGCTTTTTAGGTGGATTTTTATTTGTCGGTGTTATGGTCGCATTACTGGCCATGATTGGCGGTATTTTCTTCCAAATCCCAGGCTTGCAACTTGCTATATCTGCAGCATTTGTGTTGATTTCATCTGGTTTAATTTTATTTCAAACCAGCGCAATAATTCATGATGGAGAAACAAATTATATCTCTGCGACCGTCGGTCTCTTTGTATCAATTTATAATTTGTTCGTGAGCCTGCTTAATTTACTAAGCGCATTTTCCGGCCGCGACTAATATCGTCTCCTCTACCTGAATCCCGGTTTAATGTCGGGATTTTTTTTATATTGGAGAGTGGCTATCATTCAAAAAACTTATAATAAAAATCAAGCTCTCCTATCCAAACCCCCTATGTCCCTCGGCTCGTCCGAGGGATCCAGGAGTTTTTATACCCGAATTCATCATTACTAATTATTGGTATTAGATCCCTGTATTACGACTTCGTCTAATACAGGCTACTGATTAAAATTAAAATCCCAATGTAGCCCGCATAAGACGTAGTCATATACGGGATGATGTTGATATGATTTGAAGGCTATTGTTGCCAACTGGCTTTCGCTCTAAACAAGGCAGGTAAATCTTTAACTGATTTGTTTACATTTTGCTGAAAAGAAAATATCTCGCGAGGTTTCTGGTAATACACGCCTAAAGGAACTGGGAATGCAGGGAATGATAAACGTGCTAATCGCATCGCATCCATAAAACTTCCAGAATTATGAAGATAAAAATCCTGATTATTATCAAAAACTATTTGTTCAAAAAACTCATCTTTAAGAGTCAGAACTTTTTCCTTTTGCGATCCATAAATTAAGGCCTGGCCCTCTTCTAAAACAATCGTATTTTCAGCGCGGTTATTTTTTACCGCAAAATCATCAAAAGCACCATGATTAAAAATATTGCAGTCCTGATAAATTTCCACAAAAGAGCAACCAGGATGTTCATAGGCCTTTTTAAGAATAGAGCCTAAATGATTCGGATCTTTATCCACGGCACGGGCGACGAAACTGGCCCCCGATGCCAAAGCAATCATCAAAGGATTGATGGGTTCATTATTTACACCCAAAGGCGATGTTTTGGTCACTTGCCCTTTTTGCGATGTGGGCGAGAATTGACCCTTTGTTAAGCCATATACCTGATTGTTGAATAATAGAATATTAACATTCACGTTACGTCTTAAGATATGCATTAAATGGTTACCACCAATGCTTAATGCATCCCCATCCCCAGTGATAACCCAAACCGCTAAATCATCCCGCATAGCTTTTAAGCCTGTAGCAACTGCCGTAGCTCGACCATGAATCGTATGAAAACCATAAGTATTCATATAATAAGGCAACCTTCCAGCGCAACCGATTCCGGATACAAAAACATGCTGCTCTGGGGCTAATCCCAAATCCGGAAGCATCTTCTGTAATGCCGCCAAAATGGCGTAGTCACCACAACCCGGACACCAGCGAACTTCGGTCGCATTAGCAAAATCTTCACGCTTATAGATGTTGTTCATATTTGGCTTCCGCTTTAATGGCACTAACTAAATGGCTTACACTAAAAGGCTGACCATTACATTGACTTATAGAATGCGCATCCACAAGATAATCAGCGCGTATAATCTGACATAATTGTCCTGAGTTTAACTCAGCAACTATAACTTTTTCATAAGACTTTATAATAGATGCCAAATCCTCAGGCAAAGGATTAAGATGACGTAGATGCAAAAAGGCTATAGGATGACCCTCTTTTAAACACTGATTCACCGCGGATTTTAAACTGCCATAGGTACTCCCCCAACCGACAATTAATATCGAGGCGTTATTATCACCTTCAATAACACTTGCGGGATACTCTTTAGCTATTCCAGATATTTTACTTTGTCTTAAATTCACCATTTTTTGATGATTTTCTGCATCGTAACTAACCCGTCCTTCATCTCCCTGTTTTTCAAGACCACCCAGTTGGTGAATATGACCGGGGGTTCCGGGAATATTCCAGCTTCGACTTAATGACTCATCTCGTTGAAAAGGCTTGGGAAAACGATTAAATTGAATGTCTGGTAAATTGAGCGACTCTACCGCAGGGATTTTCCAGGGCTCTGCGGCATTAGCTAAATAGGCATCGAGTAAAACAATGACAGGCGTCATGAATTTAATGGCAATACGAAAGGCCTCAATTACTGTGTTAAAGCAATCAGAAGCTGATTTGGCGGCAATAACCGGTAAAGGGGCTTCTCCATGGCGGCCATATAAGGCCTGTCTCAAATCACTTTGGCTGGTCTTGGTGGGAAGTCCAGTTGATACACCAGCACGTTGTACATCAATTAAAACTAAAGGCAATTCTGTAGCCACAGCAAGGCCAAGACTTTCGCTCTTCAAATCAAGGCCGGGGCCTGAAGTACAAGTTAATGCCAGTCGACCACCATAAGCTGCACCAATGCAGGCACAAATTGCAGCAATTTCGTCTTCCGCCTGTAATAATTGCACACCATAATCGCTCAGTCGTGCCGCTTCGTGTAAAATAGCAGATGCAGGGGTAATGGGATAACCGGAAACCAGCATCGGGATTTGTGAATGGGTCGTAATTGTTGCCAAAGCGAGTCCGATTGCTTCAACGCCAGTAATCTGACGATACGCTCCTACTTGTCGCGTCACCTCACCAAGCATATAATCACGACGAGATAATTCAAGCGTCATCGCATAATTATAACCCGCTAATAAAGATAACTCGTTTGCTTTGGCAATTACTTCATTTGCTTTAAATTTTTTCGCAATAAATGCTTGGCAAGTGGAAGTGGGCAAATCAAAAAGCCATAATACCAAACCCAATACGTAAAAATTCTTGGTTTTTGTTGCTTGTGGTTTTGTTAACTCTAATGACTCAACCGCTCGTAAAGTTTGAGAAATTAGGGGAAAAGAGACCACATGATAATGTTCGGCGCAATTATCTAAAAAGCTTCGATCAATTCCGGCCTTTTGCCAATCTTTTTCCTGATAACTGTCTTCATTAATGATTAATAAGCCACCTTGATTAAGGTGTTGTAATGAATTTTTTAGAGCGGCAGGATTTAACGCAACGAGAACATCAAGTAACTCACCCGCGGTAAAAATTGATCGCTCGGCCATAGCGAGCTGAAAGCCTGATACCCCGGCAACGGTACCTGCGGGCGCTCTTATTTCAGCTGGAAAATCAGGCAATGTACGAACATCTCTACCAGTCAAAGCGGCACTGATGGTTAATTGCTCGCCCACCAATTGCACCCCGTCACCTGAATCGCCGGTTATACGAATAACAATCATATCAGTCGTTGACATAAAGTCTCGCTTCCTGCATTAATTGACGCATATGTTTTACAGCATCTTTCATGCCACAAAATAGCGCGCGTGCGATAATGGCATGTCCTATATTGAGCTCTAATAAATCCTTTATTGCAGCTATCGGCTTCACATTGTGATAGTTTAACCCATGTCCTGCATTAACAATCAGATTGATACTGGCTGCATATTCGGCAGCTCGTCTAATTCGTTCCAACTCATAATTTTGAGTCTCCACGGTAGTTGCATCCGCATAGCATCCTGTATGCAACTCAATCACCGGAGCGCCCACCTCTTTTGCCGCTTTGATTTGATCAAGGTCTGGGTCAATAAATAATGAAACTTCACTTCCAAATGCCTGTAAACGCTTAATTGCATGCTCTACCGATTTTTGATGAGTCAGAACATCCAAACCGCCTTCTGTAGTTAATTCTTCTCGTTTTTCAGGTACCAGACACGTGTGTGCGGGTACTATTTCTTCAGCAAAATCGAGCATTGCATCAGTAACAGCCAACTCAAGATTCATTCGAGTCTGCAAAACTTCTTTAATGAGCCTCACATCGCGTGCCTGTATATGGCGCAAATCTTCTCTCATATGCAAAGTGATGCCATCAGCACCTGCCTCTTCTGCATCAATAGCTGCCTGAACAGGATCTGGATAGCGCGTACCACGCACCTGTCTTAAGGTAGCCACGTGATCAATATTTACGCCTAACAACACTTCTCTACTCATGATACACCATAAATTCTTAAAATAGAGATTATAATAGACTTCCATATAAACTGCCATTGGCTTGCCAAGTACCCTAGTCTGAATCCTCTCCTTAGTCTAAAAATTATTATTCCTTTTCAACTTAGGTGAATCTATATCTGATGCTTCTGATTCCTCTCTGTTCCTATTTTCTGAGTTGACCTTTATTCTTGGTAACACCCGCAAAGAAGAGGTTCGGGTACCAGCAAAAATACTACGTTTATCTAAACCAGCCCCCTCGCGTGAGGCGCCATCATTACCAGTCAGCTTTTTTATCTCAGATTTATCAGGCAACCTCATTTCGCGCCCAGGTGATGTTTGCGATCTGGGTACCAAAAAAGAATGTTTTATAATAACCTCGGGCATAATCGAATGAACATCGGATTTTGATTTTTTTTTGTTCTCATTATTGTTTATCGAATGATGACGTCTGAAGGATTCCGGGGAAATCGTATCCTTATCCGGTGGAACCGTATACCCAAAATATATTTCCGATATAAATGGAAGAAATGAATTCTTGATATTTGCATATAACTTAATCCGTTCGTCGATATAATTTGCAATAGAATTAAAATTCATTTTGTATAGATAAGCTAAATCAGTCAAATCATCCAATGTAAATGCATGATCATTAAGCTCTAGTAACATATAGAGCGTTTTTAAGTGTCTTAAATATTCTTCCAGGTTTTTAACATTAGGTAGCTTTTTCGTATTCTCAATCTTGTCTATACTCCTGAAATGATTTTTAAAGGAGGTATCCTGGTATCTTATAGCTCTGTCACCACAAATAATAGTTGCATTAGCGGATATTCCATCTATTAACTGAATCACTCGCTCTATAATTTCGATTTTTTCTTGTTCCTTAATTTTGGGTTTACATAAAAGAAGTTTCGCTTTAATTTTACTACCCATACTACTTAAAAATACATAATAGTTAAGTGTATGCTCACCACAAAATAAAAGATGAGGGTTAAGCTTGAGGATAGCTGTCGGAACTAATTCTGTTTTATGGAGGTCTAAGATAACTCTTATTTTTTGAATGCTTTCGTTATACGAGTCGTCATGAGCAAAACAGCTCCCCTTTTTAATATCTGAAATTAATTTTTCGGTCTGATGTAACACGAAGTTTTTAGCATGCTGAAATTGAAGAAACTGACTATTTTGACTTTCAATAAAATCAACTAACACCTTAGGTAGAAGATGAAGCTCATCAATTAATAATTTCTTTTTTTCTAAAGCTGGCTCTTTATTATAGGATGTGTGTTTTTTCCTGATTGAATCTATAAATTTTGATACTTCAATCATATGTTTGAATATCAATCCCAGCTCTCGATGACACACGGTTTTGTTTAAAAACGTCATTACTGATGGCAAGGTGTTTTCAAGCACAAAATAAAATTTTCCAGAAAGCATCCCTGACTCGATGTCACTAATTTTTTTAAATTTTGCCTTAATACTTTTATTAACGTGAGCTTTTATATTAAGCTTTATTTTAGTTTCTATGCCATTCATTTCCTTTTTTTTAGGCAAATGATTTATAATTTTGAAATACTTAACAATATCTTGTTGTTTGACTAATTTCAGGAGACTGTTGGTTTTATTGATAACTTCTTGCAATTGCTCTAAAAAATCAACATGGTCAAGTGAATAATTCTTATATTGACGGTTTTTAAGTATATCGTTGTTAAACGCCTTATATTCCTCTTTTATTTGGCTCAATTCCAGTAAAAACTGCTCTAAGGCTTCAATCTGGATGATAAAAAAAGGAGTTTTCTCCTGATTATATGTCGCATTATCCCAAACAAATCGACCAATTGGTGAATTCATAAACCTGTTTACGATTAATGTTTGAAAGTTATTATTCATTTCTGAATCTTTGTCGTACTGATAATTAATAATTTCTTTGTAATTCTTAAATAGCTCATCAAGATAAAACAAATTCTGACCCATTTGAATTATCTGGGAATGAATTCTTTTGAGACGAAGCTGTAAATCCAGCAATTTGGAATCTATTTCTTCATCAATGTGTTTTACCGATTCCTTTTTTCTCTTCAAATATGATTTGAACATATTAATCCCTTAAATTATCTCAAATTTTAAAATTGGAGGATTTCCTTAAAAAACAATACTTAAATTTTTAAATAATATAAATGATCAATTAGAATAATACGAGGTCATAATTTCAAAATGGAAAGGATATTAGAAAATAGAAGATTAACTCAGATACAAAGCTCTTGCTTTAATGTCCCTCCCGCCCAGCAAATAGTCTATAGCCTGGCGCATAATTATTTTGGCAGATTTAAGAAATGCAGCATCACTCAAGTCATCGGCAGCCAGGGCAAGAAGATGCTCTCCCGGGATTCCTTTTTCAGAAAGGACAAATCCCTCACCTGCAATAAAATGATAGAAAGAATTTATCTCAATGGGATTATCACTTCGCGCATCATGAGTCAATGAGAAACAATGACCGCATGCATTTAATAATGCCCATTCAAAACGACGCAATAAAGATTCGACTAAAAACTTATCCTGGGTAGAGGCTAATCCATTTAAGGTAAATAAATAGGCTTGGAATAATTCGGGTTCACTCAATAAAGGACTTAATGCGTAGTACAATAATTCATTGATATACAATCCTGAAAATAAAGAGGTGTCCGTTAGAGGAAGCATAGGTGATTGGGTTTCGATGCTTTGCGCATAATAACGTCCATGTCGCTCATCAATACCAATCCATAAGGGGGTAAACGCCTGCAAAAGAGACTGCTTTTTAGGAGTTCGCCCTCCTTTGCAAAGACATTCAACCAATCCTAAATCGGGGGTAAAAAAATGAACTCTGGCACTGGTATCTCCAGACCATTGTTTATAAATAACCCAGGCTTGAATCGATTTAGTCATAACCTAATTGCTTTAATATGCGCTCATCATCCGCCCATCCGGATTTCACTTTACACCAACATTGTAAAAAAACTTTTTTATCGAGCATTTTTTCCATATCCAAACGTGCACTGGTAGCCATTTCTTTTAATTTTTGCCCTTTTTCGCCAATTACCATGCGTTTATGACTGTCTTTTTCTACCAAAATCAACGCATGAATCCGCACCAGATTGCCCTCATCCTTGTAAGATTCAATGTCTACAGTAACAGAATAAGGCAATTCCTGACCACAAAAGCGAAAGATTTTTTCTCGCAATAATTCAGCACAAAGGAATTTAGTCGAGCGATCTGTAAACTGGTCATCTGGAAATAAATGAGGTCCTTCGGGAAGATAATTGACTAGCTTGGCCTGAAGCTCATCAACCTGTACTCCAGTTTTGGCAGAAATAGGAATAATTGCCTCAAAATGATGACGTTTACTGATTTCTTCAATCCAGGGAAGCAATTGCGATTTATCAACTATCTTGTCCACCTTATTAACCACCAGAACGCATGGAACTTCAGATTGTTTGATGAGACTTAAGACATATTCATCCTCATCTTCCCAATGCGTTCCATCAACGATGAATGCAACGACATCGACATCACGCAACACACTGATTGCCGTTTTATTCATCATACGATTCATTGCTTTTTTATTGCCTTGATGAATTCCGGGAGTGTCAACATAAACGTACTGGTAATCCCCATCGGTTTTAATTCCGTTGATACTGTGCCGGGTGGTTTGCGGTTTTTTTGAGGTAATACTTAATTTTTGCTCTAAAATATGATTTAAGAGAGTTGATTTCCCTACATTAGGTCTTCCGACTAAGGCAATATATCCACAATATCTTGTCATTAATTAATTCCTGTTTATTTTTAAAACATTTTATCAGTCGAGCACTAAAACTTCCAGTTGTATTGACGTCTTAAAAAAATCAAATAAGCCTACTTGCCAATCACTAGTATTCTCAGGTACTCTGTATAGTATATGAACAAAAATGGATTTTATGCCTGACTATATAAAAACAAATGGCCAGACCCAAGTCATAATACCCTTAAGAGTCCATCCTTATCACCATGAAGAAATGTTCAGCATTACTGGAAGTGTATTTAGTAATGAAGCCGGAACTGTTATTTATGGTCATTATGATATGGAGTATCTTTTACCAAAAGGTGATAGCCTCCATTTGATTGCAAATCATAATAAAAAAAACGTACAGCTTCTTCTGCTCACCTACGATGCCCAATTGTTAAAATTATTACCGGGTACACGTTCTTCATCGCTGGTGGCCGACACCATAAATACGCTAAACCGATATATAACACGAGCCCGTAATTACAAACAACCACTCAATGGGGCCCAGAATGATAAATTACATCAGGCAAAATTAGCTATTAAAGCGCTTCATTTGCTTTTGAAAAAAGAGCGCTCTTTAAACAATACGGATTATTATAGTCAAGAACTACTACGCCAAAATATTCTTGAAATTATCGATAACTGTAGGGATCTAAACCGAACTCTTGCCAATGACCCTCTTATTTCTGAAGGAAGTTTTGGTAAAATTTTATACGATGCCTATAAAACGGCACAACACTATTCATTTAATCGTGTTTTTCCAGTTGCGCGACAGGATCAAATGGATTTTACAAAATGTCATACCTCCAACCGCAACAAACCTTGCTTCGTATGGGATAGCGAATTACACATCGGGCAAGACAGTGCGCAATTAGATGAATCGTTGCAAATTATTTGCCACTATTATCAATTAAATCCTTCTGCGAAACTAACAAATCTCCCAGCGAGTCGTTTTGAAAAAATCGAGTCCTTTATTACTCAATTATGGCGAGATAGCCAGGACTGGATTAACTATCTGGCTCAAAAAAGACAGACCAATCATGTGACCCACGTACATCGTCTCACTAACGGAGTATCGCTTACCAGAATTAGCCCTTACTATACACTTAAAGGTCTTACTCAAAAGGGATTTAGCAGTTTAAATGAAATAGCACTTCATTTTACCCAAGAGATAAAACCACACCTTTCGAATAATTTAAAAGAGGCGGAAAAAATCCTTGCTTCGAAACAAAATGGGGAATGGGCTATCGTTTCGGATCAAAATGCATTCCTGATTCGCATTGATAACAGATTGATACAAATAAATTATTTTCTCAAAGATACCTTATATTATCCGTTGCCAGAAGGTGATGATCTTTATACTCTTAGCCAGTTAACCAAACGTCATCTTTATTTACCGGAACGCTTTGCATTGCAATTTAAAGCATTTATATCGCGCATCCCCTCCTTTTTTAGAAATTTTTATCAAAACATGCGCCATTTTCTGACCGACGAATTACATCAGGATTTTTTAAATCATATTCATGCCTCTCATCACCGGAAAATGCAATACTCTGACCGGATACGGACTAATATTAAATCTAAAGCAAGATACTCATTGAATGAAGCTTTGAAAAGCAAAGGTTTTTTACCTAATGGTCAAACCATAGAGGAATTTATCAGAGAACAACTTATCAATAGTCCCTACATAATTGCCCAGGCGAAGCATCTGCCAGGACCTCCCCCTTATGATAATCCATTGCACCGCATCTTAGGAATAATACGGCATGTAGGCGCATTTTTTATCGACAGCAGTGAAAAAAATCCATTGCTTGGTACTTTGGCAATGGCTGCTTATATGTTTGGTGCTGGAGCGGTTCTTAATCCAGAATTATTAACCTCAGTACTGACTAAATTACATCTTAACGGTTTAATTTCAGGAATTGAACCGACTCAAAAATTAGCACGTTTGATGAGCCACGGTACCATATCAGAAACACTTTCTGCATCCGCTGCTCTCTGGCAGGCTACTATTACAGGTGGGAGTTTAGATGAATTTATTCTCGATGCTATTAGCGCTTTAAAAGAAAATCCAGCAGAAATCGCAATCATTGCAGCACTGGCAATGAGCCTGGGCTATGGTCTAACCCAAATGATACCTTTTCTAAAACATGAAATGGGGGATTTTCCCTACAGCAGTTATGCTGCAATTGGCGGTAAAGGCGGAGCTGCGCTTTATGATACCATAATGCATCCTGGAGAAGATTGGCTTATAGGAACCTGCAAATGGATTTGCAAAAGCGCTCTTATTATAGGAAAGCTTTTATTAGGCCCGCTTATTGAAGGATATTCTTACGGATATCCTCATGGATTTCTTAGTGGATTGAAAAAAAGCGGTACTTTATTAAAAAAAATAGGCGTTCAAATTGCTGCAGCCTTAACTGATTTTTCACTCGCCCTCCTCACGATACCCTTTATTGAATTAAGCTCCCTGCTACTTCATGTGCCGTTCAGAGGAGTTACAGGTTTTATAATTAAGTTCCTCTCAATGCTTGGGGTTATTCAAACACTAGGTCAAGGGCTAATTGATTTCTCAGTGAGACCCTCGAAAACAAATTTCATCTCTGAATTTACTCTGTCCCCTTTGTATGGCTTCACCTCCCCATTTGGCTTATATTCTAATGTTTTGCCCCTTAATGTCTTCTTCAATTTTTTTCGAATTATTTTGTTTCCATTTCAACTCTTGAAAAATATTATTCTCCTTCCGGCCTTTGATATATTATCTTTATTGACTCGAATAGTTTTAACTGTTTCAAGCCCAATAGTTCGTACCAGCGCTTACACAAGTGGTTATTTTTTATACTCTTTAGGTTTCTTTTGGGATAAATCCTTAGGTGAGCTCTTTAAACTTTCTGCAAAAACGTTGAGTCAATCGGTAAACTTTATAGATAATAACGTGGGTAGGATAAAACAACACGTCTTATCCTGTATCGAAGTGATGCGTCGAGGTTTGTATGACTGGGCATTTAAAGTGGAAGATACATTAATTCATAAAATTAAAACGGATGAGCAATACTACTTAACTAATCCGCAGCGCTATGAATTAATTGGACATCATACTACGAGCAATTGTTTAATAAACCACTTATTAAACGCATCTCCAACTACATCTGAAGTTAAGATACATTCTGAGGACCATAATTTTAGTATCCTTTTCCCCAAACCTACTGGTTCTCAGGAGCCTAAACTGAGTGAGACGAAAATATCTTTAATTAAATCTTAATCAAAGTTGCAATAGGTAAAACTTGAATTTATCATGAACACATTCACCCCTCCTAAATATGATGCAATATTAATCAATGTTGTGTATAATTAACATAATTGAAACAACAGGAACCAAAAAATGCCTATATCTAAAGATCAAAATCAATCTCCTGAAGTTATTGTTGATACGATGAGTGATAAATCAGAAGAGCGCTTGTTTTCCGCAAAAAAAGACTTTTTAGGTGAGAACATGGCTTCTGCTTTATCAGATTCAGTCGATATCAAATCAGAAACAAAGTTGTCTCAAACCAATTCTTTAGAGCAATGGGCTAAATCAATTTTCGAACCTGAAAATAATTTGGATGCGCCGACTACTGCTGAATTAAGTCGCTTTGGATTAAAAACGCCCCAGGATGTTATTCGTTTTCTAAAATCCCCTGCCGGTGAAACGGTAATCGCCGAAATGGGTGCCCAACTTGCAGAAGAAAAAGCGCTTGAAAGGCGTCAGCAGCTCATGCATTTGGAGCATTCACTCTTGATTCATCGCTTGATGTCCCTTTTATTTTTATGGTATCTGAATAAAGAGACTCATGCATCAGAACAAATTAGAGACTTAATTCAGCAACAAAATCAAAGAGCAATAGAAAATGCAGGGTCTCAACCTTCATCACGCCCCTCATCAACCAACGACAACAGAGACAACTTAAGAGCAACGATAGCTAATTACGAGCGAGCGCTCCAGGCAGTCGATTCCAGAAGAGCTGCTTTACAACAAGAGCAGGAAGAACTTAAAAAAGAAGAATCCAAGCTGGCAGAACAAGGTAAGTCGCTTGAAGAAAAATATGATACTTTTGAAGAAGCAATCAACGACTTTGAACAGCCGGAAGAAGAGGAGTTAACCGCGGTTGAGATAGAGGAGCGAATTGCGAAGATCACTGAAGAAATGAATGCTCAGGTTGTAAAACTTTTCGAAATTGTGGAAGAAAATGCTGAAACTTTAGCATTTAAAAATGCTCACAATGCCCTAAATTTAAAACTGGCAAATTACCATGATCGTAGAGCAGTAATGCAAGGTGAAAAAATTTACGTAGATGAAGAAGGACAAACAGTTACATCCTTTAAAAAGGCTGCATTTATTTTTGACATCAGACAAAAAGATGAAAAGATTGTTAGAATAAAAGATGACATATTTCTTTTGAAATCGGGGCAGGACTCCAATTTAATCAATTCGAATCCAGAACTTGCCAAACGTCAATATGAAATGGCACGCCAAAACACAAATAAAATTGTTAAAGAAAATGATAAGCTGTACTTGTTAAAACCAGGACAAGATTGGAATAGCGTCAAAGGAAGTCCCGAGCTTAAGCATCAGGCACAAAAAGAATATGATGACTCAAAACAGGACCTCATGACCGTTAAGAAAATTATTCATTATCACAAGGGTGCGGAACACTCCATGCATGATGAAAAAGTTGAAGCAGTACGTTCCAAATCTGCTAACAATATTGAAGAAATACGGTCTATTGATAATCATAGAATTGTTTTGGAATCAAACATGGCTACTGCGAATGCACTATTAAACTCGCCTCAACTATCTCAGACAATTCCAAAGCCTGCTTCCACATCAATTTCTACAAGCAATCGTCATGCTTTAAATCAGGCACCGGTGACGGCATACTATCGGACTAGACTAAACGAAATAAAAAGCAAGGCAGAAGTTTATTTCAAAGATTTAGAACCGTTGTTAAATGCACTTCCCCAGAGTGAGGAACATAAAAGTATATTACGGAATATTCCCAGATCAGGGCCTATACCCTTTCAAACCATGCAATCTATACTGACTTATATGGAACGATTTGGAATAGACGCCACTAACCCTGCTGTCACTAAAATTCAAAACCCCTCCGAGCTTGCGAATCAAAATAATATGGAGAGTAATCGGGAAATTGAATTAACTCCCTTCAATATGAATCCAAGTCCCTTTAAACGGCCTTAATTTGTAGGACTAAGTATAAACTGCAATGGACTGCAGTTTATACTTAGGTTCAATTTAGCACCATTTCAAAAATTAAAAAGTTACTCTTGCTATGCTAATCCAAGTCTTTTACCATGAATAAATGATGCATTGAGGATTCTTTTATGAATTTGGATAAACTACTTGGTAATCAATCAATTATAGTATCGCTGGATGTGACTGATTATTTATATGACAGATTAGAAGAAATTATAAAAGTCGGTTTAAACCTGGTTGAAATCAACTCGTCAGATCAAGTATTGTTAACCAAAGTGATGACTCAATTCCCTACTTTAAAAATTGGTGCATGCGGCATTATTGATCCGCAACAATTAGAGAATTGCTATCATGCTAACGTCCATTTCGTTTCCAGTCCCGGTTTTTTACCTGCAATAGCTCAAACTGCAACCATCTATTCTATGAATTTCTTGCCCGGAGTAGCCACAGTTTCAGAAGCGATGGCTGCGATGAGTCTTGGTTATTCTCATGTACGCCCCTATCCAGCTGAATTAGCTTTTTGTAAAACACTAAATAAATGCCTACCCAATCTAAAACTCTATCCATACGATGTATCTTGGGATGAATCAGAGGACCTTTTAAGTGTATCGACAGTATCTGCGGTAAGCGTGTTGAACCCTGGTATAAAACAACTGAATGCCTTTGTATCGGATATCGCTGTTTAATGAATTCATTTAATACGGTATTTAATTATTAATAAAACGCACACCGAATGTATGGCTTAACTTTTGACAAAATGGGCATTTAGGCTATAATTAAAATGTAGACGTGATTTGACATTCGTGTCAAAACTGTCAGCTGCAAAGCCACCTCAGGGTGGCTTTGGTCATTTATATAAAGAGAAAATTAAGCCGGCTCACGATTAATAATTAAATCCAACACTAATATTATTGCGCCTAAACAAATAGCACTATCGGCTAAATTAAATGTAGCAAAATGATGGTATTGATAATAAACATCGACAAAATCAATTACGTATCCATGCAAACCGCGATCAATCAAATTACCTATGGCCCCACCTAAAATAAGACTAATTCCAGCTAACTGCAACCGAGCCTGAGAAGGAGTACGCCATAACCAAATGACTAATATAATACTTACTAATAAACTAAAAGCTGTAAAAAACCATCGATGCCAGTCTCCAGCGCCACTTAAAAAACTAAACGCAGCCCCAGTATTATATGCCAGGGTAAGATTTAACATAGGTACTACAGGCATTGGTTTATAAGGGATTAATGATATCTCAGCCCAGTATTTACTTATCTGATCCGCGATTATTACTGTAATGCTAATTAGAAACCAATACCATTTTTTCATATAAAGTGTCTCACTTCATCTCGTCCACTAATATTACCAACACAACGCAGGCAAAGCTCGGGATGACTGCGATCAGATCCAACCTCAGGCCTTCTATGCCAGCATCGAGCACATTTCTCATATGAGCTTGCAGCAACTTTAATACCCACACCGTACTCAGAGAGCGCGATTCCTGAGGGTATCTCAGCCATCGGAACTGCATGAGCTCCCGACGTAATTAACAAGAAGCGAAGTTCTTCACCTAAACGGCTTAACTTTGGTAATACTTTAGAATCAGCATATAAAGTGACTTCTGCCGCAAGCGCTGACCCAATATCACCTTTTTGTCTTGTTTCTTCCAAGGCTTTGTTTACTTCGTCTCGAATGAGATGCAGTTGACTCCAATCTTCCATATTAACATCATCTATGGCAGGCCAAGCTGTATACCACTGCTCAATAAATATGGACTCGCCTTTGTGCGCGGGTATCGTTTGCCAAATTTCCTCAGCAGTAAATGATAAAATAGGAGCAAGCCATAGAGTAAACGCCTGAACAATATGGTACATAGCTGTTTGACACGAACGTCTGGCCAAGCTTTCTTTGGCCGTTGTGTATTGTCTGTCTTTAATCAAATCCAGATAAAAACTTCCCATATCCACAGCACAGAAATTATGTATCTTCTGATATATAACATGAAACTGATACTGCTCATACGCTGTAATTATTTCCTCTTGCAGTAATTGGCATCGTTTTAGTGCCCATTTATCCAATTCAAGTAATTCATCAGGTGAAACGCCTTGTTGTGGGTCAAAATCACAGAGATTAGCCAATAAAAATCGCGCTGTATTACGAATTCTTCGATAAGCATCAGCATTACGCTTGATGATCTCATCCGAAATACTGACCTCATGACGGTAATCAGTCGATGCAACCCATAAGCGTAAAATATCCGCACCGTGTTGATTAATCAGCTTGTCTAGAGATACATAATTCCCTTTGGATTTGGAAAGCTTTTTACCTTCAGCATCAACGGTATACCCATGAGTCAAAACTGTTTTATAAGGAGCTACACCATACATTGCAACTGAGGTAGTGAGGGAAGAGTTAAACCATCCGCGATGTTGGTCGGAACCTTCGAAATAAACATCTGCAGGAAATCCTAACTCTTTATTTTGTCTTAGAACACTAAAATGAGATACACCTGAATCCAGCCATACGTCCATAGTGTCGTTCACTTTATCGTAAAATGGCGCATCTGGTCCCAATAACTCGTTCACATCCAGTTCAAACCATGCATCAATACCAGATTTTTCGATTAAACAAGCGACTTTTTCAATAATGTCCAGAGTATTTGGATGAAGTTCGCGCGTCTCGCTATGAACAAATAAAGGCATTGGTGTGCCCCAAGCTCTTTGGCGCGAAATACACCAGTCAGGCCTGTTTTCAACCATGTTATTTATACGCGCTTTACCCCAATCGGGTACCCAGTTAACTGCTCCGATCTCTTTCATTATCACTTGACGCAAATTATTTTTATCCATCGCAATAAACCACTGAGGGGTGGCTAAGAAAATCATTGGAGATTTATGGCGCCAACAATGAGGATAACTGTGTCGAATCATCTCTTTCGCTAACAAAACGCCCTTTTCAGCCAATAATGCGATAATAGGCTCATTCGCCTTTAAAACAGAAAGACCTGCAAACAGCGGAACGTCTTCAGTAAAACAACCATTTGCTTTAACCGGATTAACTAGGGGTAAATTATAAGCTTTGCCGACCAAATAATCGTCAGGTCCATGGGCAGGTGCGGTATGCACGTTTCCAGTTCCAGACTCTGTAGTCACATGTTGTCCCAGAATTATGGGAACGGTGCGATCGTAGAACGGATGATTTAGAAGCATGTGTTCAAAAACCTTGCCTTTTGTTATTCCACAGGTTTTATAGGCGCTTATCCCATACCTAACCATCACTTGCTCCACCAAATCGGTAGCAATGATTAAATAATTTTCGCCAACATCAACTAACGAATAATCAATATCAGGGTTTAAACTGACCGCCTCATTTGCCGGCAAAGTCCAAGGTGTAGTAGTCCAAATTGGAACACTCAAAGGTTTTACTGTTAAACCTGAATCAAAGCATTTAATAAATGTTTCAGGATTAACTGCGACAAATGCTACATCGATTGAAGGAGATGTTTTTTCTTCATAATCGACCTCTGCTTCAGCCAAAGCAGAACCACAATCAATACACCAATGCACCGGTTTGAATCCTTGTTGCAAATGCCCGTTTTTTATCATCAGGCCAAGCGCTCGGATTATATTTGCCTCATAACTAAAATCCATAGTGATATAAGGATTATACCAATCGCCTAACACTCCAAGCCGTTGGAATTCCTGGCGTTGAATATCAATCTGGCTGGCGGCATATTCACGACATTTAGCCCGAAACTCCCGGGCACTGATCTTTACTCCAGCTTTGCCTACTTTCTTTTCAACGTTTAATTCAATAGGTAAACCATGGCAATCCCACCCAGGAACAAAGGGAGCATCATATCCACTCAAAGATTTTGATTTAATAATAATGTCTTTCAGAATTTTGTTTAAAGCATGACCACAATGTAAATTTCCGTTCGCATAGGGGGGACCATCATGCAGGATAAATTTTTTCTTACCCGCACGGGCTTTACGAATTTGCTCATATATTCCCATGGCTTGCCAATTGGCCAGCATCTCTGGCTCTCGTATCGCTAAACTGGCCTTCATCGGAAAAGATGTATTAGGAAGATTCAATGTGTCTTTATATTCTGCCATAAGATGCCTACTCTGCTAAATCGTTAAGTTTTTGACGGTTATACTATTCTCAAATTTAAATAGTTTTTAGCCGCCGAAATATCATGATGAATCTGGGTTATCAAAGCTTCTATGGTGGTGAATTTAACCTCATCACGTAATTTGTGCAAGAAATTCACCTGCATTAATTCTCCATATATCGAATAATCAAAATCAAAGAGGTGAACTTCCAGGACGTTTCGTGTTCCATCCACGGTCGGCCTTTTACCAATATTAGCCACCCCTAAAGCTTTTTTTGAGGATATCGTCACCTCAACGGCGAATACTCCGGTTAAAGGAATTTCCAAACGATGAAGACTTAAATTCGCTGTCGGAATACCCCATTGGCGTCCTCTTCCATCTCCATGTATAACGCGACCACACATGCTGTAATTTCTTCCTAAAAGACGTTTTGCAACATCGAGATGTCCTAATTTTAGTGCCTCTCTAATTTTAGTAGAACTCACACGTTCATTTTCGATACAAAAATCGGAATAAGTTACAACCTCACAAGAATTATTGGCGCCTATTTGACGAAGTAATTCAACATTTCCTTCTCTATTCTTTCCAAATCGAAAATCTTCACCAATTAAAAGGTATTTAACACTTAAATGATGAAAAAGATGTTCTTTAGCAAAAACAGAAGCATTTGTCTGCGCCATTACATGATCAAATTTAATGCAGTAAACATAATTTACATCACATTTTTTCAATTCATCAAGCTTTTCTCGAAGACTTGAAATGCGTGGAGGGGCTTGTTCTTTATGGAAGTATTCCCGTGGTTGTGGCTCAAACAAAATCACAACTAAGGGCAAACCCTTTTGCCTTGCTTTGTCTTTAAGTACCCGAAGCAAATTTTGGTGTCCCAGATGTACCCCATCAAAATTGCCTATAGTAGCAACAGTTCCATTAGCAAATCCGGCATTAAGTTGGGTGCCACGAATCAGTTTCATTAATAAATTTTCAGGATTGATCAAAACCATCAGTATACTGGTTTTCTGTTCTCTTGAGAAATATTGCAGATTTTTTTTGTTATAATTTACTTCAGAGCGTTTTGTTAAACTAGTTCTCGTGAGATAAAGCACATGATCACAACTCTTTATAATTTATAAATGGTACAGAAGATTCCTGGATCCCTCGGTCAAGCTGAGGGACGTAGGCTATTTTATAAACCTCGCTCTTAATCCAGCACTCCCTTAAAAAATCCAGGGGAAAGTCATTACAGCAATCATCAAAAATTCACCTCAGCTGATACCTATAAAAGCAATTTAGGCAGTTAGGCAGTTAGGCAGTTAGGTGATTAGACAATTAAATCAAGATTAAAAAACCAAGACCACACTCCCTACGTCCCTCGGCTTGNNCTTAATTATTACAGTAGAGAAAATTACGCAATTTGTATAACATGAGATACATATAAGCTTATTTGAAAATGCTCGATTTTAAAAGCACTGACAATAATGGTAATTATAAATTACCACAAAAGAACCAATGTATAAATAATTTACAATTACAATAAAATTACCCTGCTTGAATTATGATTTTATTTTAGGTCTAACTATTAACACATCGCATTCGGCCCCATGTAAAATGGCATTTGCTGTCGACCCTAATAATAGTGATAAACCATGCTTTCCATGGCTTCCTGTTACAATAAGGTCAATTTTATGCTCTTTAGCTACGCGCAATATTTCATTTTTGGTAGATCCAAATTCGATGAAGCGATGCTTCGCATCGACACCCAATTTATCCGCCAGATCATCCAATTCTTTTTCAGCTTGCTCTCTAATCGATAACTCAACTTCAGCAAATCCGGCAAATCCCGGGTATGCATAGGCCGGTATCGGTTCAACCACATGAACTAAAATTAAATCAGCTTTGTTTTCATCTGCAATTTTTTTTGCTTTTTGTGCGGCTTTGACCCCAACTTCATCAAAATCCGTGGCAAACAATACCTTTTTATACATCATTTTCTCCTTAAAATTCCTGCGCTCCAAGTTAAAGATTAGCAGATATACGCCTAATTTCCCAGAAAGAGTATATAATGATTTTTTTAAAATTTTAAAAATATCATTTTCCAGGATTTTGTGATGTTCTTTGATTTGTTTGGCGCATTAGTGTCGCTATTATCAACCTACTATTTTATCCGTCTAAATAACAAAGCATGGCTGGTTGGAATTATTGCCACTATTGTCAATGGATGCCTTTATTGGCAAAAAGGAATCTACGGCGATATGGCACTGGAAATTGTCTACTTCTCAAGCATGCTGTATGGCTTACATAAATGGCGCACCGTTAATAGTAATAATTCAACGTCAGATTCCTTAGGCAATTTTAGTGTGAAACAGTGGATTGGTTTAACTACAGTGTTCACCCTAGTCTTTTTAGTGATATTTTATTTATTACGTACCTACACAAATTCAAACGTTGCGCTTATGGATGCAACTACAACTACTTTAAGTCTTATGGCGCAATGGTTGATGTGTTATAAAATTATCTTTACCTGGATAATATGGGGTATAACAGATCTTTTTTATGCGTCAATGTACCTAGGGAAAAATTTACCCATTCATTCCGCGTTAATGCTTATTTATACAATTATGGCAATAATTGGATATAGTAGCTGGGCAAAAAAATACAAAAAATTATCTGTGCTTTCAACACCGTTAAATACACCCGTGTGATCGCACAGAAAATGGTGTGGTTTATTAGGCTATATTATCCAGTCCAGAAGTAGCTCTTACCCACGGACCCAGTCTCGCTAAATCAACAGGAAGTTTACCTGCCTCGCTCTGCGCACTCTTCCTGTCCTGATATTCACCCAAAGTTAAAATGTACCAATTACCTTTTGCGTTAGTAAAATGTCTTACTGTCGTTTGAGTAAGTAATTTATGGCTTTGTTGAAAGCGGTGTATATCAGCAATATTATGACTGGCGACCAACTGAATGGTGTATTTATTAGCCTTCCCGCCCTTATCAATAATTTGGCCAACCAATCCCTCAACTTTAACTAATTGCGATTCTTGCACTGGTTCAGGAACTGTTGATGGTGGCGATGCAGGTAATGATTTGTTTTTTAAAGTGGGGATAACAAGAACTTTATCTACTATAGCGACCGTATTGATCTGATCTTGGTCTTCAAGTTCAAGATCCAGAGTTTGCTTTTTAGGCAAAGCATATTCAACAAACTGAACTGTAGATGAATCCTGCCACGATGCAATCTTGCTTTCCAAATTTTGAGCATTTCGAACAAAAGTAACTTTATCTAATAATTGCTCCACTGGGGGTAAAGATGTAATTTGGGCAATTTCAGGAAATTTATTAGTCAAATAAACACTGTTAAAATACATATAGGACATTCCTGAAATCAATACGGCGCTTATCGCCATATTAACCCGTTGCAAAGTGAATAAACGATTATGCTTCATGGGTTTATTAGACTGGAGCAAAAACGACTCAAGCCCTGCATTAACTTTAGATAAATTACCTTTAGTGACCTGATAGAACTCTTTAAATTGGTTCTCACTAATTGGCTTATTGCCCAAACTTCCAGCCAATGCACTTTGCAACACATAAGTGCGTGTTTCACTCTCACTCATTGCCCCAAGTTCAATGGTATGAAGTAAATTACCAAGCGGTTCGCCAAAAAGAGTATTTAAAGTGGCCACCAAAGTATAGTCAGCTATAAAACATAAATGAAAAAATCCAAAATCACCTTGATTTTTCAAGGCCTGAATCAATTCTTTTAAAAATGTTTCTGGCAGATTCTGGGCGTCATCTATGATTAGAACCACATGGGCTTTACGCTCATTTACCTGAGCAACTATCGATGCAACATCAGTTTCCAGGTTATGATTAAGATGTAGCTGGGCGGCGACTGAGTTAATTAGTTCTTCACGATCGCATGGAGGATTTACTGCAATAGAGACTGATTTAACTTGTTGGTCCAAATTATTTTGTAAAAGAGCTCCAAAAGAAGTCTTACCTCCTTCTTTTTCCGATACTACCGTTATCAACACATTATTAAATAAAATTAAATGATTGATAAAATCAATTTTAGAAGTCCAGGAAGCGGGTTTAAATAAAATTTTTGGTGCGGGAGCTGCCTCTGATGCAGGCGTGGCTGTGGTATCATAAGTCATTTATTACTCTCCTTCTACCGCTTTATTAAGTGCTTGAAAAAGACAATCTTCCGTTATCTTGCTATCAAGGTAACAATCGCCCGGTGTTCTAATCACCACAAAGCGTAAACAATTATTTTTTATTTTTTTATCCAGGCTCATTAAATCCCTAAGCTCATTTAAATTGATATCTGCAGGGATTTTATGAGGCAAACCTGCGTCACTAAGCATTTGTTCAATATCATTAATCACCGAAGTATCAAGTAAACCGATAATACCAGATAACACTGCAGCACAGAACAAACCAATTGCAACCGCTTCTCCATGTAACCATCGTTTGTAGTGAGTATACGCTTCCAATGCATGAGCAAAAGTATGACCTAAATTTAATAAAGCTCTTGCGCCCTGTTCTTTTTCATCGCTGATCACATATTGAGCTTTTATACTACAGCATTTAGCTATGAGATTAGGTAGTTGCTCACTTTGAGCATTGATACCCTGCCTTAACTCATTACGTAATTGATTTAAAAAATCACCGCCCGTTAATAAACCATATTTAATTATTTCAGCAAGGCCCGCACGAAACTCTCTCTCAGGTAAGGTATTTAATGTATTTAAATCAATTAATACAGCTTGAGGTTGATAAAAACTGCCAATTAGATTTTTACCCAAGGGGTGATTAATTGCAGTTTTGCCACCTACTGAAGCATCTACCTGAGCTAACAGGGTCGTTGGGATTTGAATATAACGGGCTCCTCGCTGAAAAGTGGATGCTGCAAAACCGGTAATATCGCCAACCACACCTCCACCCAGTGCAATTAATGTTGTGTCTCTATGATGCCTTTTTTGAATCAAGGAATCATATATAGCACTTAAACTATATTGATTTTTATATTCCTCACCATCAGGCAAAATTACTGCATCACATTGAAGATCAGCATAAGCATTCTGCAGGTGATGCATATAAAGGGGGGCAATAGTTTGATTGGTCACTATCATTACCTGTTTTCCAGGTACTAGATGCTTTAACATCCCTGAGTCAGTCAAACCATTGCGACAGATGTTTATCGAGTATTGATTATCCGGAAAGGACACCTCAACCTGCGCATAAAGCTCAAGCTTCGCCATAAATATATTTGATTATGTTATTAGCTACTGCTTTAACGGTTAGTTTATCCGTTTCAAAACTTACATCAGCAAGTTCATCATAAAAGGGCTCCCGCTCATCACGTAGTAGCTCTAATCGTCCTTCAAGGTCTTCGGTTTGCAACAACGGCCGCTTGGTATCTCGTTTCGTGCGTTCGAATTGTTGCTGTAGAGAAGTTTTTAAATAGATTACGGTTCCTCTACCGGCTAATGCATTTCTGTTTTCAGGGGTAATTACTACGCCACCACCCGTTGCCAAGACAATATTCGACTTTTGCGTTAGCTCATCTATCACTTTCTGTTCACGACGCCTGAAGCCCTCTTCGCCCTCAATATCAAAGATCCATGATATATCCGCGCCAGCACGCTCTTCGATGACTTCGTCCGAGTCAAAGAATTCTAATTTGAGCTCCTTTGCCAAAGCACGACCTATAGTGCTTTTACCTGCACCCATGGGCCCTATGAGAAAAATATTTCGTACTTTAACTATGCTCATTTTTTCTTACATACCTCTTTAACTGTAGTGTCATAATTAACCACAATATTATAACAACAAATTAGTTTAACGTCTTAGTTGATTTTATATATTTAACCAAAACCACAGCCTGGAAAGGGCAAGCAATATCTAAAATCTTAAGATTTAGTAGAGTCTAGTCTTAAATATAGTATAAAAGTCTAAATTTACGCCTGATATTCTACAACGAATAGACGCTAAAACCCATAAAATTATTTTTAAATAAATTCATTAACTTATTTACTCTTTAAAAATTCCTTTTTTTTGTTCACCACTTAATGGCATCGCTGCTGAATTACTGATGATTTTTGGGGTAATAAAAATTAATAGCTCATCATTACTGAGGATGGTTTGTTTGTTTCGAAACAAAAAACCAATGCCCGGCAAATCGCCCAAGAACGGANNCTGTTTTTATCCCGCCGATAGATTCCGCCTAATACAATTGTCTGCTCATTATTTACCAATACATTCGTTTGAATTTCTTTAGTAATAATTGCAGGAACTCCATTAAAGGTGTCAGCTGAGGGAATATCCTGATTAATTTGCAATTCCATAAGAATTTTATTATCAGGAGTTATTTGAGGCGTTACCTTCAAACTTAATACTGCCTTTTTAAAGGACACAGCAGTGGCACCACTTGATGTAGACTCCTGATAAGGAATTTCTTTACCTGATTCTATTAATGCTGTCTGCTGATTTGTGGTTATCAATCGTGGGCTGGATATCAACTCCGCCCTACCCTCACTTTCCAGGGCTGAAAGCTCTAGATCTAAAAGAATATTATTTCCAAGTTTAGCAAGTGCTATCCCTAAAGTAGCAGGGTTAGATCCTCTAACTGGAGCGGCTATTAAATCAAGATTCAGACGTTGAGCAATTGGCACAACTGCGGCATTGAAGGGATCTCTATTCAATAACAGTTGATTCCCACCTTCCAGAGATCCGCTGAAATGGGTGGGTGTGGAGACACCCCATCGAATACCAATATCCTGGCTAAAATCTTTAGTCATTTCAACAATTCTAGCCTCTATGAGCACTTGACGCACGGGCACATCAAGCAGCTTAATTAAATTCTTTGCTTCAGTTATTTTGCTTGCTATATCATGAATCCATATTGAGTTTGTACGTCCGTCCACACTTACAATCCCCCGCTCCGATAGCAATGTGCTTTGTTTCTCTTTTATTATGGCGGCAATATCCGCTGCCTTGGCATAATTTAATGAAATCAGGCCTGAATGCATTGGCTCGATCAGTTGTTTTATTTGCTGCTTTTGTGCTCGCTCCTGGTCCTTTTTATCAAAAGCAATCTTAGTATCAATAAACATCACATTTCCCTTTTGACGCATATCAAGACCTTGTGTTGTTAATATTATATTCAATGCTTCTTCCCATGGAATGTCATTTAGCCGCAAAGTGATATTATTGGTGACATCCCCACCAACTACCATATTGATTCCTTTAAAATCACCTAAGATTTGTAACACAGCAGGAATGCTAATATTCTGAAAATTTAATGAAATTCGTTTATCTGCACTAATTGGCTGATATAGAGTGGCGGTTTCATTTTTTTTGCCATTTAATAACAAGGTATAAATGGAACCGTTAGTACTGGCTGAATAAGACACAGTAGGTTCAATATCTAGAAAAACTTTCATCACCCCTTTATCAGAAACAATTCTATACTGCCGTACAGAAGATGATTTAATCTTCTGGGAGATAAGCCCAGGTATTAATTGAAGCTTTGCATGCTTAAAATCAAGAACCAATTGATGGGGTTTTTGAGTAATATAATTTACCGGTGGCTGGTTAATCCGCCCTGAAAATTTAAAATCAATACGAATTCGGTCAGCTGGCAAATGGATCACCTTAATATCGGTAAGGTCAGGACTTTTGGCAAAAGTTGCATTTAAAAAGGCACTCATTAAAAAGCAAATTATTATAAACCGTCGCACATATACTCCTATTTACCTTGATCCAATTTAAGGGCGACCTGTTTCTTTACCCATCTCCCAGCTGTTTTTATTTTTTCTTCCAAAATAATTTGCTCAAAAGTTATTTGACTTATTCGTCCATGATTTCGTCCTACATAGTCGCCTATCCCCAATCGAATGACTTTCGCGTTGGGGAGGCTTATCAATGCCCATATCTGCCCCTCCATACTGAGACTGCCTGCAAATTTTAATTCTTCCAAAGCAAATTCATTGATAGAATCTTTATTTGCATCATATTCAGAACCGGACAAGTCATCTAAAGTAAATGGATTTCTTGATGACTGCTTTAAATGAGGTGTGACATAAGGCATAGGTTTCAACTGAGGCAATTTAATCTCAGTTTGCGGATTTATTAATTTGATTGACTCAATGTATTGAATCAAATCCTGATTATCATCACTACAAGCGCTCAAAAGTGCCACAAATAGAATTATACTAATTCGATTCATATTAATTAGTGTCCTCATCGAACCTATATCTTAGTACTTTAATAATACAATTTATTACAAGAACCTTATTGTATGGACTCATGGAAATGGTTAAGTCATCAACAATAATTAACTTATTTATTTCCTCAATTTTCTGTAAAAAATTTCTCCACTGCGTGTAATTTCCGGTAAATTTATAGTGTATTGGCAGCTCTGTATAAAATCCTTTTTTTTCATCAGGCAAAGGGGCAAACAATTCGATGATTAAACCTGAAGAGACAGCATATTTAGAAATGTTCTGTGCCATATCATTATTTCTTATTGGCGAGACAAATAATGGAATACTCTTCTCTAATAACTGTTTCAAATTCTGTACTTGGATCGTATAACCGGGTAAATTTTTAGCAGAATCATACTTCTCCTTAAACTCTGCTTTTAAATATATTTCCTGATTACGGATCCGATTTAGAAACTCATAACGAGGAATTAACATGAACCAATATCCTGTTAATGCACTGGAAATAAATAGAGTCATTAACACAAACGCTTTGTAGCTGTTAGACTGTTCACTTATAAAATCAAGGGTTAATTTATTAAATCTGAGGTGCATGGAAACCTTTACGCTGATTGCTGGGCTGAAAATTAAAATTCAATAAAAACTGATGTTGCATTCTTTTGAGTTTATTGTTGGTTTTTGTAATTTCACTGACTTTTATACCCTGAAAACCAAAGTTATGTTCCATTCTGGCCAACAGGGATGAAATTGGAGAATTTGCTTTGCTATAGCCCAGCAAAGAGATTATATTCTTTTCCTTTTTGAGCTCGGTAAGATATATCTCCTTGGGCAGAACTTTTGCTAATTCTTCAAATAATTGTTCCGATAGAACTCGGTCTTCCTGTAGACCTTTAATGATCAATAATTTATTAATTAACTCATCATTTAAACTCATTAGACGTTTTATTTTGCCTTCGTTGTCATTAAGTAATTTAATCTCATTTTGCAGGATAGAATTTCGAGAGAGCTGATTGGAAATCAATTGTTTCAGATAATAATTTAGGGTTATAACCATTCCTAATGAGATAATAATGCATAAGAATAGATAAACTCTAAGATGCTTTTTTTTCTTATCTCGTTCTAACTTCCGCCAGGAAAGCAAGTTAATTGATTGCAATTTAGACAGCCCCTCTTAACGCCAAGCCGCAGGCAAGCATCAAAGATGAAGACATTTTTTTAATCGCAACACAATCCATTGATGGGTTTAGAATCATCCCAGCCAGTGGATCAGCTAAATCCGTTATAATGCCACTCTCTTCTTGTATCAATCTGCAAAGACCAGATTGACTGGCCTTATCGCCCGCTAAAAAAATTCGAACAGGGTGTATTGAATTTAGAGAGTAATATTGTAATGTTTTAACAATTTGCTTGACCATAACTCCTTTAATTGAGGGCATAAGCTCAGCTTTGGGTTGTGGTCTTTCCTCCCCAATTTTTTTAAAATCAGGTGCCGTTAGTTTATTTTCCGGTAGTGTGTTCAACAGTAAGCCATGATCTATATGCAGTCCCTTAAATTCCTCAACTTTAGAATCGATTAATTGCTGCTTACACATTATGATAAAATGCATTTTTGCAGAATTAATTTCTATAAAAGCAAGGGTTTCATTCTGCAAGTCCCTTGAATATCCTTTTATCATCTGTTGCGCCGCACGAGCCAAAGCTTGAGATTCGATGTCGACTATATAAGGCTGGAGTCCTGCTTCCAAAACGGTATTGACCAGTGTGTTAACCTGCTCAGATCTGGCCAGGATGATTAAGACATCAAGCATCTGCGCGATTTCTGATTTACCTAAGACAATATAATCAATATTTAAAGAATCCACAGTTCTTTGGGCGTATTTTTCAGCAGTGATCGAAACATACTCTTCTATTTCTCTATCATTCAAAGTGCTGCTAACCGTAATGACTTTAGTCATTACAAAACTATCTGACAATGCTACTATGCTTCGTTTTGAACGGAGCCTGTTTTGTTTTAGATGTGTTGTTATCAGATCAGCCCATCGTGGGGGTGTGGGTATTTTATTAGACTTGATGTCGCTTCTTTGGGAGTAAAAAAACGATTCGACGCAAAACTCTTGCCCTCGACTCGAGAGCTCCAGCATTTTTATAGTCAATGAATTAATATCTATTCCAAGTATTGGACTTTGTCTACTCTTAAACAATCTGAGCACAATGTTTTCCCTATTTCTTCCATGTTTTCTAGAGCGCTTATCCGATAAAAGAAAAGCGCGCTGATTGTAACTTAACCTTGTTTAAATTAATATCTTTTTTTAATTCTTTCTATATGGCAATCAAACTGATCCAGAATAGGTCTATTTACAATTTTGATTCAATATCGTATTCCCCTGCGACTCCTCTTCCTCATCGTCACCCTCTTTCTTTTTAAATAAATAATCCAGTTTTTCTTTAAATAAGCCATTATAAGCTTCTGTAAAGCCGCTCTCCTTGCGTCCNNACCTGAAATGGCCTTTCAGACTCCGAGAATGCATCTCTTCGCGGGCGACTTTCTAATTCCTTTACTAATTCATCATTATCCGGTTTGTAAAACAAGGGCCTGGAAGACTCACTTAAGTTTGAATTTGCGCGAGGTCTGGGTGATGAGCTGGATAAAGGCCCACTCGGCGGTAATAAAGTAAACGGAATCTGAGCGTAGGAGGAAGGAAGAGACAAACACGATTTCTTTTTTTTAATAATAAATAATTCTGAATGAGACTTCGGTTCGATTTCAGCTTTGTCCAAATAATTGATTTCCGGCATTTTAGATAATAATGACTCGTCTTTTCTGGGCTTCGAGCCTACTGCGCCATCCTCAATTTTTGAAAATTTCCGAATCAATAAAGGATTATCAGTCCTTTCTTTATCGTAACTGATATTAAAATCTTCAATATCAAATTCAGGATTAGATAATTTTAATAACGTATGATATTCAAATAAAAATTTTAAAATAGGTTCTTTTACCTTCGCATAATATCTTGCACGTGATTCAGATTTTTGATTTCCCACAAGAGTTATATTAGCTAAAACGCCTAAATCAGTCAGATCGTCCAATGAAAGATTTCGTGCAGTCAATACATTAGACAAATCAGTAAAATAATCAAGATATTGACTCAATCCGGTTATTTTTTTTATACGAGAGCTCGCATGTTCTAAAGTGGCCATATAGTCCACGATAAACGTTAAAGTTGTTTTAAAAGAATGATGGTCGAATCTGTATTGACCATCGAAACAAACCAATTCTTTATTGTTTTTTATTCCCTCAATTAAATTAAATATTTTATCGATAAGCTCCAGCTCAATTTGCTCGGGAGTTTTTTTAGCCTCACTACTGGTCCCATTTTTTTCTTTATTCTTAATTTTCTTTTTTATTTTTTTTCTTTCTTTATGCTGTTTATCCTGGATTACATCCGTCAACTGTTTTTTTATATCAACTAATCTTTCTTTAAAATTATTTTTATCGCTTTCATCTACCAATAACGAATAAAATTTTTGTACAGATTCACCACAATAATCGAGGTAAGGCAATAAGGTTACTATATAATCCATTGAATCACGGGATGAGTAAACTTTCTCAAACTTAGTTAACTTGGTAATAATCTCAAGATAGTGTCTATTTATTTCTTTATTTCCAAATTTTTTTGACGAATTCAGCTCAAGTTGCTTAAGAAGTTTATTTATATTTTGCGCTAATAATTTCATAACCAGGTTAAGACAAACTTCTCTGTTAGAGTCAATATCAATATCCTCAGGAATAAGTGTTTTCAATTCTTGTATAAATTTATCTATAGTAGATAGTATAAAAAACTCACTTTTCAAATTATCTTCACCAGGTAATGGTGTTCTGGATAATTCTTTTAAAATGTGGTTGATATCTTCCCATCTAACCATTAAATTATAATGAAGTTTATCAATGAGGGAAAATTGAACATGCTCCTGCAAATAATTCAGTATTTGCGGTAACACATTATTAATTTCGTAGTACGACTTTGCAGCTGTTATCCCAGTATTAATTTTGCGTATAATATCAACCGCCTCACCTACTTCAGATGAGGGTTTCATCAACTCCTCTAATTCTGATTTTTGCATAGTAGGATAATCTACGTTTATTTGAGCTTTTTTAAATATTTTTTTGTACAGTCTAACAAATGGATTCAAGTTTTCTTCTTTAACAAAAAAAATTAAATAATTAGTTTTTTTAATAACATCAAGTAGAAATTTGAATAAGCTATATTTCTCATCAGAAAATTTATTATCATTACCGTAAAGTTTTTGTCTTAAGTCCTGATAATCTTCTTCAATAATCTGAAGTTCCTCATTAATTGTTTTTAGATCAGTAATGCTTTTAGAAAAAAATTGTTGTGATTTATTAGCTTTAGTATCTTTTTTATAAAAATCATTTTCCTCCTTTTTGAGCTTGGGTTTTACACGCTCTCCTTGAAGAGTTAATTTATCGACTTCTATTAAGTGTTCTTTATTTTTCTTCTTTGATTTTTTCCCTTCTATTTTTTTATCTGGAGTGTCACTTGAACGAATTTTTAAGTCTTCTTTTAATTTTGGGGATTTAATTTTTGCAGATGTTGACTCACCAACACGCAGCATCATATTCATGGAACTCGATTTAATATTTTTGGTTTTCTTAGATTTTTTCTTAAAAAATTCTTCTGATGTTACTACAGGTGTGCTGATCTTATCTTTTGGGACAAGATTTAATGAAGAACGAACAACCTCCTGATTGTCATTTTCCAATTTTTCTTTCTCAATTTTTTTAATATTTGTTTCAAGCTCCTGTAATACAAATTGTAACCAGGGAGTTTTTAAAAATCTTTTAGCGTAATCAACCTGACTAGCCTCTGTTATTTTATAATCTTTCTCTGCAAAAATGCCGTTTATGATAATGTTAAAATTGTCCAGGATTGTTTTTAAATAATGAAAGTTCCGACCAATCTGGATAATTTTTTTATAAATTTCCCCCAGTCTCAAATGAATATTTAGAATTTTAAAATTCAGAATCTCATCGTACTCTTGTTTATTCGTATTATTTTTTTCTTTATCCTTCTTGGCTATATTTACCATATCCTTATCCTCAGTCAAATCTGATACTCAATAACCCATCCGGGCATTTCCTTAAATCCACTAGATAATGTTTACCCCAGTAATAGTTGGAATGAAACACGATAAGCCTTTCTATTTAGTTTAAAAAACCATGCTCCATATGGGTTGCATTAAAATTTTTTCAATGGTACCCTAAAAGCACAGTAAGTACACACATAATAATTTAAATGCTCAATATGACTTCTCACATAAGTGTCTATCAAATGCCCCTTCGGGATATGAGCATTCAATTCTCTTTATCTTTTTTTATCGTCTTCGAGCCTTTCGCCTGGTAGGGATTGTTCTGCGCGCCTGCTAGGCGTAATTCCGCAGATCTATAACTCTAATCACTTCATAGGACTCCAATTATGAAAAGTAAAAGCGATAAAACAGGTCTTAATAAATGGCAAGAAATAGCACTATTTCCAGTGGTCCAGGGTACTTTGTTAGGGGCATTCACTATATTTAGCATTACTCCTCTATTAAATTGGACTAACTGCAAAATGAATAATCAGAAAATGAATTGGAATAAGCCGTTGGCAGGTTGGCGAGCATATACCAGCTCTGCAGCACCATCCTATGCAGCGGTTTTTGCTCTAAAGTTACTGTTCCCATCAACACCTGACGATTCTTTTGTTTATAACTTTTCAACCTCATTCACCGCTGGAGCCTTAGCTGGTCTTGCTGGTGTTCCTTCTGAAGTGATTGCTCAAAATCAACATTTAGCTAAGCTTGAAACAGGAAGTGAAACGGTAAAAAAAATGAAATCAAGCAATGGTTATGGATCCTTTTTCAAAGGTGGAGGCGCAACCATGCTGCGCGAAGGGATGTGGTCCACAACTTACCTAACTTCTGTTCCTGGTTTAGCACACTATTTACAACAGAAAGGAATGGAAAAAAATACCGCGCAGGCCACAGCGGTGGTAACAACCAGCGTCCCCTATGCAGTTTTAAGTACCCCTTTTCATCTCTTCCGCTCAAAAAAACAGTTTGGCTTAACTGCACCGATAAACACGCCAAGTTACGTGCAAATCGGTAAAAAAATATGGAATGAAGATTTATCAGCGAGTACTTTTCAGCGGTTAAGTTTTTTATTTCGCGGAGCGAGAGAAAGAACAGTCACCGTTCTTATAGCCACTATACTTATGGTTAAAGGAGAAGAGCACTACACAAAAATGATTCGATCGATGAAATAATGCCTCTTTCTTAGCCTTTTACTAGTAACGTAGTAAAAGGCCTATTTGCACTTTTTTAAATATTTACAACCACTTCCTTTCTATTTATGTACGGCTTAGCAAATACTTGAACTCTTTGGCAAGTTTGAATATAGTGAAAAACTAATGGCCAAGAATGGTCACATTTTAATTGATTTAACAGGAGGTTTTAATGATTAAACTACAACTCTTGCTCGACTCTATGATTACAGTAATTTTAAGATATAGCGGCAACACTACTTCAACAGATCATACAAGTGAAGACTTAAACAAATTCATTATAGAATCAACCGAAATTGATTCGGATAGACGGGATTTATTAAAATTTATTCTCAAGGAAATAATATTTCTAAAAGGAAAGCTTGCTAAAAAAGATCCCTTTTCATCAGAAGAATTAAGCAAAGATGCCACACGAATTGGCCGGATGTTGGTTGATTTAAAAAATCTAATCAAAACGCACAAAAAAAATAAATATGAGATAACAATTAACGAAAACCCTGAAAAAATTCAAATCAGAGGTTTGGATAATTCAGGAATACTAACCTCTTCACTATGTAACTCCGGAAAAATAATTAAAGAAGAGATATTTGGCAAATTAGGTATTCATATAGATAAAAAAGATTCTCAAATTTTTGATATTGCTAACAAAATAGTAGAAGAACATAATGATGCTCTGGTAAAACAGCGCCATGGAAATTCAGTTTCAATTGTAAAGAAAATAGAAGAGGAAAGTGCGATAATATCTGACTTACAAGCCGATAATGAATCAAAATCAAAATCATTAAACCAATGCTCTGAACTGATTTACAAGCAAGACGCCCAAATAAAAAATCTCCAAGAAGAGCTGGCTCGGCTTAGAAATGATGTTAACCAGTTACAACTTTCTATTTCAATTAAGGATGAGGAAATTATTAAAAAAAATAACATTATTGAAGCAAATCATAAAAAAATTAAGGAATTAGGCGAAACAATTGAACGAATTAGTAAATTAGTTCCAACCAAGAGCGATACACGAAACAATGTTTCCACCAATCCCTCCTCTACATCTAACCTTGGGTTATTCTCCTCCACTCGGAAAGGATCGGGTCCTCTTTTCCCAACTTATTTATTTAACCCTTCTTCCGAGTTAAACTCCAATAACTTCACGGATAATATTTAAACCGTACCACCAGACACCAAGGTTTATTTTTATTCAAAATCCAATTTCCCCACAAAACTCGCAATATAGGACAGAATCACTGTATAATGCAGGTCCTATTCCTATTCTAGATAATTAATACTATGATAAAAATGGCATACTTCTGGCGTAAAGGTCTTTGGGCGCTAATGAGCCTGTTGTTTTTATTGGTGGTTGCAGGCAGCATCCTTTATTTATACCTTGAAAGCCAGCTTCCCAATGTAGACTCATTAAAAAGCGTTCAATTACAAGTCCCTTTACAGATTTTCAGTAAAGAAGGGTTATTAATTCAGGAATATGGTGAAAAAAAACGGATCCCGGTAACTTATGAAGAAATACCTCAAACACTGGTTCATGCCTTAATAGCGACTGAAGATCAGCGTTTCTTTGAACACCCTGGAGTTGATGTTATGGGCTTGGGTCGTGCAGCGGTTCGCATGCTTAAGACCGGTACCAAATCTCAAGGTGGTAGTACGATTACCATGCAGGTTGCACGTAATTTCTTTTTAAGTCGCAAAAAAACTTTTCTACGCAAATTTAATGAAATCATGCTGGCGATTAAAATCGATCGCGAATTAAGCAAAGAAAAAATTCTTGAACTCTATTTAAACCGCATTTATTTAGGCAATCGCGCGTATGGTGTGGGTGCTGCCGCAATGGTGTATTTTGGTAAGTCCCTTAAAGAGCTCAATCTTGCTGAGTTAGCTATGATAGCCGGTCTTCCTCAGGCACCCTCGACCCAAAATCCTATAGCAAATCCTCTTGCCGCTAAAAAAAGACGCGATCACGTTTTAGAGCGGTTACTCGAAGAGCATTACATCGATGACGAGCAATACCAAAATGCAATTAATCAACCCATAACGGCAAAATATCATGGCACTAACATTGAAGTCAGTGCTCCTTATGTTGCCGAGATGATTCGTCAATCTTTATACGACAACTTTGGTCCCGATGCGTATACTAAAGGATATAAAGTATATACAACGATTAACGGTAAACTACAAAATACGGCAGATGAGGTCGTTGAAAAGAATTTGATAGCATATGATCACCGCCATGGATACCGAGGACCCGTAGCAACAATCGGTGATAAAGACAGCCAATCTCAGAAAATTCGGCAAAAATATCTGGCAGGATACCCTGAGCTTAACACATTAGTTCCTGCAGTCATCACTGAAGTGCGAGAAAAAGAAGCCACAGCAGCGTTACAGAACGGGCAAATTTTTATCATCCCGTGGGAAGGTTTATCTTGGGCGCGTCCTGCCCTTAAGAAAGGCTGGGTCGGGAAAGCTCCGGTGAAAGCACAACAAGTAGTTGCGGTTGGCGATATTGTGTACGTTCATGCTACGGATGAGCACTGGCAATTAGCTCAGATTCCTGAAGCTGAATCTGCACTGGTAGCGCTTAATCCTCAAAATGGAGCTATAGAAGTTTTAGTGGGCGGATTTAATTTCCAAAAAAGTAAATTTAATCGAGCCACCCAGTCAAGCCGACAACCTGGTTCAAGCTTTAAACCTTTTGTTTATGCGGCCGCATTAAATAATGGTTATAATTTAGCAACCTTGATTAACGATGCGCCTATAGTGGTGGACGATCCAAGCCAACCCAATTTATGGCGACCACATAATGTGAATCTAAAGTTTAATGGCCCTACCCGATTGAAACAGGCACTGGTGCAATCTAAAAATCTGGTGTCCATCCGGATCCTGGATGATATAGGTATTGATTATACTATAGACTTCTTAACCCGATTTGGCTTTAGTAAAAAATCATTACCGAAAGCCTTGTCTTTGGCATTGGGAAGTTTATCAGTTAGCCCTATGGATTTAACTACTGCTTATGCGGTGTTTGCCAATGGTGGCTTTAAAGTAGAACCTTATCTTATTGACCATATTACTGACACAGAGGGTAAAGTCCTGCTGCAGGCAAAACCTACTATTGTATGTTCTACCTGTAATGAAAATGAAGACAGTTCGGCACTCGCCCCAAGAGTAATACCCGAGGATATTGCTTACCTGATGAATTCCGCACTGAAANNCGATATTGCAGGAAAAACCGGGACGACCAATGATCAGGTGGATGCCTGGTTTTCTGGATTTAATCCCGATTTGGTTGTTACCGCCTGGATTGGCTTTGATACGCCCAAGTCATTACATGAATATGCTGCAGGCCTGGCATTACCTTTATGGATTGACTTTATGAAAGAGGCATTAAAGGATAAGCCAGAAAATGAATTTAAACAGCCCGAAAATGTCGTTGCGGTACGTATCGATCCTGCAAGTGGTTTACTAGCCAAGCCTAATCAGGATAATGGAATTATTGAATATTTTCGTGATAAAGAAGTACCCTCTGAGGAAGATCCTACCCCGGTGTATAATGCGAGTAATGATCAGCAATTAGCACCTGTGGAGGAAAATTTATTTTAAACAGAATATTATGGTATGTGATTCTTTAAGCCTGAAGTATCATTGTGTCTAAACCTTAGATCCCTCGGATAAACCGAGGGACGTAGGGACGGGGGTAACTGACAGGACGTGGTAAAAATAAGTCAAAACGTTTTTAACTCACATTATCGATTCAAATTTTAAATTTTTCCCCTTACAACAAATATGAATTTTAATCCTTACAACAGATATGAATTTTGATTAAGTTCGGCAATGGATAGTCTCTAAAAACTATCACTTCTAATTTTACCCCCTACGTCCCTCGACTTGGTCGAGGGATCCAGAGATTTTCGCTAAGACTGAAGTGATACTGTGTATAGTCTTATGCAATCCCTACGTATTGCTTACCTCATATTTATTTTCCGGATAAAGCTGTTTTGGAGGGGACATATTCAAAGTCCAACTCACGTGCAACTGCTTCATAGGTAATTTTACCCTCGTGAACATTTAAACCATTAAGCAAATGTGGGTCGCTTAGCAAGGCTAATTTCACGCCTTTAGTGACAATATTTAAAACAAAAGGTAACGTTGCATTATTCAGCGCAAACGTTGAGGTTCGCGGAACAGCCCCTGGCATATTGGCCACACAATAGTGAACAACATTATCCACAACATAGGTTGGTTCCTGATGTGTTGTTGGGCGACTTGTTTCAAAGCAGCCTCCCTGATCAATGGCCACATCAACCAATACAGATCCTGGACGCATGGATTTGAGCATGCTTCGGGTAACTAATTTCGGAGCTGATGCACCAGGTACCAGTACTGCTCCTATAACTAAATCAGCGCTTTTAACATAATGTTCTATAGCATCTGCGGTAGAATACACCGTATTAAGCTTGGAGCCGAATTGAAAATCAAGCTCATTTAAACGATGAAGGGATCGATCAAGTACTATAACTCGTGCCTCCATTCCCATTGCCATACGCACAGCATTTGTTCCAACCACACCACCGCCGAGGACAACAACGTTTGCAGCAGCAACTCCGGGAACTCCTCCTAAAAGAACGCCACTACCTCCTTGCGCCATCTCAAGACAATGAGCTCCAGCCTGAATTGACATACGTCCTGCTACTTGAGACATAGGGGTCAAAAGAGGTAAGCCTCCATCATCTTGAGTTACCGTCTCATAAGCTATAGCAGTAACTCCGGATTCTTTAAGCAATCGCGTTTGTTGGGCATCAGGAGCAAGATGTAAGTAAGTGAATATAGTCTGACCTTGGCGTAAACGCTTGCATTCAATGGGTTGGGGCTCTTTTACTTTTACAATAAGCTCAGCATTTGCAAAAACCTCATCAGCAGTATCCACGATTTCCGCGCCAGCACTTTGATAATCTTCATTTGAAATACCAATACCCAGACCAGCACCTCGTTCAACTAAAACAGAGCTTCCTAAACGAATTATTTCACGTACACTTGAAGGGACAAGGCCTACCCGATTTTCTTGTGGTTTTATTTCCTTGGGGACACCGACTAACATAACCAACTCCTTCTTTAATAAATTATCCAAATGCAAAGTGCCGCAACACGTTTCCTGTCCTTGAACTGAGCGAAAATCTTTCCCGTATTACGCTTCGCTAATACGGGCTACCTAACTTTAAATCCCGTGAACCTAATGTAACCTCTATTAGCAATAACGTAATACAAGATTTAGCCAAGTAAATGCTATAACTAAAATTCTGTGCATAAAGTAGCCTGTATTAGCGAAGCGTAATACAGGATTAGCGAAACAAGTTGATCCAAGCTTATTATTGATTTTTTAATTGCTGAATTAATTGTGGCACCAGCTCGAATAAATCACCCACTAACCCGTAGTTAGCAATTTGGAAAATTGGAGCATCCGCATCTTTATTTATTGCAACAATAACCTTCGAGTCTTTCATACCCGCTAAATGCTGAACAGCACCAGAAATTCCCAAAGCGATATAAAGAGTAGGCGCTACAACCTTTCCAGTTTGACCCACCTGATAGTCATTTGGGACAAACCCTGCGTCCACAGCCGCACGTGAAGCACCCACAGCAGCGCCAAGAGCATCAGCCAATTCCTCAACAAGTTTGAACTTTTCAGCACTTTGCAAACCACGGCCACCTGATACTACAATTTTGGCACTGCCCAGATCAGGTCGTTCTGATTTACTTAGCTCATGGTGGATAAATTCATTATCACGGGGCAGAATTTCCTGATTTAGCGTATCAATCGAACAAGGTGTCTGTGTTGCAGTGACTGGATTAAATGCCGTTGTTCGTATGGTCAGAACTATTTGGGAATCCAATACCCGAACGGTCTCTATAGCGTTTCCAGCATAAACAGGATGTTCAAAAGTATTTGCATCAATAATTTTACTGACATCGGAGATTTGTGCTACATCTAATTCAGCTGCAATTCGCGGGGCACAATTTTTGCCAAAAGTACTGGCTGGAGCTAAAATAACTTTAAAATCCCTGGCAAGAGATGCAACTAATTCACTTATTTGCTCAGCAAGAATATGCTTATAGCATGGCTTATCCAAATATAGAACATGTTGGACTCCACCCATAGAAGCCACTTGGTCTGCTACCATCTTGCACTGGTCGCCTACGACCAGCATGGTAGGTTCATTGTCTATTTCCAATGCAGCTGCGAGCATATTTTTTGTCGCAGGATGCATCGTGTTATTATCATGTTCAACAAGTATTAAAGTGCTCATCATCTCTCCTTATTAAAGCACTTTGGCTTCATGCTGAAGTTTATCTATTAATGCCTCTACCGTTTCAACCATCACCCCGCCACTTCGAGCCAGAGGTGAGGTTACTTTTAAAACCTCTATATGTGGTTTAAGAGATAACCCAAGGCTTTCTAAATCCACGACTTCTAATGGTTTTCTTTTAGCTTTCATGATATTAGGTAAACTTGCATATCGTGGCTCATTGAGGCGTAAATCCGTACTAACCACTGCAGGCAGACGAACTTTTACAGTCTCATGTCCCCCATCAATTTCACGAGTTACTTCCAGAAAATCATTCTCTGCTTTTATTTCTGACGCATAAGTCGCTTGTGGCCATTTTAATAACGTTGAAAGCATTTGCGGTGTTTGATTATTATCACCGTCAATAGTTTGTTTACCCATTATGATAAGGTTAGGTTGTTCTTGCTCACAAATTTTTTTAAGAATTTTAGCAATATTCAAACTTGCAAATGACTGATCAGTTTTCACCAAAATCGCTTTATCAGCACCTAAAGCTAAAGCATGACGTAATGTTTCCTGGGACAGATCGGTACCTATAGTGACCGCCACGACCTCACTAGCCCAGTTTTTTTCACGCAAGCGTAATGCCTCTTCAAGGGCGATTTCATCAAATGGATTCATTGCCATTTTAATATTATGTGTTTCGACGCCTGAATTATCTGACTTGACTCGAATTTTGACATAAGGGTCTACTACACGCTTCACTGCCACGAGTATCTTCATCTTTCCTCACTGGAATATCAAATCAACCAGCATCTTGCCAGAGATGCTGGTGTAAATTCAAGGGGTTGCTGATATTTAGAGCATAGTTCAATCCAACTTCATCATCCTATAATAAATTATCTCTATTTCAGCTATTTCATCAAATTCACTTCATATTAAAAGACTAACGATTATGAGCATACAATGCCAGTGGTGCCGACTCTCCCTTTATGGATAAGAGAATTTGAACCGATTCATCAATGGCCTTTCGCGTAGTTGAAGCATAAATTATTTCATTGTTTTTAAAGTCATCAAGCAGTTTTTGAGCATGATTTAATTTCTCCGCTAGCGAATAGTTACCTGAATCCAATGCTCGAAATTGGAATAATAATGCATTTACTTTGATATTCTTCTCAGAACCCAAGCGAATACTTCCAAAGAATTGCTTTTCGTTATCCTTAATATATTTAGTTAAAGGAATACTTATTTTTTGTATTTCTGTAGTTTTCAATCCCATAGTTGACGGCTCTGCATTCTCTTCATTAACTTCAATATCGGACAATAAAGGTTTAAGGATAACCGAACCGATACTTACGGTAGTATCGAAACATTGCAGAGATACCCAATAAGTCATATCCAATAATCGTGTCAATAAATTCGTAGTAGAAGTAGCTGCGATCAGCGTTATTTCCTGAAGTGCCTGTCCAAACTTTATCAATACTGCAGAATCTCTTTGCTCCAGGAACTGGCCGCTTTTTAAAAAGACAAAATAAAGAAAATATAATGCGAATACTTCCTCAGCAACAATCACTGCTCCATAGGTAGCCAAAAGGGATGGAATAAACATGATTAGAGCACGTAACACCCTCGAATTTATCATATCAACTCTATCAAAAAAATCACCAGAGTGTTCTAAAAGTTGCAACAAGCTGTCACAAAGGCTTTTTTCACTATTTGCTGTTGAGCGTTCTTTAAAGTTTAATAACCATTGAATACAGTCGCCTCTGCTGGATATATCAGCAAACGTTATATCCTTTTTAAATTTCTGAGGATTGACCAATTTGTCATAACAGGCATGTAACCTTTTAAAACAAACTCCGTCATCAAGCCCCACTGATAGCTGATGCTCAATCCAGATTACCTCAGGTAAAAAATGATGTCTGCGATCGGGGTGAAAATACAAGGTAAGAATTTTATAATTTTTTTCGATTTTCTGATTTTCAGGCCCATCAATAAGCAAGTAATGATTAATTAACTTTGCAAGATTAATATCCAATCTTAAAAGTTCTGCTTTATCCAATTGTGCTGGATTGTATTTTTTTTCTGAATCAGATACACCAAAGGCTTTAAGTAAATCAACTAATGAACTTTCAATAGTCATTATGTAATTACTCCTTTAATTAAACTGATTACCAGAGTGGTAGCAGGTCCTCCTGACGGCGCAAATTAAATTATTTTTTTAAAATAATCATACTGTTTAAGATAACGGGCTAATACCCCCACCACTATTAGCGCAAAATAAAAACCTGCCACCACATCGCTTAAATAATGAAAATAAAGCAATACACGTGACATAATAACCAGGAATGCCAACCCCAATATGGCGTAAAAATATTGGGGAAACACAATCCCTAGTCCCGCAGCCAAGGCTGAAACGGTAATACTATGTCCAGAAGGAAAAGACCAATATAAGTCATTGAACTTAAACCAATAAAACCCAAATAAATCATTCTTAAACAATAATTCTGGCCGAGCTCTACTGACGGTAATTTTTAAAGCAGCACCAATAATGTTCGAGACTAAAACACAACTCATTAAAAAGAAGGAACAAGCCTCTTTTGTTGCATTTTTACTCACATATCGAAAAAATAGTCCGGAAATTAGAAACAAAATAACATAAATCGCCCATTTTCCAAACATGGTCAGGATGCTAAGTCCATGTACATACCCTCTGATATCCATTTGATGAAAATAAATAGCTACAGGTTTGTCAATAAAATGATAGGTTAAAATGAGCAAAGCAGCAAATCCTGCGATACACCATGGTTTTATTAATAAGTTAAAAGTTTTTTCAAATTGAGTCACAATAAGCCTCATAAATCATCTCATGCTGTGCATCATATAAGAGGTCCTTAGCTAAGCCAATACATTAATTGAAAAATCATTCATTAGCGTGTTGGGTCAAAATGACCCAACCTACACGCTTGCACGTCTTTCAAAAACAAAAATGCTTAAAAATACATTCATTAATTTTATGACGATTTGATAACTCATTTGCTTTATAATGTTTCCATTTATTTTTAAAAGGATGTTCTCATGGGAAAGGAAAAAATTTTTAAGATAATGAGTCAGATCAAGGAAGAAATTGAAACGCAAATGCCTTTTGACCCATATCGCACTCGAATCTCTTTATATAAGAACAGAAAAATAAACGAACAGTCAGAGTCCCTTAAATTATATAAAGAAATAGAAGAAGCCAGAGTTGTTTTTGAGATTCATCAATATTTTAACAAACTATTTAGTGTTTATTTAATCCAAAACCACCTTCATTCCCCTCAGGAACTCACTGAAGTGCAGAAGAGAGCCTTTAAATCCGAGGCTTTAACTCAATCAGATAAAATTAGTGAAATTTTTCAGCAACGCAAGAGAATTCTTCAAATCGAAAATAGCAGTAACTCAGACCATATCAGAGCCTATCTTTTTAATAATATTGACGCTTTAACTGCGACCCTTTTTAACACAGGTAATTTGATATTCGAAGATAGGGAGTTACAAAATCAATTTAATCTCGATTATGAATTAAGCGAGTTTCGCAAAATAATCACGGAACAATGCTTTGATGAGTCGATAATGAAACTTCCTAAAGGTGAATCCGAATCAATCACAGAATGCCAAAAAATCGCTTAGCTCTGGAAGGCACACTTTATAAATCGTACCCGATTTAAAATATGCTCTGATGAGCAGCGCGTTATGTTAGCTCTGGCCAAGCTTAACCTGGAGCACTCTGAAATCATAAAGGATGAGGAGATACGTATAGAAATTATTGTTATCTCTTATACTGATATAAATAAGATAAAAAAAAACATACTTTACTTGCGGTTAATCGTTCAGCCCAGAGCAATGTCCACGATTTATCGACCTGGGGAGAAGGCGCTATTTTGTATGATCCCTGGAACCAATTAATTTATTATGCTCAGGATTATAATCAATTAGAGAAATCGCATACTCATCATTTCCAATTCCCAGATTCTAAATGGGAGGTAGTGCAATGTTTCAACCACATTAATGTCGACCATATGTCTAATATTGACTATTTAGAAACCCTTTACTCAATAACAAATCATACGACGCAGCAAATGCGTGAAGCAGCTTTAATGGAAGAATATTTCCTGATTGAACCAAACAAAATCAAGTTGACCAAAAATTTTCTTGATTTTCATCTTAATCAATTAAAATTGCCTATTATTGAAAGCGAAGTTAATCTTTTTCTGACTTACTCAGGTAATCAATTACTAAAAGTTATTCCAGGATTTACAAAGCCTACGCTGGTAATCCATATTGACTTTTTAAAAGGATTATTTGATAAGAATAGCTATACCGTTGAAGAACTTCAATTTGGCCTGTCCTGCTTGCTTTATGAAATTAAATTTAATCCAATTCCTGATGATGTCTCATTGCAGGATCAGTTTTATTTCGATTCATTGGCATTGAAATTGTGTAAAAACGGGGAAGCCGCCAAAAGTTATCTAAAAAAATACGCTGAATTCGAACATAATAATCAAAAAGAAATAGTGTTCATTAAAAGGATAAGAAACATCCATAGTTATTATGCTATTGAAGAAGAAAATAAAATTCATCCAAAATTAAAAGTGCATTGGTTGAAGTGTTACCGAGTTTGAGTCGTTTATATACAATAAGCCAACCGTTTCTTTTATTTGGCGCATTTGCTCAACAGGTTAAAAGAAGATGGAATGGGAATAAATTGGATGATGGTAAAGAATTAACCGCTCACAGCTACTCCATGAGAGACTTTAATTCATGAGACCAACCTGACTCACCTTACCCTGAGGTATCCCCTACTAATTTTTAATGCATAATAATTTTGTGAATTAATGAGTTGTCTTCCCCACGCAGGTGGGGATCTATCCAATAAAATGGCATTTTGCTAAATATTTGGATTGTTTCCCACCTGCATGGGGATACCAAAATAAACATTAAGAACGGTTAAAGAACATAAATTTTTGAGGGGATAACCAATCACGCGCAGGCGGGATCTATACAATAAAGTGACATTTAGCTAATATTTTGATGGTTCCCCGTTTGCACGGGGACGACAAAAGAAACATAATGCAGGATAGAAGCGCATAAAATTTTGAGGCGATACCTCAGACCTCAACCGGGTTAGTGAAATTTCAAATCTTTGAATTTTATTGTCGTTTTATCGTAATAAGTTAATAATTTCTTGTTAATGAAGCCATGTATTGGATAGAATCGGTGCACAGCTTCTATAGTTCACAAGATTCATGCAAGAATTTACTTTAATTCAACAAATCTGCATCTGGGCAATGCCCGTTCTGCTCGCTATCACGTTACATGAAGTAGCTCATGGTTATGCGGCTTACCGTTGTGGCGATACCACCGCAAAAATGTATGGACGTTTAAGTTTAAATCCAATACGACATATTGACTTGTTAGGTACTATTATTTTACCAATCCTTATTGGAGTTATTACCCATTTTAACTTCGTCATAGGCTATGCAAAACCGGTACCCGTGAACTGGAATCAACTCCGTAATCCACGTCGGGACATGATTCTGGTTACACTTGCTGGTCCTTGCGCCAATTTTGTAATGGCCTTATTTTGGGCCGGTTGTTTTAAATTAGCCATTATGCTTCATCCAGAAATATCAATGCCTGCTTTATTTCTCCTGGCTACTGCCAAAGCTGGGATGATCATTAATCTGGTGCTGGCATTTTTAAACCTCATACCTCTTCCACCTCTTGATGGCAGTCGTGTGGTGATGAGTCTTTTACCTCCTCGGCAGGCAATGGTTTTTGCTAAAATTGAACCCTATGGTTTTATTATACTTGTGGCCTTAATTTTCACGGGTGTCTTGGGCTATATTTTAACGCCACTGATCAATGGGGGATTTTTTATCCTTAAATCCATTTTTCAAATATGAATATTCTTGCCGACTCAGCATTACCAGGACTTGATGAAGCGTTTCCAGCTCCTTTTAATCTTACACGCTACCATCATCCAGAAGAAATTGGCAATTTGCTTAAGAAACAGGACATTCTTCTATGTCGTTCAACCTTAAAAGTAAACCAAAACTTATTTAAAGATCACAAACCTCGCTATGTAGCCACAGCAAGCAGTGGCACCGATCATGCAGACAGACTCTATCTGCAAAACCAGAATATCACCCTTATTGACGCCAAGGGATGTAATGCCATTTCGGTTGCAGATTATGTGATGTCTGTTATTGCTTATTTACAACAAAAGAATCAGTTAAAGTTTAAATCAGCAGGGATTATTGGTATGGGTAAAGTCGGTACCCAAGTATTTAGTCGATTAAAGGCAGTTGCAGCGGACATTATTCCCTTTGACCCATTAAGAGAATTACACGACAATGTGTTTAAAAGTAAATCTATAGGTCAATTGTATGACTGTGATCTATTATGCATACATGCCGAATTTCATCAAAATCATCCATATCCCAGTTCGAATTTATTAAATGCTGAATTCTTCAAACGACTTAAACCCGGTTGTGTCATTATTAATGCGGCAAGAGGCGGTATAGTAAATGAAGAGGACCTGTTACAGGTGGCTGAATCACTGATTTATTGTACTGATGTATTTAGCAATGAACCTGCTATAGATAAACGAATCGTAGCGGCCGCGACCCTCTGCACCCCTCATATTGCAGGACATAGTCTTGAGGCGAAATATAACGCTGTTGCCATAGTAAGCAAAAAACTCCATGATCTAATGGCACTGCCCTATCCAGAATTTGCAAAACCGGTGAGTCCCATAATACAGAAATGGAATAACGATTTACCATGGCAGAATCAAATATTATCTTTGTACAATCCCTTTGCTGAAAGTGCAGCATTAAAAGGTGCGGCAGATTTAGAATCTACCTTTATTTCATTACGACAAAAACATCAAATAAGACACGACTTTCAACAGTATTTTAATGGATCAAATAAATGGATTAACTCCCAACTTCCGAATTAATGTAAAGGATAATTCTCTGCTGAGCTAATCTGTCATAAATCACCTTGATAAACCATAGTGGTAATCGAAAATTGATTGTCTATTAAAAAATTGGAGCGGACTTCAAACCCATGGGCCAAATAAAAATTAATAGCGCTTGAGCTACTGGTTTGAAGATAAATAGGCAGCTTTTGATTTTGAGCCAATTGAATCAAATACTGCAATGACGAATGGCCGAATCCTTGGCGTACTTTATCTGGTGAGGTTGCCATTATCCATAAGTACCAGTGTTTTTGATTTCCCATAATCCTTTTTCGCTCATCTGAAACGCGTTCATTTAACCAGATTAATCGTTTTAAAGTTTCTTTATTAACCAAAAAAGGAATTTTTAATAAACCACAACGAATGTTACGTAAGTGATTAAACCCAACATCACCAGGTTTTTTTGCCAGCAAAATAGCCTCTAAATTAGAAGTTTTTAAAGCAATTCCATATTTAATGCAGTATTTAATCCAAGCTCTATTGAAATGATATTCAATTTGACGTGTATTCCTTTCTGTAGCAAAAATCCATTGATGCATGGGATAATTTGTAAAGACATGCACTAATTTTTCGGCTACCTGCCCTACATCATTCCATTCAATATCGAATAGATCGCACATCATCCATTCTCTTCAGATTAGGTTTTTTGATTTAAGTGTATTTCCAGAATATAAATTCCCGCGTAATAAAGCATTGCCTTATAAATGGAGTCCGGGAGATGGGGCTCTAATTCATCCCAAGCTTGAGCTACTATTGATTTTGCTTTTTGGATGCATAGATCAATAATACCCATTTCATTAAATAATGAAACCAATTGAGCCAACTCCTCTCTTTTCTTATATACGATGACTTCTGTTAGCCAAAGCCTTTGCTGAGTGGTTAATTGCGGAATAGAAAGAACAATGGGCAAAGTTATTTTTGCTGACATCACATCTTCTTCGAGAGAACGCTCATCTCCAGTGTAAGCAATAGCATCATCAATGTATTGAAAAGCAAGACCTATTTTAAAAGCATATTCACCCAATTTATTTATCTGCTCAGGAGTTCCTCCGCCTAATACCGCTCCCATCTCGGCGAGGGATTTACCAGCGCTTCCTGTTTTAAGTCCGTGTAATGCATTAATTACATTCAGCAAATGATGATTATCACCACGTTCAATTGCTTCAAAGAGTAGATCCTGCATTCCAGAAACATCAGCACATTGACCTAAAATCGTACTAATTGATATATCAAAATAGGTTGTGTAGATATCTTTTAGCTGCGACATCTTTAACTTGTCCTGTTCCAAAAACGAGTTAAAGAGAAAAAATCCCAACAAACCCGAATTAATCGCTTTATCGACGCCATATAATTCATGAATAGTTTGCTTACCTCGCCGCATCTTAGAATTATCCTGAATGTCATCAAGGATTAAAGTTGAGGATTGAATTAATTCAATCATTCCCGCCCACTCACGAAAATGCTCGGAATTACCCCCGACCGCATTAAGGCTTATAAAGCACAGCAATGATCGCCAACATTTGCCTTTACGCAAAACCATATCACGTAAAGGTTCAAGACCCCCAGCATACAATTTTTTATAAGGGATATCGTTAATATATTTTGCTAATATTGAATCTCTGACCGCAACCGTACCAAAATCATTTCTATCTACTAATAATTGATGCTCCTCGACTTCTTTAAGTGTTAATTGGGATGCGGCCTCTATCAATTGTTTAGGATTAGTGAACAAATTCTGTCCCATATTCCGCATCTCGACATAACCCATCCCATTGATAACCTCTTTATTACAATGGTATGTCACAGCAATGGCACCTTCATAAAAAGCTGGGTTTGCGACCAATGTTGGCAATTCCTGGTCATGAAAAAGAGTGTCAATTAACAACTCTGCACCAAGCTCTGGTATTACAATTTTCCATTTAACCGGATATTCAACTAAGGTTCTGCTGCTTTTCCAGTATGCCTGGTTTTCGATGGTGAAATCAGAATAGGTTTTTGAATTACCATATTTATCAATATAAATAACGACATATTCTTTTGGTGTTGTCATATCTTGATTGAAAATCTGATAAATGGACAATTGCTCTTTATTTTCTAATTGTATTGAGAACCATAACCAACTTAAATCGGCAGTACTTATTTTAGCGTCTTTATTAATACTGTACTCATGATCATACCAGGCAGTTCCAGTGATTTTTTCAGAATTACAGGAGCCACTTACTTCTCCATAAGGCAGAAAATAATAATACATTTGCTCCATTTCAGACTCTTTAGATAAGACAATCCCATCTTGCCCATGTAATATGGGTTTACTTAACATATTCAATCTAAAATCAATGTTCATCAACGGATCATTGATCGAAAGGAAATATTCATCACCCTTCTTCCTAAAACTTGAATCACCAAATTGAGCGTGTAGTTCAGCATTTGTCACAGCTAAACTTATTTCCATAACCCTATCCGGAAGAACAGCTCCATTTTCTTTAATCATTTGGGCAAGATAAATCAGAAAGGGGTTATTCTCTTTATTACTATCAACAAGAGCTGTATAAATTTCTTCAGAAATAAATTTGTCAATAATTGTGGAAGAGAAAAATTTTTTATTTTGATGGTCTGTTAACGCATAGATTACAAAATGGCAGGGCTTGGGTTTATCCTTACTCTTAACTTTAAAAAAACTGAAAACAAAACTGAACTTGCGATTTTTATTGCTTTCTTCACTAAAATGAAAATTAAAATACCACCATTCCAGATTTGATTGTTCATGTGGCAAATCCTGTTGCGTTAAATCAATGGCACCATTAGATGACTCTTTGGTTACTTGGTACATATACAGCTTCCTTATAAATCGTTATCAACGTCCTGTATAAGTTGTATCCTTTTATTTAAGGCATGTTATAAGCAATTAGAAACTTTATATTGAAGCTTTTTTGGTTTAAAAGGAAATTGAGTAGACTTGATGGTATTTTAGACGATATGGTTGAAATTTTCCTAATATTTAAGCAAAACCTGTTAAATATTTATAATTTCCATATAAAAATCAGCTTTGGTCTAATTGAAGATTCTTTTAAGCTCATTCTAAAATAAATGTTAAACACACTTTGTTGATTTAAAAGGAGCAAATGGTTTTTAAACTATACTCAAATTAGATCAGTCTTTTACGTATTAACCTTATTTCTCTGAATCCATCTTTTAACGACTTCCTGATCAGAAAAATCATATTTTACAGACCCTATTTGCTGATATGCCTCATGCCCTTTTCCGGCAATAAGAATAATATCATTTATATCCGCATTATTTAGAGCATACGCTATGGCCTCTTCGCGGTTAATAATGCAATGAACTCCAACTGATGAAGGGATACCGATAGCAATCTCATTGATAATAGTCTCAGGATCTTCACTGCGTGGATTGTCACTAGTAATAATAATTTTATCAGCAATAGAACCCGCAGCTTGCCCCATCACGGGCCGTTTGGATTTATCCCGATCGCCACCGCAGCCAAAAACCACCCATAATTTACCTTTTTTTAATTGACTGAGCGTGGTTAAAACATTCTGCAAGGCATCAGGAGTGTGGGCATAATCAACCAGTACATAAGGTGCAGTAGCGACAATTTCCATTCGTCCAGGTGCAGCTTTTAGATAAGTCATTGCATGAACTACTTTATCTACAGGATAACCGCTCACCAGTAAACTCGCACAAATTGCCAAGCTATTGTATATATTAAATTCCCCTAAGGCGTTAATTTTTAAGGTAAAAGTTCCCCATGGAGAGCACACGTCAATTCTAGTGCCATGCAGATCTACTTGCCATGCCACTGCCTGTACGTCACACTGTTCCCGCATACCATAAGTTATTTGCTTCACCGCGGGATTGCTACTTTTGCTCATGAATTCATAATAAGAATCATCGCGATTGAGTATCGCGAACTCCAATTTAGCTCCTTGAAACAACTGTGCTTTAGCGGATGCATATGCATCCATAGTAAGATGGTAATCGAGATGATCAAGGGTTAAATTAGTAAATATTGCCTGTTTAAATTGGATGGTTGCGACACGCTTTTGACTTAATGCGTGAGATGAGACTTCCATGCATACCTGCTTCAATCCTTGTTGTTTGTACTGATGTAACAGGCTTTGCAGACAAAAAGCGTCAGGTGTCGTGTTGTTTAAAGGACTTAAATTATCAACCGGCCCTTGGCCAATAGTCCCTATATATGCAGCAGGATTTCCTAATAAATGATGGGCTTGGGCCAATTGATAGGCAATGGTAGTTTTTCCATTGGTACCGGTGATCCCTGTAACGTATAAAGATTCACTCGGATGGTTATAAAATCTGTTAGCGATTGTTGCTAAATTACCGGCCAAATTCGGGATAGCTAAGCACGGAACAGTTGCAGGAAACGTGCAGGAAACAGGTAAGTTCTCAGGCTCATAAACTATAGCCACAGCACCGGCTGCTACTGCCTTAGCCATGAATAAACGCCCATCAGCAAGTGCTCCTGGATATGCAACAAACAAATCACCAGACTTGACTAATCGGCTGTCATTATTAATATTAAGAACATCACAATCAGTACTCTGGAATTCTAACCAGGGTTTTAATAATTGACTTAGTTTCACCGCCATATACTCCAATTGTTATTTGAGTACCAATTAAAATTAACCTACCGGTTCATCTGTGGGTATATTAAATAATCGCAAGGAACCAGCCATTACCTTGGAAAATAGTGGAGCAGCAACCGCCGCTGCATAATATCCTTTTTGCGACGGTTCGTGAATAATGACGACGACCACAAATTTTGGTTTGGATACCGGCGCTATTCCCATAAAACTTGAGGTATACCGTCGATCTTTATATCCGTCTTTGCCGGCTACCCGTGCAGTTCCTGTTTTTCCTGCAACCCTGTAGCCTGGCACGCGAGCACTTTTTCCAGTGCCGTCTTTACCAAGTACTGCTTCCATCATTTCCAAAACCTGTTCTGCAGTTTTGGGTTTCATGACCTGAATGCCCGGTGTTGGGGTGTCATTGTGAAGCAAAGTTACGGGCATGAGTTTACCCTGATTCGCAAAAATTAAGCTGGCTTTAGCCAATTGTAATGCTGTAACCGAAAGTCCATAACCAAATCCTAAAGTGGCCAGCACGAAAGGATTAGCATCTTTGGCTTTAACTATTGCTCCCTCACTTTCACCTGGATAGGCACTTTCAGTTCGTTGGCCAAATCCACTTCTTTGCAATAAACCGATTAATTGCTCTGGCGGGCTTGCCAGAACCATTTTAGTCACACCTACGTTACTTGAGTGCTGTAAAATTCCCGTAACGTCCAGAACTCCGTAATTATGAACATCACGTACCGTATGCCCATGAACACTCATATAACTTGGATTCGTGTCGATCACAGTTTCTGGTTTAAACAGACCAGTTTCCAAAGCACTGGCGATACTGAAGGGCTTGATAACGGAACCCGGCTCGAATGTATCTGTTAAAGCACGATTTCGATAGGTGTCCCGATCATAATGCCCACGAGAGTTAGGATTATAGGAAGGAACATTTGCCATGGCTAAAATTTCACCATTTTCAGCATCTACCACCACCACTGAACCAGATTTGGCACCAAATTCTTCAACCGTTTTATTCAATTCGCTGTATGCAAGGTATTGCAACCTTCTATCAATACTTAAATTTAATTCATGTCCTGGTCGTGGGTCTTTTATTATTCCAAGCTCTTCGATGATACGACCCATGCGATCTTTTATGACTCTTTTTTTACCAACTACTCCCATCAACCAATCTTGATAAGCANNATAAGCAAGTTCAATTCCTTCTAATCCCTGATCATCAACATTAGTGAAACCAATCAATTGAGAAATACTGTCTGAATCAGGATAATATCGTTTAAATTCTTTTTGGAAATTAATTCCAGGAATTTTGAGTGCTGCAATTTTTTTTGACAACATGGGGGGCAGCTGTCTTTGTAAATAGAGAAATTCACGATTTTCAGCATTGACTATTTTTCTGCTTAATTCTTTTGGTGATAAGTGTAAGTACTTGGCTAGCTGCATAAATTGAGGTTCATCGGGAGCAAACTCTTTAGGGTTTACCCATACTGATTCTACAGGAGTACTAATTGCCAGGGGCGTGCCGTTCCTATCGGTTATCATGCCCCGGTAAGCNNTCTTAAGCTGCGCGCATTACCCTGCCCTTGCAAAAACTGACGATGCAAAACAGTGAGGTCAATCATACGCCAGATTAAAATAGCCAGGATTAAAGAAAAAAATGCAGCAACGGTGACTAACCTGGCCCAATGGTTTGATTTTTTCATAAATGACTACTCAAAATATTGTTTTGAAGCATCAATTAACCCCACTTGAACCAATATTTAATAAGTTTCTAAAGGGGCGCAGTGTACAGCAACACTACCTAATTTTCGAGATGATTTTATTCATCCTGGATAAGTTAATGCACCCCAATACAGATTATTATTTTGCATGAAGAAAATAAGTATTTTTACTATTTGGTAAAATCATCAATAATTTATGAGTTGCTAATTCTTCAACGCGGGCCGGTGTAGNNGACTTGCCTGCTCCAGTAATAATTTCCCCCATTGTAATTGCAAAAAATGCGTTTGCTGGATTTCCTGCTCAACCTGACTAAACGTAGAACGATAGGAATTAGTAGTATAAATTACTGCAAAAGCACTCACTAAAAGAGAAGCTAACAATATTATCAAAAAATATATTGATTTGGACATGTGCATATCTGCCAATTGACCATTAAATAAATTGCCTTGATTGATTATCTTCGCTGCAGCATTCATGCTATTTTCTCCCCTATCCTAAGTACTGCACTTCGGGCCCTTACATTCTCTTTTACTTCAACATCTTTTGGCATTACAGCTTTACCTACTCTTTTAAAATTAGTTTTAGTTTCTTCGTAACGAACCGGAACTTCAGGTGGGAGCCGCTCCCCTTGTTCCTTATTACGCATGAATTGTTTTACTATTCTGTCCTCTAGGGAGTGAAAACTAATGACCGCCAAGCGCCCACCGGGGGTCAAAACCTCCAGACATTGCTCAAGGCAACTGCTTAAATCAGTTAGTTCTTCATTAACATGGATTCGAATAGCCTGGAAAACTCGCGTTGCTGGATGCTTGTGTTTTTCCCATTTTGGATTGGCTTCTTTTACTATTTCGGCCAATTGCAATGTTGTGGTTATCGGAGCTTCCTGTCTTGCCTCAACGATAGCCCTTGCAATTCTTCCGGCAAACCGCTCTTCCCCATAAGTACGAAATACGGTAGCCATTTCATTCATTTCTGCTTCATTGATAAATTTGGCAGCATTTACTGATTGGGTCAGATCCATTCGCATATCTAATGGACCTTGCTGCATAAAACTAAATCCTCTCTCCGGATTGTCCAACTGTGGGGATGAAACACCCAAGTCCAATAGAATTCCGTTGACCGCACCCAGTACATATTCTTCAGCAGCAAATTCTTTTATACGAGCAAATGATCCATGTAAAATCTTAAACCGTTTATCAGCACCAAATCGTTCCTTAGCAAATTCAATCGCATCAGGGTCTTTATCTATAGCGAATAATCTTCCATGCTCACCTAATTGATTTAATATCTCCTGGCTATGCCCACCCCGGCCAAAAGTGCCGTCAAAATAGATACCGTCGGGCTTAATGGCCAAGCCAGCTATTGATTCATGTAATAATACTGAGTGATGCGTTGCCATTTAATGTTCCATTACAGAGAAAATGTTTTCATTTCTTCAGGTAAACCATCCGTTTTAGAGGCCTCTTCAACAAGCCATTGCTCACGTTTTGATTCCCAAAGCTCTTTATTCCAGACTTCAAATTTATTTCCCTGGCCAATCATCACAACATCTTTCTCTAACTGAGCGTAATTTCTTAAAACAGTTGGTAGTAAAACCCTACCATTACTATCTACCTCTACATCAGTAGCATGGCCGATTAATAACCGCTGTATCCGTCGCGCTGCAGCATTAAAGCTTGGTAATTTTTGCAGATTATTTTCAATAATTTGCCATTGAGCCGCGGTATAAAGGAGCAAACAAGTCTCTTCAGTATCTATAGTGACCACTAAAGGAATTTTTTCTTCGGCACCCAAAGCACTTCGATAACGCGTTGGTATTGCCAGGCGTCCTTTAGTATCGATAGTGATTGAATTGATGCCTCGAAACATAGTCTTTTTTTTGTGAAGGATTTTTTCCTCCACAATTCTCCACTTTTTTATTATTTTAACCCACTTTTATACACTATAGAAACACATTTCTACACCCGTCAAGCAGAAAAGCTAAAATTTTGAGGTTTTTGTGAGTCTAAAACGAAGGCTGAAGAGAAATTGGTCAAAATATAATCTTGAAGAGGATAAAAAAATCATCTATTTCTCGCGAAGAAAAATGCTCCATACACGGATAATGGTTTGCTTAATGAAATAAATCGAATTGACAGCGTGCAAGATAGGATTTTAGGGAGCCTAATCTATAGGCTCCGTGAAAAAATTACAGTAAGAAGTCTCTCGTTATTAATTATTCATTAAAGCTGCCAAACGAATGCCTTGCAGGACTAAATCAGGTACCAGATGATCATATAAATCTTGTTTATCGAATAAGGATGCAAATCCACCGGTGGCTAAAACAAGCGCCCTATTACCAGAAAAAGCCTCATTATTGATTCCTTGAATAAGTTCACGACACGCCCCCAAAACCCCGTAATAAACTCCGGACTGAATACTCTCAATAGTCGTTCGACCCACAACGCTTTCAGTTTTAACGATTTCTACTGAAGGCAATTTGGCAGTATTGTTAGACAAGGCATCAACTGACAATCGTACCCCAGGCAAAATGGCACCTCCCAAATAAATTTTTTGCGCCGTTATTGCGCAAAATGTCGTAGCGGTACCAAAATCAATGACGATAATATCTTGATTAGGATAGGCATGAGTTGCAGCTATTGCATTTGCAATACGGTCAGCACCTACTTCCAATGGGTTGCGATATTTAATATTTAATCCGGTTTTAACTCCCGCTTGCAGGGAAAAAGGTTCAGTGGAAAAATACTTCAGGCAAGCTGAACGTAAAGAATAATCTAATTGAGGAACTACCGAACAAATTCCAATTTTTTTGATGTCATCTGGGTCGCAATTGTTTTCTCTAATGGCACTTTTTAAAAAAATCCCCAACTCATCGGAAGTGCTCACCTTGGATGTATGACGAAAACGAATTTTAATCTCATCTCCAGCAAAAACTCCACCATATATATGAGAGTTCCCTACATCAATGCAAAGAATCATTATGTAATTACGCCTTAATTAACAAAAAAAACATGATAGTAAAATGAGGCCGCATCATTAGCAAGCCCCGAATAACTTAATTTAAAATACTTCTATTAAAAAAAAGCCCTGAATCAACAGGGCCTAGAGTGGAGAAGCATTTGTTATCTAATCTTTACCAAATTTTGGTATATTGATGTACCCATTTTAAATCTTAATAGGGTTTCACAATCACGGTAGTACCCACATCGATAAAGTTTTGATTTAACCATTTTGCAGCACTGGGTAAAACTCTTATACACCCATGACTCGCATTATAGTTAGGTACTTCGTATGCCGCATGAATCGAGTAACCACCGTGAAAATGCATACAATAAGGCATCTTCGCGCCACCATTTGTTTCTATTGGATAGAGACTGGAGGTACATTCTTCACCTTTTTTAGAATAAACTCTAAAACTTCCGGTTACAGTACGGCATCCCCTACCAACATCCTCACAAAAATCTTTACCACCTGACGCGCTTCCGGTATTGACACGATTTCCCTGAGCATCATAAGCAGCCCAGGCAGTTGCTTTTGGATCAAAGATAAATACTTTCTTACCTGTAGGTTCCCTGTGAGAAGGAAAATGAATGGAGCCTTTATGATCTGCTGCCATGCTCATAGTGTAATGAGTATATCCAGCATCATCGACCACAGCAGTTGATCTATCCATGGTGGCGCAGGATGCAGCCAGAGCACAAACAGGAATTAGCAGTAATTGTTTTTTCACTTTTATCTCCCTCTTTTTTTTTACTGTATCGGGAGATTTGAAAATAGGTTTAGCTTTTTTTACAAAATAATTTTACTCTTTGTATTTTTTATGGTCTCTAAGTTCATTAAGTAAGGTTTTTTGGGCATCTTCAGGCAGCATGGTGATGATGGCTAATAGCAATTGATCATCCGTACATTCAAAGCAACCACCTCGTGGTGGCATGGCGTTAAATCCTTCATCAACATGTTTTAAAAGAAGTGGCAGTCCCTGTTTTAAGCGATATTTCCAAGCATCACTATCACCTGCGACTGGAGCGCCAATTGAAATTAAGGGTTTCTTAGCGTGGCAATTAGCACAAAAATGATCATAAATGAGTTTGCCTTCATTCTTTGCACCTGTGATGTTTCTTAAAAATTCTTGTGGATTATGCGTTTGAGAAAAAGAAGGCATTAAAAAAATTAAGGTTAAAATAAATAAAAAGTGACGTAACATAAAAACTCATTAAGTTGGCGCAATATTTGCTTGTAATTGCATTAAGGAACAATTATAAAATTTATACCCAACATATACAATTTTAAGGGGTTAGGTAGTGATAAAAAACATACTAATTGTTTTTCTGTTTTTTACAAGTCTAGAATCATTTGCCCAAACTGAGAGTCAATCCCTTGACGCCTTAAAAAATAAAGTGGAAACCTTCGTCCTTAATGAATTATCTACAAATACTGAGGGAGCAGTGCAAGTATCTGCTGATAAGTTAGACCCTCGTCTGAACCTTAAAAGGTGTCCCGAAAAACAGCTTGTGGTGTTTAACCCCTATCAAACACCAATGTTAAGCACCAATATTATGGGAATTAAATGCCTGGAAGAAACAAATCACTGGACTTTATTCGTTCCGATTAAAATAACTATCTTAAAAACAGTATTAGTAGCAAAGAGAGGATTAGTAAAAGGCACTCACATTACCTCTGAAGACGTCTATCCAGTTGAAATGGATGCTCAGAAATTAAAGCAAGGATATTTTACCGACCCACAACAAATTACAGGATTAGTGTGTAAACAAAACATTAACCCTGATGGTTTGTTGAATCCTTATAATATTGAACTGGCCAAGCTTGTTCAACGTGGTGAACAAGTGACAATTACCGCATCATTAGATAATTTAAGTGTTAGTATGGAAGGCGTTGCTATGAACGATGGAGTTCTTGGCTCATTAATAAGGGTTAAAAACCTATCCTCTAAACGAATCATTGAAGCCAAGGTTTCAGGAACGAAGCAGGTACAAGTTACTTTATAAATGAATGAATACGGGATGAGATGATTAAGGTACTTATGAGCAGATCCAAAGTGCCTCTGAAAACAGGCACAGATTCTGCAGATAAAAAAGTAATCTGGGTCTCACATTGACTTAAATGCTGCAGATTTATTAAATTGACGCTAAAGAAATTACGAAAGGAGCCGATAACAATGTTAAACGTACTTGAGGATACTTTTATGGTTAACCAAATTCATGATTCGGCTAATCTTAAGTCAATTGAGACTGAAAATCGGATTAAAACACCATCCAATCATAAAGAGTTGAATCAAGATAGTATGCTATCTGCTGAAGTTAATCTTAGTAATACCTCAAGACAGCTGGAAGCCTTAAAAGCTTCCTTAAAAGATATCCCTGAAATTAATGAGGCACGTGTACTTTACTTTAAAGCTGAAATAGAATCAGGTAGTTATCAAATTAACAGTAGTAAAATCGCTGCCCACTTAATTAATATGGAAATGGCTTAAATTAAGGTAACTCATGAATAATAATAATAACGCAAATATTTTATTAACCCATTTAAAACAAGAAATAGACTGGCTCATCCAGCTTAATGATTTATTGTCTGAAGAGAAAACCGCTTTAAATACCTCTGAATTCAATAACCTTCAAACACTTGCATTAAAAAAAGAAGAATTATCGGCTAAGTTGGAAAACAGCGCAGCGCAGCGAATGGAGTTGATTAATAATCAAAACTCTAATTCCTTAAAAGAATTTCTGGCAAAATGTAAGCCCGAGGAAGCTAAAGAAATTACCGAACATAATAGCAAACTCATGGAACAACTTTCGATATGTCGCGAGTTGAATACCGTTAATGGACAAGTTATAGCCAGTAATTTGCACACGCGACAACAAATTGTCAGCGCTTTGTCTGGAAAAAAAGACGATGCCCTAAATATTTATACTTCTAATGGCAATATTAAATCTGGAAAAAATGATAAGTCCCATCATCAGGAAGCATAAGTGCTTAAATCACCTAATATTAACCAGACACAACCGTCCCATTAATAATGGGACGTTTTGACAATAAGATGAACCATTAAATTCTGTCTATTGCATACGTAACGCACCATCCAATCGTATAACCTCACCATTAATCATTCCGTTTTCAATGATATGACGTACCAAAGAAGCAAATTCTTCGGGTTTCCCCAAACGCTTTGGAAATGTGACCGAAGCACTTAGTTTATCTTGTACTTCTTGAGGCATATTTAATAATAAAGGAGTTGCAATAAGTCCTGGAGCTATTGTATTTACCCGGATGGCAAATTGAGCCAATTCACGCGCCGCGGGTAATGTCAAAGAGACAATACCACCCTTTGATGCACTGTATGCAGCCTGTCCTAACTGTCCTTCAAAAGCTGCGATAGATGCGGTATTGATGATCACCCCTCTTTCCTGAGAATCAGGCTCGATTGGAAGTCCGGTCATAGCATGCGCCACTACACGCATGACGTTAAAAGTACCCACCAAATTAATGTCAATCACTTGTTTAAATGCAGATAAAGGCATCGGCCCCTCTTTTCCTACAATTCGTTTTGCAGGCGCTATTCCGGCACAATTAATCAATACTTGCGGAACGCCAACCTGAGCAATTGTTTGCTGCATTGCATTTTCCACGGAGTGTTCACTAGTGACATCACAATTTAAATAAAGTTTACCGGTAAAATCGCTATCAGGTTGCTTATCCCAAATCACCACGCGCATTCCGTAATCGGCAAGGTATTTAGCACATGCTTTACCCATACCCGAGGCACCACCAGTAATTAGAACTATTTTATTATCAAGATTCATTCTTGTATTCCTTTATTAATTCAAGTGGATTCAAAATTAATTATTGGAGAAACTCTTTACTTAAACTTTTGAACTCAGACATCCCTGCATGCCTTAACCATTCAAAAAAAATCATTTCTGCAGTTATCAAGTGAATTCCTTGATGTTTCATACGTTTTAAACCGTACTTCATATCTTCTTCATTTCTACTGCTGACTGCATCTGCAACAACGTAAACAGAATAACCTGATTCCTGCATGTCCATAGCAGTTTGTAATACGCAAACATGCGCTTCCATACCCATAATTATCAATTGATTTTTGTGATGATGGTTTAGCCTTTTCAGGTAATTGGGTTCCTTCATACAGGAAAAGTATATTTTTTCAACTAAATCATCCTGATTGATATAAGATCGGAGAGAATCAGAGGTAGGCCCTAAACCCTTGGGATACTGTTCGCTAGCAAGAATGGGGACATCCATTTTTTTAGCCAATTTTAATACCCATTGGCAACGTTCAAGAAGTTGTGCGTGATTTTGAACAGCAGGAATCAGTTTTTCTTGCACATCCACTAGCAATATAATGGAATCATCTTTATTAAGTAACATTCTACTATCCTTAGAGAATTGTATTCGATGGTTAATTAAAGCATGGTATGGGAGAGGAAGAAACTAATTCAATAAGGGTGAGTTTATTTTTACAAAGCCCACCCTTTCTATGATATTTATAATGCTGCGATATCGATAGTTCTCATTTTAACATCCATCTGTTTGTTACCTCTTTGGATAGATAGAGTAACCGGCTCCCCTACTTTAATTTCAGTAAGTAAATTATATANNTAATCGGATGAGCGTTGAGCGCAACAATAACATCGCCCTTCACAATGTGACCCCAATTATCACGATACGTACCCCGTAACTTTAATTTGGCCGCAGGTGTATTAGGAAGTACGTCTGCAATCAAAATTCCTTTTTTTACACCAAGTTTTTGAGCAATATGAGGTTCTACACGTTGAATGCCGATACCAGATAGCACCACCCTTCCATGATCAATAATTTGGGTTACTACTCGCTGAATATCATCAGCAGGAACCGCAAATCCAATGCCTGCAGAAGATCCGGAGCGTGAGTAAATCATCGTATTCAGACCAATTAACTGACCTGCGCTATTTAATAGAGGCCCACCAGAATTTCCAGGATTAATCGGGGTATCCGTTTGAATCATATTATGGATGGTAACGCCACCAATTCCCGGTACTTTTCTGCCCAAGGCTGAAATCACACCTTTTGACAAACTATGATCAAGACCAAAGGGGTTACCAATTGCAATCGCACTTTGACCTACGATTAAATCATTCAAATGAACAATTTCAAAAGGTTCAAAGGACTTTAAATAAGCTAGAGCCTGCGGTGACTTGATTTCTAAAACAGCAATATCTTTTCTGGGTTCAGCCCCAATCACTTTTGCTGGTACTGTCATATTACCTAAGGTAATTGCGAGATTATCAGCGCCGTTTATAACATGAAAATTCGTTACGACATGTCCTTTAGCATCCCAGACTATTCCAGATCCCGCCCCATCAGAAACCTGGGTGCGTTGGATGGAATGACGGTTAATGGTAGCTAACCGATGGACATAAACTACTTTCGGCGACGTTTTCTGAAATACATTAACGGTATTTCTCTCATCGGGGAGAAGAGAATCCATATTTAAAGAAAAACCTGGTGAAATCAGGGTAAAACTTAAAATAAACGAGGTAATCCCTAAGCTAAGTTGTTTCATCATCTTCGTTATACTCCATACCGGCAACACCAGTAAATCTCTTGCGAAACGCCTGACGGGCCAATAATTTTTCAATTGCGGGTTGAGGAAAATCTGTAATTGTTATTATATTTTTATCCATTAAAATATCAATAACATCTTCTAATACACGGATCATTTGCAAATCCGATTGCAAAAATTTTAACTGCAAATCCTTATCACAGCGCGTCAAGAAATCAACAAACTCTGGATCATGCGTATCAATTTCTTGGGTCTCGGAATCTTTTCGATCATAAATAGCACAGATTCGACCATCCTTATCACGTTTAATATAGACCACGAGTTATCTTCCTCTTGCAACCAATGGGTTAAAATACCAAATTAAGGCTATCCTTAAAAATGGAAACGTACATCTCATCCGCGTAATTGGTTACGCAGAGACAAGATTGTAATATACCTCAGCATAAATGTCACCAATTAACTCAAAAGAATAATTTTTAAGCAATAACCAAAGGTGAGCCCTGCTCAGAGGCAGAATCGTCATCCTGAGGCTCCTTATTCTTTTTATTCTCAGCATCATCACTTTTTTCATGATCACTTGTTACATCATCGTCGCTCACATCCGAGTTCACATCGTCTTCAACTTTATCAACTTCATCCCTGGCATCTTTTTCCAGCTTGGCCTTATCTAATGAAATGCCAGAAGATAATTTAAAATAATTTAATAAATATTGGATTGGGGCAAGGATCATTGATTTAAATGAAGAAGTTCCTGCATCAATAGTCTGTTTCGCTATATGCTCACTTGCATCTGTATGCCGAAGATAGATCTTCTCAAGGAGACTGGAGTGCTGTTTATAAACGAAGTCCAGATTTTCATTACGGGACTTCTCCTGACCTACTAGATATTCCTGCAAATCAGTATGAGTATCCCACAAAGCTGTACGCCTTTGCTGTAGCTGATTTAATTCAGTATTATAAAATTGAATTTCAGCATCTATTTCAGCTTTAAGACGATCGCATACTTCCTTACGTGATGTTGAGATTTCACCTTCGACGATCGCTCCTGATTCTTTTAAAGTCACTTGGGCATAACGTTCAATAAGTTGCGTTTTTTTATTCAAAATATCATCAATTTTATTATCAAGGTAAACAATTGCATCTTTATTGGAACCTAGTACGCGATAATGTGAGTCAAAGCGCTTGTTACTTTGCATTTGCTCACGCATTTTCTCAAGTTCATTAGCTTCCTGAGTTAACGCCCTACGCTGAGCTTTATCATTTAAGTTTTTATCGCGACTTAAAATGAGTTGTCTTATAAATACCGATAAAGCCACTACTGCTCCAAACGCCGCCGAACAAATGAGGGCTATAGTCACAGGTTCCATAGTCAGCTCCTTAGTGATGCAAGTAGATCAATTGAGTATGTATTTCAATAGAAAAATATTTGCTAAATTCTTGAAACGATTTTATTTCAGGCCATTGATCCACATCTTGTGACATCCTGCTCATCGCTGTTTCAAATATCGGCTGATAATAATCATTTAGAAACGGTTTAATTGCATTGAGTGTCGGGAAATTTTTTACCAGTACCGTTGCATTTTCCGCTAATTGTGACAACGTTACTTTTTCAAGAATATTTACTAGTTCTTCCTGCTCTTCAACTGTATTTTTCATCCAGTTGAGAAGCACTGAGCGTGGTTTAATTGCCAGGACCTGGCGACCCTCTTTAAGCGACGGTTCCATTAAAATTATATGCGAGTGTATTTCAAATTTAAAACAACATAAAAAATCAAGAAAATTATTTTCAATTTCATTCCGTGCATCCTGCCCTAGCCACCGACTAATCTCATGACGAAACATTGTAGTGAAATGTTTTTCAATTTCATCTACTGTCGCTTCTTCGGAGGTTTGTTTCTCTATTACGTATGCGGTATTGTCAGTGTGTAATAGCTTGAGAGTGGGTAAATCCTGCTCGGGTAATTGCGATGCCAGAAATGACAAAAAAACAGCGGTGGGCCTTAACACCACTATTTCGAATTGCTTTTGATGCATTGACGATCTCCTTGATTTTTTAGATAACTCATCCTGAGTACTTTGAAAAGAAATCAACGTCTAATCTACTATTGATATATAAAACTGTTCACAAACAACTAGGTTGTAATGATTATTTTATTCAATCTGAATCTAATGCATAAAACGATACTTATAGTCCAGTCTAGTGCGCTACACGTATAGTTTCAATAGGAAACTACAAATTTTTACCACCTTAAATTTATTTTCTATTTTTTGTTACCTTGCGACTTAAAAATAATTACAAGTTTGGAATAATCTCAAATTGGATTGGGAAAAGTTTTTATATGAGTGATTATGCAATCCAACCAATTCCATTCTGCTGCAAATTTCTTCAATTAACCTTGACACTTACCCCTATATGTATATCCTTCAATCTTTCTCTTCAGGTTCACGTTATGAAATTATTAGGAAGAATTTCCCTATTATTAATTGGCCTCATCGCCTTCGCCACCATAACCCTTTGGATTTTAGCCAAAAATATCAAACCTGAAACCATTCAGCAGTTAGTTAATAATCAAATTACTGCCATTACTCATAAACCAAGCCATATTAATGGCGACATTTCCTGGCAATTATTTCCTCGGCCTGGATTAAAATTTAATAAGATACAAATTGGTGACGAAGCTTTAAATAAAGACTATACATTCACCGTGAACACCCTTCTACTAAACCTCAAAATTACGCCCTTATTGCGAGGTAATTTTGTTTTTAGCGAAATAAATATTAATGGATTAAACGTTAAAATTAATTTAGACAGCCCCCATGTGGAAACCAATCCTCAACCCAATGAAAAAATCAAATCATCAGATACCAAATCACAATTTGCCATTGAAAAATTAATTATTAATGATGGGCAGATTACCCTGACCAGGAACAACAAAAATACTATATTAAAAAATATTCAAGTGGGTATGGAGCAATTTAACTTAAATAATAATCCCTTCCCTGTTCAGATTAAAGCAAGATTAATTCAGTCACCATATAGTGAACAAACTAAAGCCAGTATCAATTTTAAAGGCAGAATTAACCTTGCTCCAGGGATATTTAATAATTGGGATAATGATGTATTTCACTCTGCAGTAGACGGCCAACTTTTGGTACAAAATATTTCTTATGACCAATTAAGAATTAAAAAAATTAATGCAACCATTAAAACCCTCGATAATGCAATCCGCTTTAAGCCTCTCACTTTATCAATGTATGAGGGAGAATCGGTAGGGGATATGACCTATTCACTAGCCACCCAAATTCTTTCAATCAACCAGACAGCCACTAATCTTGATGGCAGCAAATTAATGGCAGCCTTAATCGGTAATGATGTGATCAATGGGACCCTCGATTACTCACTACATGTTAATCTTCCATTAGCAGAGCCAAGCACCAAATCCGTGAATGGCAAAGGAAGTATTACCATGAAAGACGGAGCGCTCTCTCATGTGAATCTGGATCAATTATTAGTCCAGATAAAAGAACGCTTAAGCCAGGTTTTAAGTGGTAAGAAACTCAATATTAATGACATCAGCCAATTAGGTAATTGGAGCCAAAATAAATTTAATGAGGGAAATACTCCTTTCAAATTAGCCAGTGTACTTTTTGAGCTTGCCGATGCGAAAATGAATAGCACGTCATTGTTGTTACAAACCAATACGTTACAAGTTACCGGCACGGGAACTATTAATTTATTGAATCATCAGTTATTTTCCAGTTTACAGGCTACCATTAACAGTAATAACCCAGACACCATGTTGCAAAAAATTCAGCACGCTTTAGGAGGCAATTTCCCATTACTTATCTCCGGTACGATAGAGCAGCCTTTAATCACCCCTAACCTGAAAATAATTAATCCTCTGTTGAGTAAATTACTGATTAAAACCACGCTGGACAAACCTTTAAAAGAGCTTGAAAGTCAACTTAAGGGGCTGATACATTGATTCTAGAGGAACAATTTAGTAACCCTTTACTGGCCTGGTATGATGTTTATGGGCGGAAAGAGTTACCATGGCAATCACCCCGCGATGCGTATCGGGTTTGGGTTTCGGAAATCATGTTACAACAAACTCAGGTTCAAACGGTGATTCCTTACTTTAATCGTTTTATCAACACATTCCCTACAGTCTCTTCGCTGGCTCAGGCAGCAGAGGATGCCGTGCTCTCTCTATGGTCAGGTCTTGGGTATTACAGTCGTGCACGAAATCTTCACTCTTGTGCCAAAATAATTAATGAACAATATATGGGTATATTTCCGAGAGACTTGCAATTATTAATTAACTTACCAGGTATAGGCCCCTCCACAGCTGCTGCTATTTTATCGCAAGCATATAATCTACCTACAGCAATTTTGGACGGTAATGTAAAAAGGGTTTTGACCCGTTTTTTTCGTATTTCAGGCTTTACTGAACAGGCACAGATTAAAAAAAAATTATGGGATTTGGCTAATTGCTGCATGCATCAGGAGCGCTGTGCTGATTATACCCAGGCGATAATGGATTTGGGGGCAACCTGTTGTACCACGAAAAATCCTGATTGTGCTCATTGTCCGATAAAGGAAAATTGTCTGGCGTATAAATATAATGAACAACAATTGTATCCTACTAAAAAAATAAAAAAACCAGTGCCATTACAACATCAGCAATTTCTTGTTTTACAGGATAATAAAAATCAAATTTTTCTTGAAAAACGACCCCCTACCGGTCTATGGGGTGGTCTCTGGTGCTTTCCAGCCATTGATATAAATCAATGTCCTTTAGATTTTATTAAGACCAACCATAATATATCTGGCAAAAAACCTGTCCCAATAGTTACATTTACACATCGTTTCAGCCATTTTCATCTTGAGATTCAAGCAATTAGGATTAACGCTCATATTTTAGGAAGTAAACTCGCTGAATCTGGCGGAAAATGGTTTTCTCACTCCCAACTGGCAACCTTAGGATTAGCTACACCGACAAGCAAGATTATCAACAAGTTAATAGAGGACCAATCGCTTATTTGAATTATGCTCTATCAAACAAGGCATTCTCGTATTATTATCAACTAAATATTTACACTTGGTCTATTCCAATGGAAGCAGTTTTAATATTAATTATTAGTTTTATAGCACTGATATGGGCTGCCAATCATTTAGTGAGTGGTGCTTCTGGTCTTGCATATCACTTTAATATCTCTCCCCTGGTTATTGGGTTAACTATCGTTGCAATAGGAACATCAGCACCTGAGTTGATCTTTTCCATTCTCTCATCAATTAAAAGCAGAAATGATTTAGTAGTAGGTAATGCAATTGGCTCGAATATCGCCAATATAGGTCTTGTGCTTGGCATCACTATTCTTATTAAACCTATTACACTAAACAACACTGCATTAAAAAAAGCCTACCCCATTTTAATTATTGCTATGTTGTTCGCATACAGTCTGATTCTTGATGGTTTTTTAGGGAAAATTGATGGGTGCCTCTTTTTAATAAGCTTTATTATCGTCATCGCCCTTTTCATTTATTGGGCGAATCAATCATCAACCAAAGATGTTTTTTATACAGAATTTAAAACGGCGTTTATTGCAAATCGATCATTAAAAACAAATATAATCAGTATTCTTTTAGGTTTAGTTGTCGTTTGTATCAGCTCCCGTTACCTTGTTTACAGTTCAATAGACCTTGCCAGATGGGCAGGATTTAGTGATTTAACCATTGGATTAACCATTGTAGCCATTGGGACTACGCTACCTGAATTGGCAACTTCAATAACAGCTGCTTTAAAAGGTGATGAAGACATAGCAGTGGGCACTATTTTAGGCTCAAACATTTATAATTTACTGGTGATTTTAATTTTTCCGGCCATCATTCATCCTGCAAAAATAAGTAACGTTGTTTTATGGCGGGACATGCCGGTGATGATTTCATTAACTTTGCTGTTATTATTTTTAAATTATCATTACAAGAAAAATTTATCACGTTGGCATGGTGGAATTTTGCTGCTGATTTATTGCAGTTATATAGCGTCTATATTTATCAAAGCAAATGGAGTTTGATTCGTTTATGGTCACAATCTTTGAAACCACACCTAATTAACAAAAGCTTATAGCACTTAATTATTTAAGTTTTTTACTTGATGATTTATAGAGCATTTTCATAATTTGCTTGTTTTTGAGCATTTTTCAATTAATATCGCCATAAAAATAACCGTTAAAAACACATATTTTAAAGGTGAGTTCGATGACAGTATATGTTTATTCATTTGATTTTGATGGGTGTCTCGCTAATGAAGAGTACCAATCGAATGGTGGCGATATAATTAAAGCAAATCAACATCTACTCAATGAAATAAAAAATACCAGTAAAAATGAAAATGATAGGGTAATTACCTTAATTGGTTCTGATCGACAATCCTATGAAATTGATTTAATTAAACAAAAAACTAACCATACAGCTTCCTGCTTTACTGAGATAAAAAAGGTGGCTGATGAAATTGAATCCGAATTTGATCCTTTTTTACTCGCAGATATTTATGGCGTCATCGATAATGAGGGAAATAATGGAGATCCGCTGCCTCAAGGAACCTCTTTTGCGAGGGCTGTAAATCCAGACAATCAGGAGAGTCATGGAAGATGGCGCTCTGATAAGGGAATGCTGACTCTTTTACATGCACAGATTAATAAAATTGCAAAGCAATTTCCTGGTGAAAGAATAGTATTTAATTTTTTTAATGCAAAGCCCGAAATATTAAGTTATTTAGAGATGTTTATCGGGCGAGAGAGGGAAATTTTACCCAACGTAAGTTTAAAACTAATTACTTATAATGGTAAAAAAATTCAAAGGACCGCCACGATAGAAGGTACCGGTGACATAGATTACCACTATTATAAGACAGTTAAAGCTATTGCTGATACAGTCCGTCATAAACAGATGGGGGATGGATTATCCTCACAGATTAATACTATTGATACTATAAAACCTCAGGATATTATACGATTTAGAGCATCATGTAGATCCAATACCCCCTTTAAGGAAGAATTTACCCTTAAATTTGATAGTATATTACGCTTACTACGCACAAAAATAACAGAATGGAACGAATTTAATAATCAGCTGAAATATGGTGATTCGATCGACGCAACCAGGGCTCTGCGAAATAATTTAGATAGCAATTACCTCCAAGCCAATGAGGGAGAGATTACCATTGTTGATTTTAGAGACAAATGCATTACAGCTATTAATAATGCACGCCCAGTTCTTGAAAAACATCGTGGGATGAAGCAAATATTGGGTAACTTAGCTCTTGCGATTGCAGGTCTGGGTGTATTCTACGTCGCAGCAGGGTTAATTAATTTAGTAGCAACTGGCGGGAAAAATTTTTTATTCTTCAAAACCAATACTGCCAAAATTCTTGATCAGCTGGAGAACCAAATAAGCCCCATGCTGTAACCAAGCTTTTAATTTTGCCTGGGATATTGAGACAATGAATATCACAACGTCCCAGGTAATCATGAGCAAGATAAAAAAGTATTCACCCAAACTGTGCGATTTAATCTGTCATTGCAAGGAGTTGCGACGAAGCAGGTCCTTAGCTTGTCCTGTAAGCATGATATGACCGTAAAAATTCCTACGTGCCGTGGCTTGTCCATGGTATCCAGAAAGATTTTTGTAAGAACGGATGATCTGCTCACCTTTAATTATCTGTAATCTAATACATCTCTTTATTCACCGGATAGTGTTGTAGTTGTTTGGATTGAAATACTTCTCTTTTTTCAAAACTGCCTTTTTCCAACATATGAAGAGCAACAATGGCATCAGGCTGGCCTGCTTTGGCTGCAAGATTTATCCAAATCCATGCTTTTTTTCTATTCTCAACCACGCCCCGACCATAATAATACATATAACCTACCGCATATTGAGCATCTCTTTGACCTTTTTGCGCCTCTGGCTTTAAACGAATAAACGCCCTACGGTAATCCTGTGCCTTAAAACTTACTATTCCCTGACGAAGATTTAATGTATTAGGAACAAAGCAGGCATTCATCAAAGAAAGAAGCAAAAGGATGAAGAATATTTTAAATAACTGTCTCATGGTACTTGTTCCTCTAATAACGGCTTTGCTACAGGTTCAAAAATCAACTCACTCTTAGGCAAACTCAAACTCTCAAGAGTACCATTTCGCTCGACCAAAACTCCGTTAGTCATAATACGCTTGATTAAGGCACCCCCTGGTATTTCATCTCCAATACCATAAGTTTTTTCATCACCGCTTGCTCCGCGAATTATAACCTGCGAGTCTTCAATTTTATCTGCAAGCATGATTCCAACCAAATTAACATTAAGCATGGATTTTTTAACGTTATCTTCATTTAAGTCATTAGGGACATATACCCCAAACAAAGAAGAATTCAATATATCATTAAAAGACTCTTGACCCGAGTTCCGGACAGGCACAGATGTTTTCGATAAGACCGGTTTTTTATTAACTGACACAAAAAATTGGACAACTTCACTTAAAATCAGCAAAGAAAAAAGAGTAATCAGTGACAGGATAATCCATTTGGCATATTTTGGGGAAAATAAATAATGGATATCAAATTTCATGTACCTTAGCCCTTAAATATTGGTCAGGATGCGAACTTATCGTTTCTATGCTAAAAAGTAATATAACATTCTTACATAAATTACCCAACCTTCACGACATAAGATCCTGAAGTATCGTTATGAACTATTAAACTTTTAAAGGACTAGTAATGAATGAACCAGGGACCCCACCCCACATCCAATTAGCCATGCTCTCGCGGGAATATGTCGTCTCTAGAGCTATTCATGCTGTTGCCAACCTGGGAATTGCTGATTACATGTCCAATGAACCCATATCAGTAAATGAGCTGGCAGCTTTAACGGGCACTGTCCCTGAACTTTTAGAGCGAATATTGAATTTTCTCACCGCCTATAACTTATTCATCAAAACTACTGAAGGATATACCTTAACTCCTTTATCCTATCCCTTGCGAACCGATCATCCCAAATCACTAAAAACTATAATGGCCATGTTTGATGAATCCTGGTGGCAAGCATTCTCACAACTTGAGACTTCGCTTAAAACAGGAGTTTGTGCTTTTGAGTTACAGCATGGCATGAATTTTTTTGAATTTATGAATAACAACATTGAAAAAAAGAACTGCTATTATCAAGGTTTAGATAAACTGGCAACGCTTGATAATCCAGCCCTCTTGCAAAGCTTTGGATTTGATCAATTTAAAAAAATCATCACCTTTTTTTCTGGCAAAGATTCATTTTCAGAAGATCTGCATCGCGCTTATCCTGAAATTGAAATCCTCCCTGTTCAATTGGATTTGCCCTTACTGCATCCGGTATTTACTTTATTACCTGCGGCTGATGCTTATATTTTCAAAGGAATTTTACATGATTTTAATGACATCGAATTAAAAAAATTAGTACGAAATTGTTATCAAGAAATGAAACCGGGCAGTTCTTTTATTTTAATGGAGCAGGTAATTCCCGATAGCACAACTACTCACACCAATAAAACTATGGATATTGTCATGATGGTGTTAGTAAATGGAAAACAGCGTACTCTACACGATTGGAAAACTTTTATGACAGGAGAACAATTTGTTTTTAAACAGGAGATTAAAGTGGAAGGATTATTTACCATAATGGAATTTCAAAAACCCTCATAACAGCAATCCAAATTAAATAATCGACGGAGTTACTTAAAAACCCGTCTTCACGAGCCTTGGCGAAGTGATCCAGATCGATGCCGTGGCTAAGTACCAGTTCTGGTTTGCTTCACGGTGTTCGCAATGACAGATAAGCCTTTGAACCATGTAAATAATTGATGAAATTGTTTGAAAACACCCGTCTTCACGAGCCTTAGCGAAGTGATCCAGATCTACTCTTTCNNCAGGTTAATTATAAAGTAATTAGCTATTCCCAAAACTATAAAACAGCTTATAGTGACGCTAAAGCCCGAGAAATTTTCTTTGAAAAAAATCGCGGTTAAGAAACTGCTAATGCTTGCCATAACTGCCATGCTTAAACCAAGGACAGCGGCGACACCCCCTTTATTTGTTGTGCTTGAGAGGGACTCTGCCATTAAAGGACTTCCTGCCAACGCAAAGCCATAGAGATAAATACCAGCAGCACCTATATACCAATAGACGGTTAAAAATGAGCTTATCCAAGTTATTGTTAACCATATGGCAGAACTAAATAGCATCAAGCCAAATCCAATAAAAATAATCGTTCTGGTGTTTACCCAATTTACTAGCCAGTTAACCGATAAACCGCCTGCTATAAATAAACTAAAGGGTACTATTTGGGTTATACCAAAATATTTAATGGGTATATCAAATTGATGGAAAATAATAAATGGAGCAGTAATTAAATAGGCAATCAAAGCTCCAAGAAAACAGATATAAGATGATAAGGGCTTCCATAATTCTCTGTTTTTTAAAACGGGTTTATAAAAAAGCCAACCTGAGGCAAAACTGATTTTAAAATCTTTACTATGCTCTTCATCGTATGTCTCAAGCATAAAAAAATATAATCCGACTAAGGCGATAGCCCCCATAATTAAAATGGCGGTAAATGTACTCCGCCAACCAAAATTTTGATATAAAAAACTGCCGAATACGGGACCGAGGAGTGGTGCTAAGGAGCCAGTCGCGTTTATCCAGGCAATGAATTTGATACTTACTTTATTTTCATAATACTTACTTTGCACGGTTGAAAAAGTAGCGATGTTTAAACTTGAAACGCCTACTCCCTGAAAAAAACGACCCAGAATAAGCCAATATATATTTGCAGCGACCATACATATAAATGTTGCCGCAAGAAATACCACACCTCCCCAGAGCATCAACGGGCGACGACCATACCTGTTTGCAATAAGTCCAAAATAAATTTGGGGTAGTGCCGCGCCTATGAACCAAATCGTCATAGTAAACTGAACAAGGAAATTGGATGCATCAAATTCCCTGCCAAATACAGGGAGGGTTGGCAGGTAAATATCATTGGAGAGGTTGCCGGTAAAATTATAGATGATGATAAATAATGGACAATAAAATAATATTGTTTTTGTTGAAATTATTTTATTCATATGTTCCTGTTGTGTCATATTGTTCAACCAAGAAACCTTTTTAAGGCACCTACTGTGATTTCCCAAATTTTAAAACGGTTTTAAATATTTGGCCCGTTATGCAGGAGAACTTTCCTGGATCCCTCGGACAAGCCGAGGGACGTAGACAAAGGAGTCATGTGTACAACATTGCTCTTTTAGTAAATTGATCTCAACGACAATCAGCTCAGTAACTCCTTTCCCATCTCTTTCACCCCTAGGCTTGTCCGAAAGATACAGGTTTTTAAGGTCGCAACACTTCCTGGCAGTGAAGAATCCTTAAGCTTAAACTCATCCCCACATCTCCTACGTCCCTCGGCTTGACCGAGGGATCCAGAAATTTAAATGCGAGCTCTCATCTTATCTTCCGGAACAATTTTCAAAATCAATTATTCCTTCTAGAATCCATTGCCCAATAAGCACCAAAACAACTAGACAAAGCACCTACGAAAAATAAAAGAAATACACTAAATGCTCCCCAAAACAAACTGCTCGTAGTGGCAGTAATTGTGACTGTCTTTTGATCTTTAGCTATTGTGGTCGGGGTTGATTCGACAATAACTTGCTCAGTAGCATTCGCCTTATTTTCAGGTACCACAAATACAGAATTAGAAATTTTATCCGAGTATGTTGCAATGTATGATGTTATTGATGTAGCAAATAAAGCCGATATAAAAAGGGCTACTGTCCAAGTGGCAAATCCATAGGCAATTCCATAATTACGATGAGGTGTATAAAATCGCCCGAAAAAACCAGCCGTATAACCACCCACAAATGTAGCACAGATAACACCAATTGAAATGGCGACTAGCCCTCCGACTGCTACAATAATTGCGCCATTCTCACTTAAAGTGAACGCACTTAGTCCAATTGCTGTATTAAATAAACCCACCAGAAAACTTATACCACTAATAATCACAGCACCCAAAATAACAGCTGACCAGGAAATACAATGGTTTCTAGACACTTCAGGCAATTCATTCATCATTTTATCCTTAATTAAAAAATATGAGAGACAAGCCAAATTAATAATAAAATGCCAGCTGGAATCCCTAATAACCAAGCTAAAAGATATTTCATAATTTCTCCTTATTCTTTATCAATTTAATTTCACGGTTTGTTAATAAATAAACCATGATCTATTTTTATAATTAAATGCGTAATTTGTCAAACTTTTTTTGACAAATTATGTTTTTAATAATTGACGCATTAGTCAATAATTTTGTTTAAAATGATATTTGAATACCGATTACATTAAATATAATCGGTATGGAGAAAGGATTTAAGTATTAAAATTGTCCCATAAAATCACGTTTACCAATCTCGACGCCTTTATGACGCAATACATCGTATGCCGTAGTCACATGAAAAAANNAGAACTGTGGCAAACCATAATGAACTAAATAATCTTGTCCATTAAACTTTTTCTCTTTTGGAGTGCCTGGACGAGTAATAATTTCACGCGCTTCACTTCCCTCAATTTTTGCGGGATCAATATCAGAAATAAAAGCTAAAGTATTCTTAATGCGCATTTGTAATTGCTTGAAGCTTGTTTCATTATCCTCAAACACCGGAACTTCCATTCCAGCAAGACGCGCTGAAACTCCCTTAGCAAAATCTGTCGCAATTTGCACTTGGCGGGTGAAATCAAACATGTCAGGAATTAAACTTGCCTTTAGCAGAGCTTCAGAGTTCATACCATTGGTTTGCGTAAAACCTTCAGCCTTGGACAAGATATCATGTAAAGCTGTTAGCATTTGCTTAAAAACAGGGACAGATGCGTTGTACATAGAAATAGTCATAATCACTCCATTATTATTTAATAATCGGAGTATACAAAAAACTGTTGATATATAATATAAAAGCTTTGGATTAGAATGTTTTATTCCCCGCTATTCATATGATGCAAAAAAGAATTAAAAATACCATTGGGATCATATTCCCTTTTCAATTCACTCCATTGGCTATAATTCGTTCCAAAATGAGTTGTCCAGTATTCATCATCTATGTGGTGTCCCAAAAATCCCGATAAATAACGCTTGCCTCCTTCAGGAAGAAAACATTGATCCAAGAGTTTAATCGCCTCAAAACAACTTTCTTTTAATGGCTCAGGAACTCCAGGATTTAATATCATTACTGAACAGACCGATTCATTTTCAGGTAACATCAGGAAGTCTGCACCCCTTTTTGCCATGGGAACCACATGCACCAGACTTGCATAATGAATCGGCAAATTTTCTAATAATGTCGTAAGATATTGCTTTAACACCGAAGTGGGTACAAAACATTCATACCAGGGATGCGATAAATTCCATTGTCCCAAAGCTTCCATCATTTTAAAGCGGGAATTATGCCTTAAAAAATAAGATGCAATAGATTCCACCTGAGTATTTATCACCTTCCAGGGCTTTATTAATCGTGTTAATTGTGATATTTCAGGCTCAATTTCGTCATATTCTATCGTTAAGTGCATACCATAAAGCCATTGTGCTACAGGCACCCTTTTATCACCGACTAGTTTCGCACCCTGAATCGATGGCGAACAAAACATCTCAATATAATCTACCTCATTCCTGATAATTGCCATATCATGGAACCATTGTTCTTGCCCTTCATAAACTAGAAAAAATGACTTCGCCATTTTTTTTACTGATCTTAATTGGATACACGCTTTGGTTATTATTCCAAATTGACCCTGACCTGACAGACAGGCTTTAAAAAGAGAAGAGTTTTCATTCACTACATTTATATTTCCTAATCCATCTATAATTTCTAATGCAGCCACATCTGCATTGATAGCTCCATATTTAAAAGAAGATGCCCCAACCCCTCCAGCAGAAAGAACTCCTGCTACGGATAAATTGCAATTATAGGGTAAGACAAAAGGTGCTTTATCTTGAGCTAAAGAGACATCCAGCAATGAAGCCCAACTGGTATTTGCTTCTACCCAAATACCTTTCTCATCCATTTGCAAAGCGTGCGAAAAATTTTGCATTGAGACGATAAGTCCCCCTGCTTTTGCCAGTGATTGCCCACATTGACTTAAACCCTTCCCACGGATTGTTACAGGTAGTTTGTGTTCATTGGCGAATTGAATTAGGGATTGTAAGGAATCTATTGAATTTGGAATACATACTGCGGAAGGTTTAGAATGAATTAAATGACCAAAATCCTGACTAAAAGAAACAAGCGTTTGCTCATCAGTGAGCAACGCTTGTCCCGAATCATTTTCATACTGCTTGATTAGTTTGGTATTCCATTGTTTTGACATGTAGATTCCTTTCTTGTGCTTGAGTCATACGTTTGTTGCATGCAATAATCAATCCATCGAACATTTTACTGAATGCATCGTAGCATCGGTCAATCATTTTTAAAGCCTCTCGACGAGTGCTGATAGATAATTTTCTTTCGAATATTTTTTTCTCCATTTCCTCTTCAAAAATGGCATGTGCCATTTCCACTTCCAAATGAGAGCTTGAAAAATATTTGAGATTTTTATCTTGACCCGTTTTCTTAACCTGATTGACTACCTTTTCAAAGAACACATGGCCTGAAGATTCCAAAGTAAGTAGTAATGCAACATTAAGTATTTCTTCATCAAGTCTGAAAATTTCTGACATGATTGCATAAGCTGCATCCCTGATGAGTTGCGAATCTTTGCTGTATAGCCAGGCTATATTATCTGACTCACATGCTTTATCATGGCATAACTCACCAATATACTTTTTATCACTTAAAAACCACTTCTCATGACCCGCATCCTCTAAACGATGATGTCGAGCTACTTTCTTTAAGTAGGGATCGGTAACCCTTTCCTCGTTAATACGCAATATATCCTGAAAGGTCATCGCCCAAAATGTTAATTCTGGTACAAAGTAACTTATTTCCTCAAGACTATCGAACTCTTTTAATAAATCAAAAAAAGGATGATTCATAAATTCATTTTGTTTAGAATCTATATAAGCTTGGATAGTTTTCATGGCTGACTCCGTGTGAATTTAGTTAGACATAATTACAGTTGCAGCCATCATGCCAACTTTTTATACAATTTGACTGTATTTTGTCCATATATTCCTGCTATTTTATTGCTTTCCGCTATCTATTCTCAGGAAGCGACAAAAAATTGTCCCTGAAATCAAATAAAATGACATTTTTTTGACCGAAAAATCCCTTATAAAAGAATGAACTTTCTTTCTTTAGAAAATATTCGCCAATTTATTGTCATATTCTTTTATTTTTTTATCAATTTTTTTCCAGTTTAACTCCTCCATGCTGTTAATAGGTCCACATATTTCGTTTAATAATTCATTTTGAAGCGCACCATGAGCTAAAGCAATACTGTACGGTGTATTGGTAAACATAACTAAAATATGTTTTGATATATATTTATCAGGATATCGAGCCATCAATTCACGCTCAACCTGCTTCTGTAGAATAAATTTTGGATTTCTTATATGAGAGTGGATCTCATAATAGTTATCCATAGACATTTGCGCGACCGCATCGGTATTTATCTTCCGCTGCTTATAAAAAGCCGGCATTACATGCGACCAATTGTCCTCATAATAATTTAATAATTCATCAAGAATGCGACAATCCTCAAAGGCACTGTTCATACCCTGACCAAAAAATGGAATTACACCATGCGCAGCATCCCCAATTAACATGACTTCATCACGATAATACCAAGGGGTTGTCTTAATAGTGCTCATAGAACCGGTAGGATTCTCAAAAAACTCAGATACTAAATCAGGCATTACATGATAAGCGTCCGGAAATTCTCTTTGGAAGAATGAGGACACTTTGTTCTCATCATACAGTTCAGAAAAACTGTCTTTTCCTTCATGGGCTAAAAATAAAGAGCCCGTAATAGAATCATCAGGATTTGGATTTCCGAGTAGCATAAATGAATCTCGTGGCCACAGATGCAAGTGCTCCCTTGCCATTCCTACAGAATGAGTGCTACTAATCGATAACTCTTTATAACCATGAGATAAATACTCTCGCGTTGAGTGAATATGTCCTTCACGAACCAGAGTTTCCCGAACAAACGAAGGTGCTCCGTCTGCGCCTATCAAACGCTGGTAATTTAGTTGCACTGTTTTATCATTTTTTGTTTTAAATTCAAGGGTTTTATTTGCCAAGTCTATATAAGTCAATTTCATATCGAAATATAATCGAATATGCGAATTTTTTTCGGCCTCATTTAGCAATAGAGCATTCAGTTCGGTACGTGAAATAGCATTTATATGCTCACCATTGTGACGCCCAAAAGGTTGATAATGAATTCTGCCATCTTGTTCATGAATGGCTCGTGCACGCATGGGAACCATAATCTTTTCAACCTCATCCATGAGATTCATTGCACTTAAACCAGTGATACCTCTACAGGAAAGAGCAAGATTAATGGAACGGCCATAATCTGTGGGACCCTGGCGAATATCAGAACGAGATTCAATCAGATCCACAGAGTAACCACGTCTTGCGAGATACAAAGAGCAAAGCGTTCCGGCGAGACCTCCTCCGATTACAGTTATAGTCTTCATCTCAACTCCTGCAAAGTATCAACTTATTCTAAATTTATTGCACCAAATTCAAGATAAGACATATCTATGCCTTGAAATAAGCACAATAAATTCAGACGTAAAAAAGTACAACTTTCAGGCTCATTATTGAGCCCGGAAGAAGTACAACACTGTTACGACATAAATCAATAGAATGGGATGCAAGATTTGTACCGGATGGAGCTAGTTTATAAACAAATCTAATCTTTAATGATAACCATCTTGTGTTTTTCCACGGAACACATGATAGGCATATAAAGTATAGCCTATGAGGATAGGCAACATGATGACCACACCGATTAAAATAAATTTTAAGGTGGAATCAGGTGCAGCAGCTTCCCATATAGTCACTTGATGAGGAATAAGATAAGGGTAAACACTTATGGCAATCCCTGCGTAAGAACACAAGAAGATAATAATACTGAACAAGAAGGGTCTGCCTTCATGTCCCTTGTCCAGACTTTTCCAGGTTAAATAGACCATTAACATAGTGATTAAAGGTAGCGGAGCCAAAAATAAAATGTCCGGAAAGCTATACCAGCGATAAAAGATTTCAGTATTGTGCAATGGAGTCCATATACTGATAAATACTAAAAAAATACTTACCATAATTAACAAACCTTTAGCAATATGCACCATATGCTTTTGGAGTCGGTCTTCTACCTTGATTATTGTCCAGGTGGCGCCTAATAAACCATAACCACAAACCAGGGCAACGCCAGTAAGCAAGCTAAAGGGAGTCATCCAATCAGGGTTATTCACCGTCATGGCTGCTTCATCGACGTTAAATCCCTGGACAAAACACCCTAAAATAACCCCTTGAAAAAATGAAACAGCTATGGAGCTTATTGAGAAAATCCAATTCCACAAAGGTTTACTTTTATTGGCTTTAAAACGAAACTCAAAACTGACCCCACGAAAAATTAAACCAATGAGCATTAACATCAAGGGCATATACAATATTGGCAAAATTAATCCGTAAACCTGAGGGAAGGCACCATATAAAACCGCGCCCCCAAATACCAGCCAGGTTTCGTTACCATCCCAAACCGGAGCTACGGAATTCATCATTTGATCCCGTTCTTTTTCATTATGGGTAAAGGGAAATAAAATCCCTATTCCCAAATCAAATCCATCCAAAATTACATACATGATGATAATGAAAGCAAGTATAGCCGCAAAGATAAAAGGTAGCATGATTATTTATCTCCTGGATTATTGGTCATGTATTGGAAGGCATGATGCTCCGAATCTTCAAGCTTTTTAGGGCCTAATCTTATAGTTTTAAATAAATACAATAAATAAAAACCAAATACTATGCCATAGGCCAGGAGCAATAGAATCATGGATATAATCACTTCTTCCACGCCCACAGCAGAAATAGCATTTTTGGTTCGTAATAAATTATAAACGACCCAAGGCTGCCTGCCTATTTCCGCAGTTAACCACCCGGCGATACTTGCAATAAATCCAAAAGGCGTGAGAAACAGACACCAGCGATGGAATGAGTTTGAAGTAAAAAGAGTGCCTTTATAGCGCAAAAACAATCCTAGTAACGCTGTGAACAACATTAATAAACCAATTCCGACCATGATGCGAAAAGTAAAAAATACCGTTGCTACCTGAGGCTGATCTTCTGGACTTACCGATTTAAGCCCCCTCATTTCCCCATTCCAATCGTGAGTATTAATAAAGCTGGCTAAACCGGGAATCTCTATAGCATACAGATTTTTTTGTTCTTTTTGTGAGGGTATCGCAAACACAACTAAGGGTGCTCCTCTCTGAGTTTCCCATATTCCCTCCATAGCCGCTGTTTTCATTGGTTGATAATGTTCTACTTTAATACCCACCCAATCTCCCACTCCGATCTGAACTGGGATTAGNNTTTTTAATAAATGGTAGCTGGCTACCGCAGCGACAACAAAGCAAGTAGTGGCATACGATGCAAAAAGCATATGAATAAATCGGGGTATAAATGATGGGTTAAATACCACATCCCACCAACTTGCCACGACATATTTTGCGCCAATTAATTCATAACCACTTGGTGTCTGCATCCATGAATTAGCCGACATGATCCAGAATGCCGAGATTGTTGTGCCAATCGCAACAAGAAGAGTTGCCGTGAAATGCAATGCTGGAGGGACTCGCTTCCATCCAAAAAGCATCACGCCAAGAAATCCTGCTTCCAGAAAAAAGGCGGTCAGGGTTTCATAAGCGAACAAAGCGCCAAGCACATTACCAAATTGAGTAATGAAAGGCCCAAAATTAGTGCCAATCTGATACGCCAAGACAATTCCTGAGACTACTCCCATACCAAAGGTCAAGGCGAAAATTTTAGTCCAAAATTGACAGAGATTTAAATAAACAGGATTTTTAGTCTTTAGCCACATGGCCTCCATAATGACCAGGAATATGGCCAGCCCAAGGTTGAGCGTTGGAAACAAAATATGGAACCCGATGCTAAATCCAAATTGTATTCTTGATAACAGTTCAACAATCATTTTCTCACCTCAAAGTGAATCAATTGATTACTCCAGACTTCGATTTTCAACAATCCGGGCTGTCTTTTGAAAGGAAACAACAAGATCTTCAATTTGAAATAATAGCTTAAAAAAAGGAAGTATGTAATACAAAAATCTAATTATCAGCTTTTAATTTTAGATTGAGGTAGGCTTTTGATGAAAGCAAAAATATTATCCGGAGTATCGGGTGCTTTATAGAAGTATCCCTGAGCAAAATCGCATCCATGGGAGATAACAAAATCACGTTGAAATTCGGTCTCAATCCCTTCCGCAAGCACCTGAATGTTTAAACTGTGACCTAAATTAATAATAGCTTTAGCAATAGCGGCATCGTTTTTATTAGACGCCATCTCACTAATAAATGAACGGTCAATTTTTAATTTATCCACAGGAAACTGTTTAAGATAGGACAAGCTTGAATAACCGGTTCCAAAATCATCAATCACTAATTTTGTCCCCATATCCTTAAGGGCATACATTGTATCCACCACATGATCAATATCTTCTATGAGTAAACTTTCAGTAAGCTCAAGCTCAAGATACTTTGCTTGCAAACCAGTACTTTTTAATACTCGAGCCACAACCTCAGGCAATGAGGTCTGCCGGAATTGTCTTCCTGAAATATTAACAGCAACGCTCAGGTTTTTAAGCCCTTGCTTTTGCCAGGTCTTAAGTTGAGCACAAGCTTCTTTCATTGCCCATTCACCCATTTCCAAAATAAGACCATTCTCTTCTGCCATGGGAATAAAATCTACAGGACTGACGAGTCCCAGCGTTTTACTGTGCCAACGCATAAGGGCTTCAAAACCAATAACTTTTGATTGCTTTAAATCAATTAAAGGTTGGTATACTAAAAATAATTCATTATTTTTAAGCGCGTCGCGTAGTGCTGTGTCTAATTGCATATGATTAATTACCCGTCTGTTCATTTCTGGGTCATATACCCTATAGGTATTTCTTCCGTTGTCTTTGGCATGATACATCGACAAGTCAGCACTTTTCATTAACGATTCATAATCGGTTCCATCACGAGGATAGAAACTTATTCCTAAGCTTGCCGTGACTTTTAAACTATGTTGTTCTATTTGTATCGGTTTTTCAATCGCATGTAAAAGGTTTTGTGCCATTATTTCGGCATCCAGCATATTTTTACAGTCCGGCAAAAGAATCACGAATTCATCCCCACCTAGTCGAGCAACCGTATCAAAATCGTCTGTTGCAATTAATAACCGATTGGATATAGCCTGTAATAACTTATCACCCATGTTATGACCTAAAGTATCATTAGTCATCTTGAATCGGTCTAAATCAAGAAATAAGAATGCCAATATCCCTTTTTTCTTTTTGGCCTGCAATATTGCCTGATCTACCCTGTCCATTAATAATACACGATTAGGCAAATTGGTCAGAGAATCATAAGTTGCCTGCATGACTAATTGATTCTCCATATCCCTTCTTTGGGTTGTATCGTTTAAAATGCATACATAATGCTTCACATGACCAAAAGGATCTTTAACTGGCGCCACACTTATTTCACACCAGAAAGCTTCACCATTTCTTTTGAAACTTTCTATTTCGACAGTTTCTTCACGGAGCTCGCGTATTGCCAGTTCAATTCTTTTATTATTTACATCTTCTGCATTGGTTCCCAATAAGGTGGTTAGAATTTTACCAACGGACTGGATTTCTGAATAACCTGTAGTTCGCTCAAATGCCTTATTTACATAAATTACTTTATTTTCTTTTTTGGTAATATCGATAATTGCAACGCCATGAGTACTGGCTTCAATTGCACGCTCTCTGATAAGAAGCTCATCTTGCGCCATTCTTTTTTGGGTAACATCACGAAAGCTGTAAACTCTGCCTACAATGTGAGACCCAACTCTTTGTGGCTGAGTGAATCGCTCATAAATTCGGCCGTCTTTAAAGATTAATTCAGGGAGTTCGCCTTGCCATTCAGGATTTTGGTAAAGATATTGTACATCTGAGATTAATGATTGCGGATCGATTAACTGCTCCAGAATGTATTCGAAACTCATGCTTTCCTTACCAGATTCAAGCATATAAGAAGGAATTCGCCACATTTCAACGAACTTCTGATTCCAGTCAACCACTGCCCCTTGGCCATTTACCATCATAATGCCGTCAGCTGTCGATTCAAGGGTGGCTCTTAACAATGATAATGATTTCTCCAGCTCCGAATTCTTTTCCAGAATTTCATTGGGATTAACATTAATATTTTCCGTGAGGGGTGATATTGTTGTGCGCTTAAATTCAGGCTGATTATGATACCATTGCTCTAGTAATTCAGATAATTTGGGGTGATTACCAATAATCTTTAATTCCTCGCTGATGTCCGTCACTGACGGTTCCTTGCCTCTTTTTTTTATTTTTTCAGCGGCAGCGGCAACTTTTTCGTAATTGATTTCTTGCCTACGCATGCATCCCTCACTAGAATGACCTACATATTTAATAACGGCAGTTATGTCTTAAACTTTAGCAAATAATAGTCTTATAGTACAAAATTAAATCCAATGTGGAGATGGATTAAAACAAATTATAATAATTCAGGGAGTATAACATCATGAAAAATAATCACTTTGACACCCGTGCAATTCACGCAGGACAAGAGCCATGCCCGACTACTGGTGCAGTCATGACTCCCATTTATGCAACATCAACCTATAGGCAAAAAGCTCCTGGAGAACACCAGGGCTATGAATACTCTCGCACTCATAATCCTACTCGTAGCGCATACGAAGCCTGTATTGCGAGTTTGGAATCAGGTCAGCACGGCTTTGCCTTTGCATCTGGGATGGCTGCTACTAACACCATAATCGATTTACTGGATGCCGGTGACCATGTTATTGCCATGGATGATCTTTATGGCGGCTCATTCAGGCTGTTCGATAAAGTTAAAACGCGTACTAACAATTTATCCTTTTCATTCGTAGATATGTCTGATTCACAAAATATTGAAGCCGCAATCACTCCTAAAACCAAATTGATTTGGCTTGAGACTCCATCAAATCCCATGCTAAAACTTGCAAATCTCCGTGAGATATCAGCCATCGCGAAGAAACATAATCTGATAACAGTTGCAGACAACACCTTTGCAACCCCATGGATTCAGCGCCCGATTGAAACAGGTTTTGATATTGTGATTCATTCCGCTACTAAATACCTTAATGGTCACTCGGATGTAGTAAGCGGTGTAGTAGTGGTTGGAGATAATATGGAACTTGCGGAGCGATTCGGTTATTTGCAAAATGCCTGTGGCGGAATTGCCGGGCCCTTTGACAGCTTTTTGGTTTTACGCAGCCTTAAAACCCTCGCAGTTCGAATGCAGAGACATTGTGAGAACGCCAGAGAACTTGCTAGTTGGTTAAATAAACATCCTAAAGTGAATAAAGTAATTTATCCTGGACTAAATCATCACCCGCAACATGCGTTAGCCAAGGAGCAGATGGCGGATTTTGGCGGAATGATTTCTATTGTAATTGACGGCGGCATAAACGAGGCAAAAAGATTCCTTTCCAGATGTGAATTGTTTACGCTTGCTGAAAGTCTTGGCGGAGTTGAAAGTTTGATTGAGCATCCGGCAATCATGACTCATGCATCCATACCCGCTGAGAAACGTAAAGCGCTTGGAATAGATGATGGTTTCATCAGATTATCGGTAGGTATAGAATACATTGACGATTTAAAAGCTGATTTAGAATATGCCTTGAGCTAATTCCCGATTTATTCTGATAGAATGACTCAAGTTTAATTATGGAGTTGTAATGGTGAAAAAAACTAAAAAAAATGGTGGTCAAATTAATGCTATTCTGGCTTTAACTGTATTAATCATTTCAACCACCCTTAGTTTCATCCCTATTTTGTTTATAGGACTACTGAAAATAGTTCCGAACAAACGCTGGCAAGACACATGTACCCGGATGGTTGATCAGGTTGCCGCAATCTGGTCAGGTTTAAATAATTTTTATGTTGATAAAATTCAAAAATTAAATCTGGAAGTATGCGGTCTTGAACATTTAAATCGAAACGACTGGTATCTGGTTATAGCAAACCATCAAAGCTGGCTTGATATTGTCATTTTACACCGATTATTTAACCGTAAAATTCCAGTATTGAAATTTTTTATAAAGGATCAATTAAAATGGGTTCCTTTACTTGGCTTTTGTTGGTGGGCCATGGGCTGTGTTTTTATGAAAAGATACAGTAAATCATATCTTGCCAGGAAACCACATAAAAAAGGTAAAGATCTCATCTCAACTCAAAAAGCGGTCGATTCATTCAAAAGAACACCAGCTTCCATTATGAATTTTATTGAGGGAACCCGTTTTACGTCTGAAAAAAAATTATCGCAAAACTCACCTTATCAGCATTTATTAAAACCTAAAGCTGGAGGTATTAGCTTCATTATCAGTGCCATGGGGAATCAGATACAAAGTTTACTTGATGTGACTATTGTATATAGTGAAAAAAATCATACTTTATGGGATTTTTTATGTAAAAGAGTCCATTCGGTCAAAGTAACTATCAGACATATTGAAATACCCAGACAATTTAGTTCCTCATCACTCATTGAAAATGACCAAACGCAAAATGAATTTAAAGAGTGGCTAAACCAGCAATGGTTAGATAAAGATAATCTGATTACCTCATTACAATAAAGGGAATAGTATGAATTCGTTACATAAAATAATAGAAGATGCCTTTGAGCATCGCCAGAACATTTCTTCAGATAACGCTCCCTCAGAACTTATTGCAGCGGTTAATGAAGTATTATCTTGCCTGGATAGCGGACAATATCGAGTCGCTGAGAAAATAAATAATGAATGGATAGTGAATCAATGGATTAAGAAGGCAGTCCTGCTTTCATTTAAACTGTTTTCCAATCACGTAACTGAAGCAGGTTATTGCCAATTTTTTGATAAAGTTCCACTCAAATACACTGGCTATACAGAAGAACAGTTTACTCAGGCTGGCGTGCGTATAGTGCCCAATGCCATGGTTCGTCGTGGTGCTTATATTGCTAAAAATACCATTTTAATGCCCTCCTACGTAAATGTTGGGGCATACATAGATGAAGGAGTGATGGTAGATACCTGGGCGACGGTGGGATCATGTGCTCAAATTGGTAAAAATGTACATTTATCAGGTGGTGCGGGTATTGGCGGGGTTTTAGAGCCTTTGCAGGCTAATCCTACGATTATTGAAGATAATTGTTTCATTGGTGCTCGTTCAGAAGTAGTTGAAGGAGTTATTGTGGAGCGTAATTCAGTCATATCGATGGGGGTATTTTTAGGGCAAAGTACCAAAATTTATGATCGTTCGACGGGCGCTATCACTTACGGCCGAGTACCTGCTGGATCAGTTGTGGTTGCTGGTAATCTTCCAAGCGACGATGGCAGTCACAGTTTATATTGTGCCGTTATTGTAAAACAAGTGGATGAAAAAACCCGTGCAAAGGTTAGTATCAATGAACTTCTTAGAGCAAACTAAATGAGTGAACTCAAGAGAATCCTGAGTAAATTAATTAGCTTTCCCTCCATTAGTCCCAGAGATGCAGGATGCCAGAACTATATGATTGAATACCTGGAGGAAGCCGGATTTTCTTGTCAGCGCTTTAATAAGGAGCCTGTAGATAATTTTTTTGCGGTTTATGGGACTGAAGGGCATTTATTAGTTTTTGCGGGTCATACTGATGTTGTTCCGGTGGGTGATCCGGATAAGTGGGTAACCAATCCATTTATTTTGGAAGAAAAGGAAGGCTTGTACTTTGGTCGTGGGGTTGCTGATATGAAAGGTAGCCTTGCCTGTATGTTGCTTATGGCAAAAAGATTCGTTACCACTTATCCCGATTTTAAAGGAAGAATGGGTTTTCTTATCACCAGTGGTGAAGAAGGCGATGATTATGATTGTGGCACCCCTTATATTATGGAACAACTTCAACAGCAGAATATTCACATCGATTACTGTGTTATTGGGGAACCATCCAGCGCTAATCGAGTAGGTGACGTGATTAAAGTGGGCCGTCGCGGTTCTTTAAGCGCTAAAATTCATTTGCAAGGCAAACAGGGTCATGTAGCCTACCCTCATTTAGCTGATAATCCGATCCACAAATTTAGTTCTTTTTTGGCTGATTTAACGACTATAGAATGGGATAAGGGAAATGAATATTTTCCACCCACATCGATGCAAGTAACCTATATTCACTCTGGGGGATACGCCGGGAATATTATTCCGGGAGAAATCGATCTTCATCTGAATTTTCGCTTTTCAACCGTACAGACTGATGTATTGTTAAAAAATCAAATTAATCATTTATGTAAAAAATATGAAATCAATCCAGAAATTGAATGGCGGTTAAGCGGCCAGCCCTTTTTAACTAAAAAAGGAATTTTTCTTGATAAATGCCAGTTGGCCATAACTGAAACCACTGGTTTAAATACAGAGTTGTCTACTACAGGTGGAACTTCTGACGGACGTTTCATTGCACCCTATGGTATTGAAGTAGTCGAAATCGGACCTGTAAATGCAACCATCCATCAAATTAATGAATGTGTAGCCAGCAATGATTTAGTGATATTAGAACAGATTTATTTTTCCATTGCGGAAAAATTATTGCTAAGACCTCTATGAATTTATATTAGACCACATTACCTATTTATCTTCTCAGCAGAGGTTGTATCGATATACGTTAGCTGCCCTTTCGCCTCTTCATGCAGAATCATTTACCGTGCACCCTGGCCTAATTTTTTGTCTCCCTGTAGGCTGAGCTCTTTTATTTTCCTAGGATAGTGTTTACTTTAAAATGGACCCCCCACCTGCGTGGCGGATGACATTACTTATTTGAGACAAATCAAACCATTGTTAAAAGCTCGTCAATAGACCTCTTGTCTTATCCGCGCACTAGGTATCCCCTTAAAATTTTATATTATTTAATCGTACCTAAAATTCTTTTGTCATCCCCACGCAGGTGGGGAACCATCCAAATATTTANNCGCCTGCGCGGGGAAGACAATTATTAAGTTATAACTTTAATGTACATTAAAAATTTGAGGGGATATACGCCGATTATCCTAATTCCAACTCAAGTAACGATTTTTTCTTGATATTACGTGGTGCTGTATCACCAGCCACAGCTTTGTCATTAACCACCTTGGTTACACATGCGTCTGACCAGACATTTAAAGCAGTTTCCAACATATCAATCAAACCATAAAAAGGTAAAATAACACCCATCATTAAAGTTATTGGTACGTTCATGCTCGATAACAGACTGATACTGAGGAAAAAACATCCCATAGGAACCCCAGCATTACCAATGGCAGCAATCGTCGCTATCACAACCCATAGACCCATGGTCGCAAAAGATACGTGCATGCCATGAGCCTGCATTAAATAAATCACCGTTGCAAATATGAAAGCGGCACAACCATTCATATTAATGCTGGTGCATAGGGGTAAAACAAACCGACTTATTTCCGGTTTAACTCCTAAATTATTTTCGATGGTATTCATTGTCACTGGTAACGTGCCCACTGAGGACTTTGAAAAAAAGGCAACTGATAATGCAGGTAACATGGCACGCATAGCGGTAAAGGGTTTGATATTATTCATTTTTAGCCATAAAGGTAATATAATAAAACCTTGAATTAAATTGGCTAAAACTATAATCAGCAAATATTGTCCGATTCCTTTTAAATCCATCCCTGAGCGTAATTGCACTACCGTCGAGGTTATAAAGCCAAAAAGACCAACCGGTATCACCATGATAATCCAGCGAGTCATTACCAGAAACATTCCGTGCGCACCACGAAAAAAACGAGTAATTGTTTCTCTGGATTCATCCTCAGGAATTTTCCGCACGGCAAAACCAACAACAATGCTCAGTAACAGAACACCCATCACCTGCTGCTCCAGAAACGGAGATAATAAGTTAGTCGGAATGATATTATTTAAATAGTTCAAATACCCGAGTTTGGTTGCAGAGTCTGCAAGGTGAATATTTTCATGGACCGTACTGGGATTAATCAGGATATACAAAAGACAGCTAATAGATGCTGCAACAAAAGTAGTGGTAAAAGTATATTTAATCGTTCGTTGCCAAATACTTTTCATCAAACCATCTGTCTTATAATTGGCTAAAGTTACGATGATGGATAACGAAATTATAGGGAGACTTATACTTTTAAACAGTTTGATAAAGAGATCGGATATGAGTAAACCCAAGTCCTTTAAAACGGCTATATCGGACATCCCACTGGCAATACCCAAAGCAATCATAAGGGCATAAATCACTGGTGTTTTAAAAATAATATTTTTCTTAAGCTGATGCGCTGCAGACATTGTGTAATCCTTCAAAAATTGATTATTAAACAAATAAAACGAAATTAGCAGCAGCTACAACAACAAATTACTGAGGGTGTGGAAGTTCTTAAGAGAGTGGAGTGAAGTATATTTCTGAACATAAAACCATCACCTGATTGATTAAAAAATGAATCATATCGGGATATATTCTAACATAATAAAACTTTGCGTCAAGAGCAAAATTTATAAATGGCTTACAAATATGAATGTTAAACTTAAATACTGGATTTCAATTAAATCGAACTATGTATCGATTCTGTACAACTGATTTGCTGTTTTATACGCATGACTCGTCTATAGGCATCATCGATTCGTTCCTGATCAATTTTCTTGTGTAGAACCAATTGCTCAATCAAATCAATAACTTCGGGTGCACCTACAGCGCCAAACTGATTACCTAAAATAATCATATCAGCCCCCGCATTAATGGTTTGNNCCAATGCTTCACTAAGAGAATAATGATTTGCAATAGCATGCATTTGCAGGTCATCACTAATAATTACTCCGTTATATCCCATTTTTTCACGTAGTAAACCGGTTAATATTTCATAAGACAAAGTGGCAGGAACCCCTTCTTTATCCAATTTTTTGTTAATGACGTGTGCTGTCATAACCATAACAGGTTTATATACGTCCTTTAGCAATTGAGTATAAGGAGCGAGCTCCTGAGGATTATACGTATCGGTTACGTCTACAAATCCTTCATGAGTATCACCCGCAGCGCTGCCATGGCCGGGAAAATGTTTGTAGGCACAGGCAATACCATATCGACTGAAGATATCCACAAATTGAGCGGCAGCTCGTGCTACAAGTTTTGGATCACCAGAAAAACTTCGCCCTAATTTTCCAATAATTCCTGCTTCTTCAGTTAAATTTAGATCAACAACTGGAGCAAAATTTAAATTAAAGCCTAATGATTTTAAAGTAATAGCCATTTGACTTACTTCTTCTTCGAAAGCATCTTGACTCAACTGAGCCAACTCACACGGTTTTAAAGTAGACATACACTCGTCAATAGTACTTAAGCGATCGACAGCGCCCCCCTCATAATCCAATGCAACAAATAATGGAACCTCTTTGTCGCTTGAAAGTGATTTAGAAGCATACCATTTCAACTCATGTATGAGATGCTTTATCTGACCTTGGTCTATAAGGTTTTTTCCATAGTGATTCGAGGAAATGTCTTTGTCGAATAATATAACACCGCCAAGACCATCATTAGATAACCATTGTGCAACTGGCGAATACTCATTAATCTCGGTGCCATTAAAGCCCATGATTAGCATTTGTCCAATTTTATTTCTTAAGGTAATCAAAGAAGTCTCTCCGCGGGAAAATTCATTAAGAAATCATACACAAAGAATGAATAAAACACCATGATTACCGCATGATAATTGCAGGCTCTAGTTTAGGTATATCCTTAAAATCACAGGCACAATTCCCCGTAGCATTAGGAGGAAAAGGAACGAGGGCGAAATCTGCCGAAAAACAGACTGAAAGGTTCCAGGCACTATCTCCTTGATTAATGGTGCTCGGTAATGACCAAAATCGTTTGGCTAAATAGGTTTTTCCTTCATCACTTTGCCAAAAAACAGGTGTGAAGCGCGCATGATACATGAGCTTCTGTGATGGTTCACAAACAAAACTCTGTCTTGTCCAACTTTTCTCAGCAGGCACTGTAACAGTTGTCAATACCTGGTTTGTTCTCGCGTCAATTACATCAACAACCACATTATAACTGGTCCAGCAACTGTCTTTAGCTAAAGTGAAAAAACAATCGATGGCCCAGGCTGGCATAGTGAGTATCATTCCTAAATAAATGCCTAATACTTTTTTTCTCATAGTTACTCATCTGTTTAAAAAAAAGATTCATTAAAATGAGTATATACAATTTCAAAGTAAATGTTTCGGGAATCAATTAACCTGCACAAAGAAAGTAATTAGAAGGATATTCATCACAATCCTCTTTGGGCGCGATTGAGTGGCCTAAAAGTTCCAGTCCTAACCCCGCTCCAAGTACAGTTGCAGCTAACGCCCAACCTGCAATTAAAGCCATTCCAATCATAGGGACCCCTAATAAAACGGATAAACCTACCGCTATCAAAGAAGTGACCGGAGACAGAATAAATTGCCCCATGGATACGCTACCGCCACACATTGAGCCAAGAATAAAACCAGTTAAAAAATAATTATGCTGTCGTTCAGCAGCAGCGATAAGGACCAAATCCACAGCAACTGTTCCCACAACCGCCATAGTTAAGAGTGAAAATGCCCCACCGTACTTTAAGCCCTTGCCAATAATCAGACTAAAATCAGATAGTCCCTTTTGCATATGATGCTTTGTCAGCATAATTATTCCTTAAAAACAGTCAAAATAACGTTTAATATTAGTAAGATCAACTATCTTTTATTTAACAGTCTTTATAAGTAAGAATAGAATTGATTCTACAGTATTTAATCAAAATAATTTCGAAACTTTCTTATGTATTTGGTTCTAGTTATGCGCCATTACTCTTCTGAATAATCACAATAAGATGTCCTGACTTATATCCTGGATCCCTCGGTCGAGCCGAGGGACGTTGGGATTAAAAAATGGGATGATATAACTCACGAAATATTTGAAAAATGTCATTGATATCTGTTTTCTAAATAACCCGGGATAGAAATAAGCACGTCATTTATGTTAGTTTTCTCAGGTATTTTCATTTTATAAATTCACAGGTATTTTCATTTTATAAAATTGACTCAATCTACTCTTAGCAAACACGCAATCATCCATATGCCCTAATGCCCCTAAGTCCCGCGACTTGTTCGCGGGATCCAGTGGATTTCAACCGGCTTTGTTACTCAACTAGCGTCTGTAATAAAAGGACTAATTGGTAACGGTAATCTGTAATTCAGGTGACGCCCAATAAATTCTCTGCTTATCATCAATGATACGATAAGGTAAGAATATGGAATTCTTTGTATTAAAACGCCAAAAAGTACCACAATAGCGTCCATCAGCTCGAGCAGAAATAATATTAATAACTGTTCCATTTTGATCTGTAAATCTCGTGCAATAGGATGCATCCTGATTGGGTGGTATTTTAAACGGGGAATTAGTTAATTCGACCTCTCCTTGCTTCTTAAAAGAAAAAGCTGCCCGGTTGAGAAAAGAATACAAGTCGTAACTAAACGCATAAATAAGTGAGGAGAATAAAAGAACAATTATGGTTGTTTTTAATTTGGGCAATCGCGTACTATTTCCAACTAAAATTTTATAAAAAAATAACCACGCAAGAACAAATGCTAAGATATAAATCAGATTAATCATAACTACTCCCAGTTAATTTACTTTTTAGAATTTATTTACATATAACTTGCTTCAACGGACAAGATGGATTATTAAAGCGTAATTCAATTAAAGCTTTATTTAGCAGGTTAATCAATGCAAACAACTCTTTGTGTTAATTATACAAACAGTGATTATAAGCCCAATTGCAATCAGATCTATGGCAGAATCGCGGCTAATGCTGGAATTTTAACCTCTTTGTTAGCCGATAAAAATCTTGAATCTCTCGCTCTCTATACTGACTCTTCAAGTGAATTTGATCATTTTATTACACAATTTGCACAACCTCTGCATAATAAAAAAATCTACCCGATTTACAAAGGTAATCTGTCGGAATTAAGTAAATGCGATATATACCTGCGTTTAGATCCAATGATAAGTTATATGGCATGGAGCAGATCATATGTTTCGCCGAATACATTCAGCATATGTGGCTTAATTCACTCTTTACCTGGCCAAAATATAATGGAAGAAATGATGCGATGGTTTAGTACTCCATTAAAACCATGGGATGCATTGATTTGTTCCTCCCAGGCAGGAAAAAAAGTAATTGAGGAGTTATTAAGACAGTGGCAGGATTATCATAAACAATACAATCAAGTAGTTATGCCTGTAAACCCTGTACAACTACCTGTTATTCCATTAGGGATTGACTTACAGAATACATATTTATGCAAAACCAATTCAGAACCTTTTGATCTATACAATAAATTGCAAATAAATGAGGATGATTTTATTGTACTGTTTGTGGGAAGACTATTTTTTTATGATAAAGCACACCCTATTCCCGCATTCCTCGCTTTAGAAGGGCTGAGTGCTAAATTACATCACAAACGACGTATCGTTTTCATTCAGGCTGGATGGTTTGATAACCTTGAGGAAGAAACTTTATATAGAAAAGCTGCTAAAAATTTCGCTCCAAATATACATCATATTATCTTAAAAGAGTGTACAGAGGAGTTAAAGTTCCAACTCTACCATATAGGGGATGTATTTCTTTCATTAGTTGATAATATTCAGGAAACCTTTGGTCTCACTCTTCTTGAGGCAATGGCATGCGGATTGCCCTTAGTTGTATCTGATTGGGATGGTTACAGAGAGTCTGTACGTCATGGTGTTGAAGGGTTTCTTGTTCCTACTGTATTGCCTCCTGCAGGGTGTGGGCGTGATTTAAGCTTGGCGTTTTCTACCAACTCAATTGATTATGCTACCTATTGCGGTCTTACTGCTCAAATGACGGCAGTTGACATACCCGCCTGTATTGAAGCACTTTACCAGCTGGCGCAATCAGAGGAATTATGCAATAAAATGGGAGCGGCAGGTTATAGACGAGTGCAAGATAAATATCAATGGAAGCACGTTATTGAAAGTTATAAACTGCTATTTGATGAGCTTAAATCGATCCGTACAAAAAACCAAAATGAATCCGCGATAACATTCCCGCCTCGCATTGCCGATCCGTATTTAACTTTTGCCAATTATGGAACAAATCAATTAACGAGAGAGCATCTGGTTGCAGCAACCCCATATGGTTTAAATCGTTTGTCTCAATTAAACCTGGATCCTTTAGGTAATTTCGGTGAAACCCAACGGCTCAGCGTACCATTAAATAATGAGATATGGCATTTGTTAGAGAGTAACGGTCCATTATCGGTGAGCTCAGTAATAAATTACTTTGCGCAACGTTATCCCCACATACAAACAGGGATTTTAATGCGCACTCTGGTTTATCTTATAAAGTATGATGTAATCCACCTAAACCAGCTCTAAATTATGGGTTTACATTAGCTTGGGTGCCTATAGCTCCATTAGCTCCATTGTCACCTGCAAAATCTCCAGCACCACCTGTACCGCCGGTGCCACCATTACCAGCAGCCAAGGTTTCGTTAAATTCAACATTAGATGTGTCCACAACGGATCCATTTAGATTTACACCAAATGCATCTCCACCGTTGCCACCATTTCCACCATTCCCACCGGTTCGGCTAAATCCATCGGTACTTCCTCCATTGCCCCCAGAACCTCCTGATCCTGCCAAAAAGTTTCCATTTAAGCTCAACGACTGAATATCAATTTGTGATGAGTTATTTACATCAAGACCAGTAGTACTTCCGCCCGAGCCACCATCTCCCCCAATACCACCTCTGCGTCCGTTACCTGTCAGTCCATCACTATTGCCCCCAAATCCTCCCAGACCACCATTACCACCAAATAAATCCGATATTATAATTTCACTCAACGCCACGGAACTGGTATTACTAAGCGAAATCCCAACAGCATTTCCCCCAGCTCCACCATCGCCTCCGTTACCTCCATTGAAAACTCCAACGTTAGTTCCGGTCACTGAATTTGCTCCATTACCGCCATTTCCTGCTACTCCACCAACCAATTGAGTGATACTAACCTGATTGATACTTATATTGGTGGAGTTAGTAATATTGATTCCGAAAACATTGCCCCCATCCGTACCATTCTCTCCATTACCTCCACCTGAGCCAGTATCTGGAGTGCCATTAGCGCCATTAATGCCAGCAGCCCCAGTGTAATTACTTATATTTATATTCTGAATATATAAATTATTCACCCCATTAGCTGCGATACCGGTACTTTGCGTAGTACCTGCCCCGGTAAGATTGAAATGAGCTAAATAATCATTACTACTTGCCAATAAACTGCCCTGCAACAATGGAGTTCCGCTTCTGACAAGCACGCGATAATTACGATATATCAAGTCTTCACCAGAACCAATGAAAAATTGGTTTGGTCCGATAGGTAATTGTCCGCCAAGGTTGTACTGATCACCACTTCCACGATAGATGTAAACATAGTTTGGAGCGGTATTACCATCAATTGTTGCAGCGAGTTCAGCCTCCTGGACTGTCTGATAAGGACGCTCAAAGGTTCCATCCCCACCGGCTAAAGCAAGATTGTTCGCATAATAGAAATTTTCAGGAGAAATAAATAGTGAACTGTCTGTAGTTCTGGTTAAATAAACCTGTTTACGCCTGATAATATACTCTCTTAATCTATCAGGTGCGGCAGGATTTTTGACCTCTGGATTGCCGAAATTAAAACGAATACCAACAGTAAGTTGGCGGCCGCGATATGAATCATACTCGCCACTGGCGGTTAAAGTAACCATCGAATTAACGTTATATTCACCACGAAGCTCGGAGCCATTAATATCACTTTCATAAGCGTTATTAAATCCATATCGATAGTATCCGGCATATACACGCAAAGCAGGTATAAAAGGAACCTGACGTCCTATTTCAAAATCAACACCCTTTAATGCATGAGTAGTTGTGCTAAACATACTGGCTAGCGCTTTGTGCCCCTGTAAAATATAGCCGGTAAATGGTTGGGATTGTGATATTTTATTTTTTCGACCCAAGGGTAAATAGGCTCGCGTTCGGAAATCCCATAATCCTAAAGCTTCAAGTCCAAGAGTCGTTTGATTATACGGTTTGGAACCATCCCGGTATTGTCCTAAGAAGGCGAATCCACCCAAAATGTATGAGTTATTGGGGGTTAATTGTCGGTAACCGACACCCGCATCTGCACCACTTGAAAATCGTCCTGTAGATAAAGAGCCATTCGCAAAAAAAACGCGATCTGAATAGTTAATAAAAGGAAAAAGAAAATCATAGTCATCAAGCCAGTTTCCTCCTCCTTGAATATTGGCAGTTTGACGTATTGGATGCTCGGGGTTTAAATTAGCTGAATATACGGAGGCTGCAAAAAGGTAGACGGATCCACTCAACCAAATTTTTTTTGCGGAAACAATGATCATTTTTACCTAATAAACATGAAATTTATCAGCTAGATATATCAAAAATCCACTAACTCTATCAAGTGAAATTGTTCAATACCTTGAAATATATTCATACTGGTCTTTAGATTGAGGATGTGTAGTGCTCCATGATTTTTGCATTCTCTAAAGTTGATAAAATAAAATCCTTTATTTAAGAACATTTCTATTGCTTTTACATTCCTGGAAGTATAAGCTTGCCCGATTGGAGAGGTGGCCGAGTGGTTGAAGGCGCACGCCTGGAAAGTGTGTNNAATCCCTCTCTCTCCGCCAAATCTTGATCCCCCAATTTTAAACCGGTATAAACCGATGAAGATAAAATTATTAGCGATAGGTCTTAGTTTGTGCATTAATGCATTCGCTGATGGTTATTACCCTGAACCTACATCACAAGATCAGCCTTGGTCAGTAACAGCAAGTGTGGGTAATGGCAGATACGCCCATTTGGATTCATCAGACAAAACATCTGCTCTTGCGCGCCTGGCGTTGGGAAATGAGTTGATGTTAACCGGTGAATTTGCTCTTGGAGTGGAGTTAGGAGTGCAAAATGGCACGCGTATACGCCTTAAAATTCCTGAGAAAACAAGAGCAGTATTGGGTTGGCTACCCGTCAGAACAACTCTTGGACCCATGCTTGACTTATTAATCACGGCTAAAAGTGATCCTTTAGCAGGAAGTGCATTCTTTGCTCAGCTAAAGGGAGGTGTCGCCTACAGACATTGGAAAACCAAAGAGCTCACCATAAATAATTTGTCACAAATAGCAGGAGAAATTCAAGCCGGATTTGGTTATCCAATAACTGCTTTGGCCAGTCTGAATTTGCTTTACCAAGGAGTTTATGGAAGTAATCCTGATTTTCAGGTAAGTAGTGTTACGAAATCCGCTCATGTAGCAAATATACCTTCATTACATGCTGTACTCCTTGGATTTTCAGTAAATATTTAATTTTTAAACGTCAGCATTAAAAATTTGGTTTATTTAGTATCAAAATTATTTTTTTTAAGTCCATATGTACTTTTTTTAGATCAAATCAGCACTAGACTTTCATTTCGTTTTTAGTAACCATTGGGCTTAAAATAATTCGAAAACGCAGGTCCTTATGAATTTAAAAAAAACCAGACAAATTCTTATTCTCATAATCATGATATTTACAGGTTTAAACCATATATCATCTTATGCAAAGACAGCTGAGAATGATTCATCAATTCAAAAGGATATTCTTATATCAATAAATAAATATCGCACAACACATGGTCTATCACCTCTGATTTTGAATGAATCAATATCAATTGAGGCTCGAAAGCATTCCCAAGACATGGCGAATCATAAAATGCCTTTTGGACATAATCAGTTTCTAACTCGAATCAAACGATTACATGGGCAAATTAAAAACTCAGGCGCAGCTGCTGAAAATGTAGCCTATAACTACAAAGATGGGCATGATGTTGTTAAAAATTGGCTTCTAAGTCCAGGTCATAAACGAAATATTGATGGAAATTATGATCTCACAGGAATTGGCATTGCCAGAGATGGAAAAGGAAAACTATATTTCACGCAAATATTTCTCCGGTCCGGAAAAGCAGCTCAAAAGCAAAAGCAATCCTTACCTGGCTTATTAAGCAAAATGCTGCGCTAATAGATTTACAGGCACCTATACAGCGTAATTAGACTAAAAACATACACTTAAAGAGCTACCCTATTAAATTAAATTCATAGCTGGAAACTGGGTATTAACTGATAAATGTTAATTTAACGATATCTTTGCAATATATGCCTGAATCATGGTGGAATTTATCAAACAATTAGCCTAATATAGAAACATAGACGGTAACCATTGTTCAGCCAACATCACAACCTTGGAAGCCAGATTGAGAGTGTGGTGAGCAAGCTTAGCATTAAGACTAGGAAGCCAAAAACACTCCGGAGGAATCCACTTAGTGAAATAGGACTGTACTCAATCTTGCTGTCTATCCTGATTAAAACAAAAGAGCGTATTTATACGCTCTTTTTCTTTATGATTCCGCCAAAATTCCTGCCGATTCAGTAGCAAAATAATATAAATTACAATAGGATGGATCTAACAATAGTAAAAATGGATTTCTCTATGAAAATAACAGCATTGCTTGAATCAGGAAATGAAACACGAGTAGCTATCACCCCAAACTCAGCCAAACAGTATATAAAGTCAGGCTTTGAGGTTGCTATTGAAAAGAATGCAGGCATAGCATCAGGCTTTAGTAACCAGGATTATGAAGAGGTTGGAGTTAAAGTAACCGGCGGTAAAAAAACTTTAATGAAACAAACTGATTTGCTCTTATGTATCAACGAGCCCAATCCCGAAGATCTGGAAGGCCTGGCTAAAAATACTCTAATCATTGGCCACATTGATAATGATCCAGAGAGTTCTCTAATAAAATGGTGTCAGCAACACCACGTTAATTTATTTTCCATGAATCTTATTCCTCGATTGAGTCGCGCCCAAAGTATGGACAGTCTTTCTTCTCAAGCGAACCTTGCGGGCTATAGAGCTGTTTTAGAGGCTGTCGTTAAGTTTCATCGGGCAATCCCTATGATGATGACAGCGGCCGGTATGATTCAACCCGCTAAAATTTTAATACTCGGAGCAGGTGTTGCCGGTCTTCAGGCAATAGCCACAGCGAAAAGATTGGGCGGAGTAATATATGCCTTTGATGTTCGCCACGCTGCTAAAGAGCAAGTTGAAAGTTTAGGCGCGGAATTCATTGAAGTAACTCAGGGTGAGGATAGTGAAACCAAAGGTGGTTATGCCTCAGAAGTAAGTGAAGAATACCAAAAACTACAAGCTGAACTTATTGACCAATACGCCAGGATTTCCGATATTGTCATTTCAACTGCACTAATCCCCGGTCGTAAAGCACCTATTTTACTACGCAAAAAAACAATCGAACACATGAAGCCAGGTTCGGTTGTTGTAGACTTAGCAACTTCTCGAGGAGGTAATTGTGAGGTCAGTGTACGCGACGAGATTGTCAAACATGGAGAGGTAACCATCATCGGTTTAAGTAATATGGCCGGACTTGTTCCAGCCACCGCTAGTGATTTATACGCGAATAATTTAGTACACCTTATCAACCTTTTGGCCGCCAAACCTCCAGAAATGAACTTTAATCCAGATGATGAAATTATCCAACAAGCGTTGCTTTGTCATCAGGGCAAGTATTTACCTTTCCAAACTGCAAAGGAGAAAAATAATGCATGACGCAACCACTCTGGGAAATCCCTATATCGCAATCCTGACCATCTTCGTGCTAGCATGCTTTGTAGGCTATTATGTCGTCTGGAAAGTAACTCCTGCACTCCATACACCTCTGATGTCAGTGACGAATGCCATTTCCAGTATCATAATCCTGGGGGCGTTAATTGCTGCGGGAACGCAATTAACCAGTAGTATCACCTNNAACATTTTTGGCGGGTTTGTTGTAACGCAACGCATGCTTCGCATGTACAAAAAATAATAACGATTTAAGGATGGACTCGGTTATGAATTCACTCGTTCCTTTATTTTATTTATTAGCAGCCATATGTTTTATCTTGGCCTTAAAAGGTTTAGCAAGCCCCGCCACGTCTCGACGAGGCAATCTCCTTGGGGTATTAGGAATGGCTCTGGCAATTGGGTCTACATTAATGATGCCAACGATATATCATCATTTTATCCTGGTTGGGCTTATTATTGCTGGAGGGGTAGTCGGTACTCTTATTGCTCTTAAAATTAATATGACAGCCATACCACAACTGGTAGCCGCATTTCATTCATTAGTAGGGATGGCCGCTGTTTTAGTCGCTTTTTGTGCCTTTTTGTCACCAGAATCATTTCATATTGGAGATCCCGGAAATATTGCCACCGCAAGCCTTGTGGAGATGAGTCTTGGATTAATAATCGGGGCTATTACGTTCTCCGGCTCTGTCATTGCCTTTCTAAAACTACAAGGGATTATGTCTGGTGTTCCCGTTAAGTTTCCTGGTCAGGGAATCATAAATCTGCTCATTGGCGTGTCCATTTTGGGTCTCTTGTTTTTGTTTTTAAACAACCAAACACTATTATTTTTTGGCATATTAACTGCACTGGCCTTTTTAATTGGGGTTCTTCTTATTATCCCGATTGGGGGGGCTGATATGCCTGTGGTTATTTCAATGCTTAACTCATATTCTGGATGGGCAGCAGCTGGAATCGGATTTACGTTAAGCAATCATTTGCTGGTCATAACCGGAGCTTTGGTCGGTGCAAGTGGAGCCATTCTGAGTTATATCATGTGTGTCGGGATGAATCGCTCTATTTTTAATGTGATCTTTGGCGGTATCAATGCTTCAGGCAGCTCATCTCTAACAAAGCCTGGAGATGAATCAAGAACGGTAAGACAAGGAAATGGAGAGGATGCAGCATTTCTTCTAAGTAATGCCAAGGATGTTATTATTGTCCCGGGTTATGGTATGGCCGTAGCGCATGCGCAGCATGCAGTAAAGGAATTAGTTGATGCTCTTGAAGCCAGAAACATTCGTGTACGATTTGCTATTCATCCGGTGGCAGGCCGAATGCCGGGACATATGAATGTATTACTAGCAGAGGCCAATATTCCTTACGATCGGGTTTTTGAACAAAGTGAAATAAACAGAGACTTTGCAGCCTGTGATGTAGCCTTTGTGATTGGTGCAAATGATATTACCAATCCTNNCTAAAACCGACCCCGGTTCACCTATCTATGGAATGCCCGTATTGGAAGTTGAAAAAGCCAAAACAGTTTTGTTCGTAAAACGAGGCATGGCACCTGGCTATGCCGGAGTGGAGAACGAACTTTTTTATCATGATAATACTTACATGTTATTTGGTGATGCAAAAGTAATGACCGAGTCCATAGCAAAAGCTTTAGCTGAAATATAGTACATAGAGAGAAATAAACTGGCATTAAGCTTATACTTAATGTTGACTGAATGATATCAGCACTGTATGAGTGCATTTAAATTTGCCAATAAAACAAATTAAATGTATCTTAGCCAGTTAATTTCTCAACATGGAGATATCTATGCTACGAAAGATAGGGCTACGAAAAATAGGCTTTATTTTGTTAAGCGCATCTGCTGCCATAACTACCAATGCTTATTCAATGGTGACCAATTCCTTAGTTCCAGGAATTACCGTTGAATATGATTTACCTCCAAATGAACCTCAGGTTTTTGCAAATTATATGTTCTGGACAATTGAAGCTCACTGTACTATCGCCAGTGTTGATGATAGTAATGATTTGTTCGCTAAAGCTATTTCTAAAAAGGGAAAAATTAATGATGTGCTGATCGCTGCGGGTCAATCCCTTAGTCTCACTGTGCGTCAAGGCGAAGTCTTGAAATTAAGCGCTGAATCCGGTGCAAAAGTTGAAATTACCAATAAAGGGCAACATTTGATTAAAGCGACTTGCAGTACATAGCACCTAATCGATGCTGGTAGAAATTATATACCAGCATCGATTTGCATTGCCTAATGCTCACGCGTAGCGCAAAATTTGATTTTGGGATAACGCTCTTCTGCCATAGACAAGTTGACTCGTGTAGGTGCTAAATACATTAATGTATCCCCGCCATCTAAAGCCAGGTAATCAAAAGCCTTGGTGCGAAATTCACTCATCGCTTTATCATCATCAGAATATACCCAGCGTGCAGCTGAAACGCTAATACTCTCATAAATACAATCCACTTTATATTCATGTTTTAATCTATGGGCTACCACATCAAACTGCAATACTCCGACTGCCCCCAAAATCAGCTGGTTGCTATTTAAAGGCCTGAATACTTGTGTAGCGCCCTCTTCTGATAATTCAATGAGACCTTTCAAGAGTGCTTTACTTTTTAAAGGATCACGTAGGCGCACCAGTCTAAATAACTCAGGAGCAAAATTGGGAATACCCGTAAATTTAAGCTGCTCGCCTTGCGTAAACGTATCCCCAATTCGAATGGTTCCATGATTATGCAGACCAATTATATCGCCAGCCAAAGCAATCTCCGTATGAGACCGATCGCCAGCCATAAAAGTTAATGCATTGGCTATTTGCACCTCTTTTCCGATACGCAGATGACTTAATTTCATGCCTTTTTTATAAGCCCCGGAACATACACGAAGGAATGCGATACGATCTCTATGCTTGGGATCCATATTAGCCTGAATTTTAAAAACGAACCCAGTAAATGCTTCTTCTTGTGGTGCCACTTGTCTCTCATGAGTTGCTCGTGGTTGAGGACCAGGTGCATAATGCACAAAATCATCAAGCAATTCTTTTATTCCGAAATTATTAATTGCCGAACCAAAGTATACGGGAGTCATTTTTCCGGCAAGATATTGCTCCAGATTAAATTCATGTGAAGCTCCTTTGACCAATTCGATTTCATCCCTAAGTTCTTGTGCACTGTCACCAAGTAACGCATCAAGCTCAGGGTTATCCAAACCTTTGATCTTTAACGCATCCTGCTTTTGTGCATTTTTACCATGCTGGTAGAGATAAACGACATCCTCATAGCGATGATAAATTCCTTTAAATCGCTGCCCCATCCCAACAGGCCAGGTGATAGGAGCGCATTGAATACCCAAAACTGACTCCACCTCATCAAGTAAATCTATTGGCTCACGGCCTTCCCTATCCAGTTTATTGATGAAAGTCATAATTGGCGTGTCCCGCAGACGACAGACCTCCATTAATTTAACCGTTCGATCCTCGACTCCTTTAGCAACATCGATAACCATTAATGCGGAATCCACAGCAGTTAAAGTCCGATAGGTGTCTTCTGAAAAATCTTCGTGACCCGGAGTATCTAATAAATTCATCACATGTTGATTATGTACGAATTGCATCACTGATGTGGTTATGGAAATACCCCGCTCTTTTTCCATTTCCATCCAATCCGAGGTAGCATGGCGATCTGCTTTACGCCCTTTAACCGTTCCAGCTAATTGAATAGCACCCCCAAATAGTAACAATTTTTCCGTAACCGTCGTCTTACCCGCATCCGGATGAGAAATAATCGCAAACGTGCGTCGTTTATTAAAGTCCTGATAAAAATCAGACATGGTTTTCTCTGAGTAAATTAATAATTGGGTGAATTCTAAGGGAAAAGATGGAAAGTAACAATTTTTTCGTTGTTATTGCGGCGTAGGAGTCTGAACCGGTGGGGTTCAGACTCCTATATCTAGGAAAAACTAGCCAACAATTAATTCAAGCCCGTGATTAGAAGGCTCAAAGTAATTCACCACCATGTGTTCCGTCACCAATTCCAACTGAGCGGGATTCCATTGAGGATTTTTGTCTTTATCAATCAATAAAGCCCGTACCCCTTCATAAAAATCTTTACCATGCATAAAATGCCCTACCAAGTCAAAATCCATTTTTAAACAATCGGCCAAGGACAAATCTTTCGCTTTTTGTAACTGCGCCAAAGTTACTTTTAGGCTCAAAGGGGATTTCTGCTTTAACGTGTTATCCACGCTTTCAGCCCATGGACCCTCGCTACTTCGCAGTGACTCTTTAATCAACTCAACAGTTGGCTCTGCAAAGCATACGTTAATCAGAGGCTTGATCTGAGTCGATTCTTCCCCACTATTGTTCCTGGCGAAATTATTCAGACATTCATTTACTCGACCATGTGCATCCGTAGTCAAATCTTCATTCCGCAAGAAATCAATCATACGAGGCATCTCTTCAGCTGAAATAACCTGTTTTACCAACCCTACTTTTAGTGCATCCTCTGGGCCCAGACGATTTCCAGTCAAACCCAGGTAAATTCCTAGCGAACCGGGACAGCGCGTTAAAAGATGGCTCGCGCCTATATCGGGAAAGAAGCCTATACCTGTTTCTGGCATGGCAAANNATAGGATGACTTCCATGAAGAGAGATACCCACTCCACCTCCCATAGTAATACCATCCATCAGAGCAATATAAGGTTTACCAAAATGATGTATGAAGTGATTTAACCGATATTCATGCCAAAAAAATTGTAATTGCTCTGTATCAGAAGCCAGACCCATAGTGTACAAACCACGCACATCCCCTCCTGCGCAAAAAGCGTTACCAGGAGCCGCAGATAGTATCACCGCGCAAACAGTCTCATCCTCTTTCCACTGTTCGAGCTGGTTTTGCATGGCCATAATCATTGGCAAAGTTAACGCATTGAGCGCCTTGGGACGATTTAAAGTAATAAAACCTAACTGACCCTCCTGAGAAAAGAGAATGTCTTCAAACATATTTAGGCTCCTGTAAATTGCGCAGTACGCTTACCTAAAAAAGCAGAGACTCCCTCCCCTTTATCTTCTGTCGCACATACTTTGGCAAAATGTATTGCCTCTAAATGTAATGCATCGGTTAAAGATAAATCATAACCATGATCAATAACTTCCATGACGCTTCTTACTGCTAATGGAGCCATACTCAAGATGGTATTTAATATTGCCTTCCCTTTGTCTAGTAATTCATCAAGAGGAACAACCTCACTTATCAATCCCCAGTTTAAAGCGGTTTGCGCATCAATGAATCGACCAGTCAAGCATAAATCCATGGCACGGCCCTTACCTATCAACCTTGCCAGGCGCTGGGTACCGCCGTAACCTGGTATTACTCCTAGTTTCACTTCAGGCTGGCCAAATTGCGCGGTCGGTGCAGCGATACGAATCGTCGCGGAGATTGCCAGCTCACAACCACCACCAAAAGCAAATCCATTAATCGCAGCTAAAGAGGGCTTACCTATTGTTTCCAATAAACGAAAAACCTCTTGACCGTAACAGGCAAATTCATAACCCGTTTGCGCAGTACATTCTGCCAGTCGATTTATATCCGCACCGGCGCAAAATGCTTTTCCGGTGCCAGTGATCAATAACGCCTTAACCTCAGGATTGGTTTTTACGCTAAGAAATATCTCCTCTAATGCATTTAATACTTCAGTGCTCAATGCATTCAATTTCTCTGGACGGTTTAAGATTAGGGTCAAAATACCATCATTATCAATTTGCTGTTCTATCAAATTCATTACTTAACTCCTAGTTTAAAGTATTTGCTTAATCGATGTAATATTCATCATCAAGGCTTGCTTTGGCAATAATTTCACGCATAATCTCATTTGTTCCCTCCAGGATTTGATGTACCCGTAAATCTCTGAATATGCGCTCAATTTGGTAATCACGCAAATAGCCATAACCTCCATGAAGTTGCATGGCTTTATCACTGATTTTAAAGGCCACATCTGTTGCCAGACGTTTGGCCATCGCACAATAAATAGGAGTATGGGGGTCATTGTTATCCATTGCTGCGGCGGCTCGATAAACCATTAAGCGGGCTGCTTCATAATCAGTAAGCATGTCGGCAAAATAAAAACGTAAGGCTTGTAATTGCGTTAGCGGCTTGCCGAATTGTTTGCGCTCATGCATGTATGATTGAGTTAAACGCAGGCAGGCGAGAGCACCACCTAATGAACATGATGCAATGTTTACTCGGCCTCCATTTAGTGCGCTAAGGGCGATTTTAAAACCCATACCTTCCTCTCCAACGCGTTGCGCAACAGGGACGCGACAGTCTTCAAAATAGACCATACAAGTAGGCTGATTACTCCAGCCCATCTTTTTTTCGAGTTTGCCGAAACTTAATCCTGGAGTATCTTTTTCGACTATAATACAACTAATCCCGTGATGGGACTCATCACCCGTTCGTACCATGCAAAGATATAAATCACTTACACTTCCACCTGAAATGAAGGCTTTAGCTCCATTGATAATATAATGATCGCCATCTCTTACTGCTTTGGTTTTTAATGATGCTGCATCGGAACCCGCCTCAGGTTCCGTGAGACAATAACTGGATGTTGCTCGCATAGAGGTTAATTCAGGTCCCCATTTAGCGCGTAATTCTTCATCTGCGTAACGATCTATCAAAGAGGTAACCATATTATGAATTGATAAATAAGCACTTGTCGTTGTACATCCGGTAGCAAGTTGCTCAAATATCAGGGCCGAATCCAAGCGGGACAATTGTGCGCCGCCAATATCCTCTCGCACCATAATACCAGCCATTCCAAGCGCTGCAGCCTCACGCATGACATCTAATGGGAAATGACAGTGTTCATCCCAACGTTCAGCCATAGGAGCCAGTTTTTTTTGAGCGAAATCTGCTGCCATTTCACGAAATGCGATATGTTCAGCAGTAAATTCAAAATTCATAGACCGTCCTTAGAAATTTATTAATGACACCCTGTTAAAAGATGATATTATGGCCAATTTTCAGCGCCCGTGAATAATAAGAATAATCACATGGAAACATTAGCGCAACCTACATACGCAAATAAAACTGCTCTTGGTGTTTTAAAAGACTATTTTGGCTTTGANNAGATCACCCCAGGAAGAGATCATCAATGATGTAATTTCTGGACTGGACGTTCTGGTATTAATGCCCACTGGCGGTGGAAAATCATTATGTTACCAAATTCCTTCTATTGTTCGAGCAGGAGTGGGTATTGTAGTATCGCCTTTAATAGCCCTGATGGAAGATCAGGTCGCGGCACTTAAGTTACAGGGTATTAGTGCAGCCTATTATAATTCATCGTTAACTAGTGATGATGCACGAAAAGTTTTAGCTCAATTACATAATAATGAACTCGATTTATTATACATAGCTCCTGAACGTTTGATTAGTCCCTCTTTTCTTGAACGACTTGAGGACTGTCATATTGGTTTATTTGCTATAGATGAGGCTCATTGTGTCTCACAATGGGGCCATGATTTCAGGCCTGAGTATGCTGCACTTGGCTTATTGAAAGAACATTTCCCACATGTACCGATTATCGCCCTGACCGCTACAGCAGACAAGCAGACCAGGCAAGATATTGTTATTAAATTAAATTATCAGCCTAAAAAATATGTCGCCTCATTTAATAGACCCAATATTCATTATAAAGTCGTACCTAAAACCAATGCGGCCAAACAGTTAAACCAGTTTTTACAGTCTGATGTCCAACAGTCCGGTATTGTTTACTGCGGCACCAGAAATAGTGTAGAGCGTCTCGCTGAAAAACTTCAGGAAATGGGATTCAAAGCTCGAGCGTATCACGCAGGACTTTCCCACAGTGAACGCCGGGAAGTGCAAACATTATTTCGTTACGACAGAATTGATATTGTGGTTGCAACTATTGCATTCGGTATGGGCATTGATAAGCCTAATGTTCGTTTTGTAGTTCATCATGATTTGCCCAAAAATATTGAAGGGTATTATCAGGAAACCGGCCGTGCTGGACGCGATGGGCTACCCGCGCAGGCATTATTACTTTATGATGCAGCGGACAGTGCACGACTGAGATCGTGGATTATTAACACCCCACTCGACGAACAAAGAAGGGTTGAAACCAGTAAATTAAATCATATGTTGGCCTTTGCTGAGGCTTCTCATTGTCGACGTCAGATTTTGTTACGTTACTTTGATGAGCCTTGTGATACTGCATGTAATTATTGTGATGTATGTGATAATCCACCTGCAACCGCAGACGCTACAGAAGACGCACAAAAACTGTTATCCTGCATTTATAGATTACGACAGAGTTATGGATTAACTTACACTATAGAAGTGTTACGGGGCAGTGTGTCTGATAAAATAAAACAGGCAGGACACGAACAATTAAGCACATTTGGTATTGGTAAAGAAAAAACAGCACATTATTGGAAACAACTGGCCTGGCAACTCATTCATAAAGATTATTGTATGCAGGATATTAGCCACTTTAATGTTTTAAAACTAACTGAAAAAGCTATTCCCTTATTAAAGGGAGAAGAGAGAATTTCTTTAACTATTCCGAATAATGATCTCACTGGAACAAAGAAAAAATCCAGGGAGCGAAATGCGGTAAAAGTCAGTAACAGTCCGCTATTTGAAGTATTACGTTCTTTAAGACGCAAACTAGCTGATGAAGAAAACAAACCTCCCTTTATGATATTTAGTGATGCAACCCTACAGGAAATGACAGAAGTTAAACCTANNCTAAAGAATTATTAGCTGTATCTGGCGTAGGTCAGCATAAACTGACCCATTATGGTGCGCATTTTCTTAAAGCATTAAAAGAGTTTATGGAGCAATGATTCGCAAACTGCCACGAACTTTTTATGAGCGAGATACAGTAACAGTCGCTCGTGAATTATTAGGAAAATACCTGGTTCATCATGATGGTGAACTAGAGCGTATTGGCAGGATTGTTGAGGTCGAAGCTTATTTAGGTCAGCATGATTTGGCCTGTCACTCCTCCAAAGGTCTTACCAAGCGAACGGAAGTTATGTATGGGCCGGCAGGTTATACTTATGTTTATTTAATTTATGGTATGTATTACTGCACTAATATCGTAACTGAAACTGAAGGAATTGGTTCGGGAGTTTTATTGCGGGCTATTGAACCGGTTAAAAATATTACTGGTCGAAGTCAAGGCCCAGGGTTACTTTCCAAGGCGATGCATATAGAAAAACAACAAAATCGTCATGATATTGTCAGTGATACTTTATATGTGGGCGAAATTCCCAATCAATCTCCTGTGAGTATTGTTGAAAGACCGCGAATAGGTGTTCACTACGCAAAAGAATGGGCTGAGAAGTTATTACGATTTTATATTGAGGGTAATGCATTTATATCAAAAAAGTAGGGCAGTTCTTACTAACTTTTAATTATCTTCCAATGA
>DEHS01000073.1 GCA_002352055.1 Legionellaceae bacterium UBA2794
GAACTCATGATCGTCGTGGCGATCATCGGTATCTTAGCGGCTATCGCGATTCCGGCGTACCAGGATTACACCGTCCGCTCCCGCGTGACGGAAGGTTTGAATCTCGCTTCTTCCGCGAAGGTGGCTATCGCTGAAGGCTTTCAGTCGGGCGGTGTCACCGGGGTACAAGGCGCCGCTGGCGGTTGGAATACTAGCTTTACCCCGACCAAGTATGTTTCGCTAATTAGCATCGATAGCAACCTGGGCACGGTCAGCGTCAACTATGCAACAGGTGCCGGCACCGTTCCTGAACTTGGGGCTGCCAACCAACTCGTACTGACCCCGTTCATTCGAAGCACTGCTGGTGTTGCCGCAACCCTTGCCGACGGCTTGCAGGGCAATATGGACTGGGCTTGCGCGTCTTCAACGAAGGTTACCGCGACTGCCAAGGCTATGTCTGGCGCTGTCTCTGGCACCATGCTACCGAAATACGCTCCGGCCGAGTGTCGCTAAGCCGAGCCCTTTCAAACCGGCCCACCATTTTATCCGGCTTGAAAATGCAAAGCCCCTGGTGACAGGGGCTTTTTTAGTGGTCGCCANNNCATATTTGCCATGTCCCTACCCGCAAGCACTCCTCCCTGCCTGGGTTGCGGCGCTACTGCTTTAAAGGCCCTCTATCGAGCGAATGCCTTCGATACTGACCAGCAAGCGACCTTCACCCTCGCCCGCTGCACGCAATGCGATCTGGTCCGAACCGAACCAGTACTGACCGAACAGCAGCTTGGCCCCTACTACGCCGCACCCTACTATGGCGACGGCCAACGTAAATTCACCGGAATTGTGGAAAGATTCACCCGTTTCGACAATTGGCGACGCGCCCGTCGCTTGCTCGCCTTATTTCGCGCTGCGCAGCCCGCTTTAGCCGGACAGGAATCGCGTCCCTGGCGCATTCTTGATATCGGCTGCGGTCGCGCCAACCTGCTCGCCGCTTTAGCCCGACAGGGCTGTGAATGTCACGGCGTTGAAAGGCAAGAATTCCCGCTTGAACCAGCATACTCCAACATCCGATTTTACCGAGGCAAGCTAGAAGATCTGCCGTTAACGGCGGGCTACTTCGATGTCATCATCCTCTGGCACGTCCTGGAACATGTCAATAATCCAGCGCTGACTCTAGGCACAGTGGAAAAACTGTTACAGCCCGGCGGAATTTTGGCACTTGCCGTACCTAATTTCGGTAGTTGGCAATCAGTTTTATTTAAAAGCGCTTGGTTTCATTTGGACTTACCCCGTCATATCCACCATTTCAGCCGCTCTGCCTTAGAAAATTTATTAGGCATTCATCATCTCCAATCTTTTAAGTCTAGCACTTGGGCCTTCGATCAAAATGTGTTTGGCTTCGTTCAAAGCATTTTGAATCGGCTTTGGCCGAAAAACCACGCCAACGAATTGTATGCCTTACTAAAAAAATCAAAGCAATCAAGCGCAAACAGTCGTTTGCTTGGGTGGTTAACGATTGCATGTTTTATCGCACCGTTCGCGCTCTTAGAGTACTTGTTATCAGGTCTAGTTAAACGCGGGGCAACATTGATCATATATGCAAAAAAGACCAATAATCCCGAATATTGAGACGATCAGGGACTGAAGTTGGAACCATTTTTGCGTATGAATTTATATGACAATTATTCTCCACCCTTAACGACTGAATCTGAATGATTGCTAAAGGCGGAATCCATGTTAAAAGGAAAGAAGATAATCGTGGTAATGCCGGCTTACAATGCCGCCCGCACTTTGGAAAAAACCTACACTGAGATTCCACGCGATATCGTGGACGAAATCATCCTTGTGGACGATAACAGTCAGGATAATACTGCTGATGTGGCTCATAATCTTGGAATTAACCATGTAATTGTTCACGATATCAACCTTGGCTATGGCGGTAATCAGAAGACTTGTTATCGTACCGCGTTAGCGTTAGGGGCGGATATAGTACTCATGATTCATCCCGACTATCAATATACTCCCAAATTATGCGCAGCGATGAGTTGGTTAATTGCTGAAGATGTATTTGACTGTGTTCTTGGTTCACGCATACTTGGGGTAGGCGCACTGAAAGGAGGCATGCCAATCTATAAATTCATCGCCAATCGAATATTAACTCTTTTTCAGAATTTACTCCTGCCTTATAAGCTATCTGAGTATCACACTGGCTATCGTGCATTTTCTCGTAAGGTGCTTGAAAGTTTATCACTCGACCATAACGATAACGACTTTATTTTCGACAATCAAATGTTGCTCCAAATCATCCATGCTGGCTTTCGAATTGGCGAAATTACTTGCCCAACCCTCTATATGGAAGATTCATCCTCAATTAACCTACGACGTTCAATTCGTTATGGATTGGGAGTAATAAGCAATACATTACTATACCGACTGCATCAATGGAAATTATATCAAAACCCTTTACTTAATCGAATTAATAAAATTAATTGACAAGTTTAATGGCCTCACAATAGATAAATTTTCCTATCGTAAAACCGACAACTAGTCATAATCCAAATTTAACATTTATGAACACAAATAGCTGGATTAAAAAGGCAGTGCTAGGAGGAAAAATCGCCTTTACAGGAAGCTTATTATATTTGTTAGCATTCCAACTGGATTTTCAAAAAGTAGAAGAACTCTTTAAGCATATTTCTCTAGTCGTATTATTAGTTGCCATAGGTTTGCACTTGATTGCCTTTCTATTTGGTGGCCTGCGGTGGTGGTTACTGTTACAAAATATTGAACCGCAATGCAACTATTACGATATTTTTCCTGCTTATTATCTAGGATTATTTTCCAACAATTTTTTGCCAACCGGCTTCGGTGGTGATGCAGTTAGAACAGCCTATTTATCGATACGTGGATACCCAATAAAGAATTTATTAGCTTCAACAATTATGGATCGCGCTCTGGGTTTAATGGTGTTACTACTAACAGGATTGCTAACTATCTTGTTGCAAAAAACCTTTTTAATTGACAGAATTAGTATTTTATTTATATTTGGTGTTACTCTAATTTTTTTCATAAGTGGATGGATATTATTTTCACCTATCATACTAAACTGGCTGCTTAAATCCCAGAAAACGAAACACCATAATCATTTATACGAATTCATGATCGATTTTTTAAAAATTTTTCATGTTTATCGTCAAACACCGAATCTATTGCTGAATGCAACTTTACTTTCTCTACTATCACAAGCAATAGTTATTGGAGTTTATGCAATGTTAGGTTATAGTTTAGGATTGAGCTTACCATTAATTGCTTATTTCATTATTGTCCCTCTTGTAATGCTAGCAACAAATATTCCAATTTCTCTTGGTGGCTTAGGTCTGAGAGAAAGTGCTTTAGTTACTCTTATGTATGGCGCAGGAGTAAACTATGAACAAGGGGTATTACTGTCATTTTTGTATCTGTTAGTACTTTTAGGCGCAACATTACCTGGTGGGTTAGTGATGATAAAAATTCGTCTACCTTGCACAATTTTCCCATACAATATATCAAGCTCAATTAAAGAAACCTAAAAGGCAAGCGGTATTGTCAAAAATATTTCCGTGAACTACGCTTTGGGATTATAAAATTTCTCGCAATACTGATAAGCAGAAAACATATTATTTTTCTCTTGTAGCTGATTCGAGCTACCATATTCCATTTTCGATAGCAATCGATGCGCATTAATAAACTCTTCGGGACTATCGGATAGAACTAAAAGCAAAGATTGTTTTGCATAATCAATGAGATTTTGCCTAGCATAAATAAGTCCAATATTATAATAAACACAACTCATAGGAATTCCGACATCGGTTTTATTTTCTAAAATAAATTTGTAGATTAGCAAAGCCTCGTTTAGCTTATTTAATTTTAAATAGGAAATAGCCCAAGCAGGTATGGAATAAGCTATTAACTCACCCGAATTGCTTGCTGTTCGATAATGCTCAATCGCTTTTTCATAGTAGCCATTATTAAAATAATAGTTACCAAGACCCGTATTAGCTGGCCCATGATTTGGTAAAATTTTAACAATATAATTCCACAAATATAATTCATTTTGCCAAACTACAATCTGACTCTGGGTCTTGATCAACAAAATGCAACAAAGGCCTATAATACTAAATAAAAAAACAGCCTTTAAGAACAAATGCTTTATCTTAAACAATAGTATAGAGAATCCAATACCTATTAAAATATAGAAAGGAATAGTTGGCAAATAAACATATCGATCAGCTAATGATTGCGACCCAACTTTCACTATCCCAATAACAGGAGCGAGGGCAATCACATAAAAAAGCCATGATATTAACCAATATTTATAATTTTTAAGCCATAAGTATAAAAAAAGTATGTTTACCATGAAGAATCCCCCTACATAAATAAAATTCATTAAATCATCTTCTTTTGGAAAATCATTATATAAAGGCAATAAATTAATTGGAAAAAACATTTTTGAAATATAAAAAAAATAGCTTTTTACAGCATTCAAAAATCTAAGCTGTAGGCCGAATTTATCAAGAGGATTAATGGCTGCTGTTTGCGCAGACATGGTGATAACCATTACTGCCAAGGAACCTAAAAAGAAAGGTAATTTTTCAAAGATCGATTTTCTTATAGAGTGCCAATTAACTATTAAAGTATCACTATTCTCTTCCAACATCCTTTTCAAAGGATAAAAATCTCCTAAAACTAATAGAAAAGGCACTGTCACTGCCATTGGTTTTGATAATAATGCCATTATAAAAAAAACAAGAGCTAAGCAATAATAAATAGCTCGTTTAAAACCCGTTTCAATACGGGTATAAATTATATATAAAATGAATGTTAACAATACAAAGAACAGACACAAAACATCCTTACGCTCCGCAAGCCATGCCACTGACTCTACATGCTGAGGATGAATACAAAATAATATGGCTACAAAAAACGCAGCGACTAAATCTTGGTCTTTTATGTTTTTGAAGAGCGTGCCCGGTTGACCAGAAATATTAATTAAAGTTAGAGTAAAAAAAAATAGCAAGATTGTATTAGCTCCATGTAAAATAATATTAGTTAATGCAACACCCCAAATTGCTTCATATAACCAATAATCCAAGGCATAAGACAACCAAGTTAATGGATGCCAATTCGACAAAAAGAAAGTAGTGAACATCCATTTTATATTTTCTAAATTAAATTTCGTAATATATGGATTATCAATAAGATAACTATTAGCATCCCACACTAACCCTCCTTTTAAAGCGTCACTATAGGCAATAAATGTAGTACTGCCTAATACTACTATCATAGCAACAATTTTCATCCACAAAACTCTTATTTCTCGATTCATTTTCGTTCCTCAACTGCTAATTTTTAGCTTTAGCAGCGAAAATTTACAACCGCTTATTGCAGATTTTGCATCAGCTTGAGTGAGGCGAAGTAAAGACCATAATCGCTCGAATCATTCTTTAAGTTAGGCATTACTTAATAAAATACCAATTATTGATAAATTAGACAAGACAATCCACTATGAACTAGCACTGTTAAAACTATACAGCGCTATACAAACGCCAAGAAATATCGTTTTCTAGATTAATAAAATTATTCCAAAAGGGCTTTATTGCACAAATCGGTAGTGGCTACTTATCGAATGTTTTAGACTCTTGGTGAGGGTTAGGTTAGGTGAGGAGTAAGGCCATAGTCACCATCGCACTCAGATGCCTCTTTTGGGGTAGTGATAGCCTCATCAAGTACGGAATCACGCCCAACGGTAAACAACACTACCGTCGCCAGAGTTTTGGCTGCCAGCATCGGGAACCTCCCGGTTCCAATGCCTATTCCGGGGCGGCGCGGGCGATGATTCTACGGGCCTATGAGGAGCGTAGCAGCTTGCGGGGACTGAGCCGAACCTTTGGGGTTTCTCGCAATACGGTAAGTGGTTGGTTAAAAAAAGCCCTGACATTGCCGCCCTTGCAGGCGACCCTAGTGCCCGCTCATCCACGGGAAGCTTTGGAAGTGGATGAATTGTGGAGTTTTGTAGGACATCTCCGGTGGGGCGTCATCTGGTTATGGCTGGCTTTATGCCGCCGTACGCAGCAGATCGTGGCTTATACCCTTGCCCCCCGCCGCGACGCCACCGCCCGGTTACTGTGGAGCCGGCTCCCCACCGCCTACTGCCAAGGTCCACTGCAGACCGATCACCTGGAGAGCGACCACAACGTCTTGCCTCCAGCGCAGCATCAGGCCAGCGATTATCGCGGTCCGACTGACCATGTGGAACGTTTCAACAACACGCTCCGCCAGCGCCTGGGCCGACTCGTGCGCAAAACCTTGTCTTTTTCCAAATCGTTCCAGATGCACGAAATCGCTGTCCGTCTCTTCCTGCATCAATACAATTTAACCTGCTCACCTTGTTGAGCCACTACCCTACCAATTTCAAGACTACCTCTGATGATTGTCCTGTGCGCGGTCCCGAGCGGGGTGGAGGACTGGGTGGGGATGGGAGCCTTTGCCGAGGAGAAGGAAGCCTGGTTGCGAGGCTTTCTGCACCGGCCCAACGGGATTCCCTCGCACGATACCTTGAGCGACGTGCGGGGGCGGCGGATCGATCCGGTGGCGTTCCGCCTAGTGCTTCACCCGATCTGAATTGACGGATAGAGGCGCTTAAGTTTGATCCGAGCATCGGGAGTGGTAAAGCGCCAATTGACCGGATGGACGCCGGCATTACGGGCCTGTTCCCAAA
>DEHS01000090.1 GCA_002352055.1 Legionellaceae bacterium UBA2794
CGAGTGATGACAGGAAATATTTATTAAGAACAATTGACCAGGCTAAAGGAAGATACGTAATAGATGAAAAGGACGGAATTTTGCTTGAAGCAAATCTGCTTGGGAATGCTTTGATAAGCCGGTTTGATATTGGAGGCTCACTGCTTGAGGCCCAATACACTTTGCTGGAAGACAGGATTGTTTTTGAAGTAACAGTTAGTTCGGTTAATCCTGTTTCAACTTCTCAAAGTCAACAGGTTCAGGGTGAGGTGAGATCATACACAGTAACCAATTACCAAAGAGCTAATTTATTTAAAGTACTTAACTAAGGTGCCTTAGGCAAAAATATTTCCGCCATCATGCAGCGGGCGCTGCCGCCGCCAACGGATTCAATTGTGTTGATGCTTACTTCTACAAGCCTGCCGTACTTTTGCAGTGCTTCGATTTGCCTTTCTTCAAAGTTCCACATTGCGCTTGCGGAAAGTACGATCAATGATTCACCTTTAACATTTTTTACATTCAGTATATTCCCGCAGAAATTTTTAAGCTGGCTATATGTGATATCGATCACTTCAAGACCCGAAGATCTCAGTTTTTCAAGGACATTTTTTCTTTCGCTGCTTTCAATGCACTCGCTGCATATAACGGCAAATCCCGAACCGATACTCATAATTACATTTGTATGATAGATAGGATCTCCGTTTTCATCATTTGCATGGAAGAAAATACGGTTACCTGAAGGGATCTTCATTTCATCGCAGTATCTATCAAATAATATTCTGCTCGTTCGTTCTGATTCAATAGCATAAACGGCATCATTTTTCCTGTCTAAAACGAGTGAGCCCGTACCTTCGAGAATCAATCCCTGTTTTTCATATTCACTGTAGTCAACAAACCTTTTAATACTATATCCGGAAGACTCCATAACCTCTGTAATTGTATCTTTGCTCCGTTCAAGTCTGCGGTTTTCGCTGAGCATGGGGAAGAGCATTATGGTGCCCTCTTCGTAGGTTGCGAACCAGTTATTGGGGAACACTGCGTCGGGGACATCAATTTCAGTATCATTGCTTAATACAAGCACATCAATGCCTTCGCCTGTGAGCTTTTTTGTCATTCCGCCAAACTCTTCAATGGCCTTTTTGCGAAGCGTTTTCGGTTCAAACTCCGGTTTATTCTGGAACGAGTTTGAACCCGCTGTTTGCGGGTTATAACTGAATGAATCAGGTGATACCATCAATATACAGCTTGTTGTTTGCTGTGCCATAATTTTTATAGAGTTTTTTCTTTGAGAACAACGGGTTTTGAGCGTTTTGATCTTATCTTAATATTTATCATTTCAACAAACACACTGAAAGCCATTGCGAAATAAATGTAACCTTTTGAAATATGCTGGTCAAAGCCTTCGGCTATGAGCACAATACCGATAAGCAGCAGGAAGCTGAGCGCGAGAATTTTAACGGTCGGGTGTTTATGAACAAAATCGCTAACCGCGCCGGCGGTGAACATCATAAATACCACGGAAACAACTACGGCGGTTATCATTACCCACAGCATATCTGTCATACCGATAGCGGTAATTACGGAATCCAGTGAAAACACGATATCAAGTATCATTATCTGTATGATAATACCCGCGAATGAAACAACTTTTTTTCCTTTGCCATCGGTATGTTCTTCACCTTCGAGCTTTTCGTGGATTTCGAATGTGCTCTTAGCCAGCAGGAAGAGACCGCCTACAATTAAGATAATATCGCGCCCCGAAATTTCATTGCCAATTATTGTGAAAAGGGGAGTAGTAAGCTTCATTATGAGTGAAAGCGAGAAGAGCAGCAATACTCTCATTATCATTGCCGCGGCAAGTCCAACCATCCTTGCTTTTTTCTGTTTTTCAGGCGGCAGCTTGCCGGCTAAAATTGAAATGAAAATTATGTTATCAATACCAAGTACAATTTCGAGAGCAACCAGGGTCAGAAGCGCAATAGCTATTTCCATAGATTATTTACCGGCCTTAAGCTTAATTTTTATTTTTATAATACTGCAAATTACTCAAAAGCTGTAATTAAATAAATCATAAAAACGATGTATAAGATCTGGAAAAAAATCAGCCTCTAACTCCCTTTACTGAAAGGAGAGGGAGAACCAACAGGAATTTCCCGTGGCATGAGGACAGAATAAAAGGATCTGCTTCCGGCATGTCTTAAAAATCACTTTTTTTCTCGTGCCACGAATATATGCTTCGATAGGACTAATTAAAATAAAAAGCTTGTAAATTTCTTGATTTTCATTTAACTCATTTCGTGGCACGAGTATCTATTGAGTTACATTTTCGAAAATAATCGTGCCACGAAAACAGTTTCTATAGTCATGAATATTTTATTTTTATTAGACTCTTTCTAATAATTTCCGGATACATCTATTCGTGGCACGAGATTATATAGATAGGAAGAGAGGTGAGGTAACATTTCATTTATGTTATTTGTTCATTAAATTTGTTAAACTTAAATGATATGTTTGAACACTCCAAAACCAGGCTTGCCTCAAAAAAGGAATTCAGAACGAGATTATACAAGTTCACACTGATAAGCTTCCTGATCTTTTTTATTTCGCTTTCCATAGGTATCCTTGGTTATCATTACCTGGCAGAGCTTGGCTGGGTTGATTCATTTGTGAACGCCTCTATGATACTGGGCGGCATGGGTCCGGTTGACCAGCTGAGAAGCAATGAAGCGAAAATTTTTGCCGGTTGTTATTCGCTCTTCAGCGGCGTAGCTTTCCTTTCAGCAATGGCAATTTTTTTGACGCCGATACTTCACAGGTTCCTGCATAAATTCCACCTTGATACAGACAGTGAAGGGAATATTGTATAGTGAAATTCACCCTGAAAAGAATAATAATATTTACTCCGAATGTACCTCTGCTTGTTGAGTTTTATGGCAAATTGATAGAACCTGAAAGCGCTTACATAGATGAAGATGGTAAGTGGGGCGAGGTAGTGAATGAAAACGTAAGTATTGCTTTTCATAATGGTAAAAAAAGATTCACCAAAGTAACTGATATTAAGCAGGTCTTCTATGCTCCTGATATACCCAAATGCAAAAGAGACCTGGAAGAACTTGGATATGAACCGGGTAAAATTTTCAGCAGCGGAGAAATAGAGTTTTTTAATTTGAGCGACCCTGATGGCAATATAATGCAGTTTTCTAACCGAAATTAGAAATGATAAAGACCGTTGTATTTGATCTGGATGATACACTGTTTGACCACCGCCATGCAAGCCGCGAAGGCTTAAGGGCGGTATGGAAGCGTTATACATGTTTCCATGAAATGACTCTTGAAGACCTTGAAAAGGAACACTCCGAAATACTTGAACAGATACATTTTTCACACGTGCTCTTCGGAAAAATGACAATTGATGAAGCGCGCGCAGAGAGGTTTAAATTCCTTTTTTTAAACCGGGGAATTGAAATTGATTTCAACACCGCAGAAAACGCCGCACAGATATACAGGCTGGCTTACCTGAAAAACCGGAAGCGATCAGAGGGGGCAATGGAAATACTTAAGCTGATGAAGAAAGATTTTAAAGTTGGCATAATTACTAATAACCTGATCTCTGAACAGGAAGAAAAACTGGATCACCTTGAGCTTAGAAAATACATTGACCTGATGATAACCTCAGAGGAAGCAAGAGTGGCTAAGCCCGATGTGCAGATATTTAATCTTGCCTTAACCAAACTTGGTGCAAGACCCGAAGAGACTGTTATGATAGGGGATTCCTGGGAGCATGATATAATGGGCGCGCACAATGCGGGAATGAAATGCATCTGGTTGAATCATAATAAAACAGAATGCCCCAATACAAAGATCGCGCTGGAAGTACGAACATTGAAAAATCCCGAATATGTAAGATCACTTTTCAGTACACCGGGGTTTATAAAATGAAACATTATTGGCAGCTTTTTGCCTGTGAACTGAGAAACCAGTCATGCAACACCAGCAAAGTTAAGATAATTTTTAATTTTTTTTGATCGACGATAGTGAATCAATTAAACGTTGTGTATCAATTTTNNTTTTTGTTTTTCCTCAAACGAAGTATGAAATAAATATAAATAATCTATTGCAAAAGTTTTTAACAATATATTCACTAAGAAATTATTTTGGTTTTTTTCTTTAATTGATTTTATTTCGTCCCAAGGAAATAATTTATTGTGTTCTAATTTAATCGATGTGTCGATTAATTTGTATGAATTAAAGGGATTGTTTTCAATTATTTCTTGAAATGTACCTGTTAATTTTTCATATCCTATTGCACCAGTAATTCTTTTAATTATTCCAAATGAAGAGGTCACACATAGACCAAATAAATAATCTCTAGAAGCCCTGTCTATTTCTTCTTTTGTAACAGTTAAAGATTTATGTTTTTTCCTGTATATAAATTTTAGATAATCAATTAAAATTTGAGGATCTTTACTCAACAAAGAAAAATAAAATTTCAACGAACGTAAACCAAGATTATAAGTTTCGATTGCTAAATCATATTTCTGTTTTGATTTTAGTTCGCCCCAATATTTTTTTGTTACTTGCCCAATTAATTCTATTGTTTTTATTGATTTAACGAGTTTAGAGACAATATCCAATGTGGAAATATCTTCATCTATATCATATTCAATAAATTGTTCATTTTTTCCAAATTCCCGTTCTTGAATCTCAATATCTTCTTCTTCCTTTAGTTCTTCTTCTTTAATTAATTTAATGTCAATAGGTTCGTATACCTGTACTGGCAGAATATTAATCATTTCATTTATAAAATTTATATCTTTTTCTAATTTAGCAGGCTCGTATTCATTAAATAAATTTTTTGAATTTTCTAATAATTGATTTAGAATATATTGATCTTTTGAAAGATGAGTTAAAAACATAATTATACTTGCATACTCATCCCTGTATATTCTTTCACTTAGTAACTTTACAATATGTTTAATTTTTTCATGCGCAATATTGTTAGATAAATATCTAGCAACAAAAAAATAATACACATATTTGTATGAAATTCTTATATCATTGTCATTAATTTTAACTAATAACGAATTATTAAATACTTCTTTAATTATGTTAAACTTGATTTGTATATTATATTCTTTGCAATAATTGTCATAAAAACCAATAAAATCATTTAAAGTATTTGCATTTAGTCTAATTTTAGATTCAAATAAATAATATGAATATTCAGTTAAAAAATTATAGTAAAAACTGATGTCAGATTTATTTCTGATTGCTTTATTTAAAGCGTCACTTATTAGTCTTTCATAGTAAAAACCATGTAGATTATATTCGGGATTTTGAATATTTGAAATCTCGGATGTTTGTAAAATAGTTAATAAGTATACAGGAAATGCAGGGACAAAATTTCTACCAATAATTGTTTCAATTCTACTTTCTGATTCTTTATTTAATCTAATTAACTCATTCTCGTCATTTACATTATTTCCAATATTGTTCCATTTCTCAATTAAATTATACCTTTGCTTCGGGCCGAATTCTAATAATCTATACCTGTCATATTCACTCAAAATATTATGCGAAATACCAGACTTGGAGCGATATGTTTCTAATTGTAGTATATCATTTCCAGTTATGATAATGTTATCAAATAGTTTATTTAAATTCAATAATAAATTATTTTTAAACTTAGGATTAGAAAATTTAACTTTATGGAAATCATCAATAAGTAAAACAACTCTATTCTTATCATACAAATTTATATCACTAATATTATCANNTATTTAAGGAAATTTCTTTCAGTTTTGCACCATTAATTAAAATTGGTATGTTCCCTTTTTCATAATACTCCATAAACCACCATTTTAACAATGTAGTTTTTCCTGAGTTTTCAGTCCCATATATTACGATCTTGTGTTTATCATTAATTGATTTTTTTAACACTTCTTTTGAAGATTCCCACTTGATAAATTTGTCGACTCCTTTTTCATTTGTTCTTAGCGCTTCTAAATTTGGATCAATATATAAGTCTGATAGGAAAATGTAATCTACATTTCTATGGGTAAATGATGCTCCTGGATTTTTTATATCTCTTAGAAATTCTTTTTTTAATTTAGTATCCCAGTTTAAAATCGNNGTTTTCTAATTTTTTGTTAGTATTAAAAAATAGGTGTATAGACCCTTCTGTTATTTTACTAAATTCTATTTTAACATCATGATCATTTTGAAGATTAGTTAAAATGTATTTTAATTTTTCTCTATCAAATTCATCGTATGGTAATTCGATTATGGCTTTATACTTAAAGAATTTTATTTCTTTATCGTTAGAATTTACTTTTTCAATTGCGCGAGTGTTTAATTTTTTAGTTAATTCAAAAGCAAATATACCTTCCGTTTGATGATTAATTTCTTTATTCTCAATCCAAATATTTTGATGTGGTAAATATTTGAAAAATTGGACACTTCCTTTTAACTTTTCTAAATCTAAATCAATTATATCGAAAGCATTTTCTGTTTCCCTTTTCTCATAAGAAGCACCAGCGGAAATTAATATAGTGTCACCTGTAGTACCATCTCGATATGCAGAATTTTCAACTTCATGTAAATGCCCTGATAATATAATGTCAGAAATCCTTTTTAAAATATTAAATGAAGTTTTATCGCAAGGATGGTAACAACTTTTTGGATGATGAATGCATGTAATTAAAATATCATTATCTGGATTGATTTGAGCTTCGCAGTTGCTTACTTGCTCTATTCCTATTGCCAACTTTTGTTTATCGTCCCCATCGTAACCACAAAAAATTGAACTGTTAATGCCTATTATTTTTATTTTCCATGATTTATTCTTTATTGGTAAATCATAAACATATTCTCCAAACTTTCCATAAGAAATATTATCAGTAGCGTTAAAACGTTTTATGAATTCTAAATAATTTTTACTTTTTTCTATAATTATTGGGAATGAATCTTTACTATAAAGAGTATCGGTTACTTCTTGCTCATTTTCAAAACTATACCACCATTTTAAATGTTCTCTTTTAATTTTATCTCTATCAATGTCATGATTACCAGGTACAAATAAAATTTTCTCTACTTCTAAACTACAATCGTCCAAAATTGATCGTATAAATGCATATGCCTTTTCGTATTCTGTTTTTTTTCCACTATAGACAATATCTCCAGTAATGATGAGTAAATCAAATTTATTATTTTTTGATAATTCTTTTATTTTTTTTTGAAGTGAAGTTAATACTATATCTTGAGAAATATCTTGGTTGGTTACGTGTAAATCAGATAAGTGCAATATTTTCATAGTAATATTAAAGTTTAATTTTACAAAACTAATAATTAAAAATTTAAAATAAAAGTAAACATATAGTTAACAGATAACTTTAAAAGCTTTTTTTTAATGATATGATACGGTATAAAAATTTAAGCGGCAGCTCAGGTATAACAGCGTACATAAAGGGTCGTGATTACATTAAAGTTCGATTCATAGACGGCACGGTTTATACCTATAACTATCACAATCCGGGCAGGGAGCATGTTGAGAAAATGAAGAAGCTTGTTGAAGCAGGCAGGGGACTCAGTACTTACATCAGCGTAAATGTGAAGGGAAATTATGAGCAAAAGGAATAATTATATATAATCACGAATTACATAAGTTATTTTTAATGATTTTGCATTACTGGCATATATATGCTAGTTCAGTTTAAACCAACTATTAACGGTTATACATTTTTGTTGTTGGTCAACTTCGCAGCAAGCCAGGCAATACTAAGAGCGGAGATATAATCTTAGTGTTCTTAGTGCCTTTGTGGTGGTCTTTTGTTTTATATCATCTATTTTTTCAACACAAAGTCAGGGCAATTCCTAAAGTTGGTATATTTCGTGTAATTAGTGGCTAAGTTATTGAGAAACAAGATTCCTGCCTTCGCCTTAGAAACAAGGCAAGCAGGAATGACAAGCGCAAAGCAACTCTCATAAATTATGCGTATATTTGTAGTAATAAATCGTGCCGCGCGTGCGGCAATCCGTGAGATATTCCTCTAGTTAAACTTCTATTTATCAGTCGTAATATTAACGAGACAATTCAGATTCCCCAAAAACGAGGGGATTAAACTAATTATTCAAACTTGGAAACACTAAAATTCGAAGATTTAAGCCTCTCCAAAGAGGTAACCAAAGCCGTAGCTGATCTTGGCTTTGAAGAAGCTACGCCCATTCAGTCACAGGCTATACCATTCCTGCTTGAGGGCAGGGATCTTATAGGTCAGGCGCAAACCGGAACCGGCAAAACTGCCGCATTCGGCATTCCAGTAATTGAAAAGATCGACGCGGCTTCAAAACTTACACAGGCAATAGTACTGTGTCCAACCCGTGAGCTTGCCATACAGGTAGCTGAGGGCTTCAGCGACCTGCTTAAATACAAAAAGGGCATTAAGGTTCTGCCTGTTTATGGCGGACAGTCAATAGAGCGGCAGTTAATGACACTCAGAAAAGGCGTGCAGATAATCATAGCAACACCCGGCAGGCTGATGGATCACCTGGAACGCAAAACGATAAAATTTGATAACGTGCATACAGTTGTTCTTGATGAAGCCGATGAAATGCTTAATATGGGTTTCAGGGATGATATTGAATCAATTCTAAAGCAGGTGCCAAAGGAAAGNNCAATGCCTAAGCCTATACTTGATCTGACGAGGAAGTATCTTAAGAATCCGGAGCACGTAAAAGTTGTGCATAAGGAGCTTACTGTGCCCAATATTCAGCAGTTCTATTATGAGATAAAGCCTAACATGAAGCTTGAAGTTTTAACCAGGCTGATAGATGTATCCAATCCAACTCTCTCGCTTGTATTCTGCAACACTAAACGCACGGTTGATACACTTGTTGCGCATTTGAAAGCCAGGGGTTATGCCGGTGAAGCGCTTCATGGCGATTTAAAGCAAAGCCAGCGTGACAGGGTTATGGATAAATTCCGTTCGGGTAAGCTTGATCTGCTGGTTGCAACAGATGTTGCGGCGCGCGGAATTGATGTTGATGATATTGACGCGGTATTCAATTACGATATGCCGCAGGATGAGGAGTATTATGTACACAGGATAGGCAGAACCGCGCGCGCGGGCAGGACCGGGCAGGCGCATACATTCGTAGTTGGTAAGGAATTTTACAAAATAAAAGATATTGAAAGATATACCAAATCAAAGATAATGCGGATGAATCCGCCAAGCAGCGAAGATGTAGCGGAATTACGCACATCATCATTCCTTGATGAGATAAGGAAAGCTATCGGTGACGGCTCTGATCTTAAGAAATATGATCATTACATAGAAAAACTTGTAGCCGAAGATTTCACTTCATACGAAATTGCGGGCGGACTGATAAAGCTGATGATCAAAAACGGCGAAGCCGAAAAGAACGATCTTCCGACTATCAGTGAATACGACAGCAGCTCCGATGGCAGACGTGACAGAAAAGGTGATAGAAAGCGCGGTAAGGATAGAGACAGAGGAAGAGAGAGGGATAGAGACAGGGGAGAAAGACGTGAGCGGTACGGGAATGAAAAATCATACGGCAGGGAAAAAACATTTGGCAAGGATCGTGACCGTTCATCAGGCAAAGATAAACGCAAAGGTGATTTTAAACGCTCAGGCGGAAATATGGTAAGGCTGTTCATGAATGTAGGGAAGAAATCCAAGGTGGGCGCGGGCGATATACTCGGCGCTATCGCGGGTGAATCCGGTATATCGGGCAGTCAGATAGGCGCAATTGACATGTATGATAAATTCTCGTTTGTTGAAGTTGATAAAAAAGTTGCTGATACGGTTGTGGAATCAATGCATGATAATACCATCAAAGGTAACCGTGTATCCGTTGATTTCGCAAA
>DEHS01000048.1 GCA_002352055.1 Legionellaceae bacterium UBA2794
GATATATTAAGGTAATGTAACCAATTAAAAATAAAAAATTTTATATATTATTTCAAAATAGGTTAAGTTTAATGAGTCAACAAAAATTTTCGGCACAAATAGAATCTTTAACCTCAATCAGATTTTTTTTTGCACTTTTAGTAGTCTTGGTTCATATTAATTTATTCTTCCCACAATATAAATTTTTACCTTCAGCATTGGCTCAATACGGTGTTACCGGTTTTTTTATGCTTTCTGGAATGATATTGACTCATGTGTATAAAAATGAAGACTTTCTGCTTAAAGAGAATAAATATCATTTTTATATTAAAAGAATTACAAGAATTTACCCGTTATATATCTTACCTTTGTTTATTTTAGTTCCTATAAAGATAGTGGAAATGATTAAACCGGAATACATCCCAATAAAATCTTTGAGCGCTTTCCAATTGGTTTATTTGAACAATTGTACATGGACAAATTTTGGCCTTCAATTTTTAGGTCTTCAATCTCTCACTGCAGGTCTGTCTCAAGCACAATACGGATGGAATATGCCAGGATGGTCAATTAGTACAGAGCTGTGTTTTTACTTATTGTTCCCATTTATTATTCCATTGGTAAAAGAATTAAAAAATATATATTTAAAAACATTGTTTATTTTTTTAATTATTATATCTATGAGTTTAGGATATTTGATATCAACTTATACCCATGTGCATGATTCTGCGCTGGTATCATTTATTTACATGAATCCTTTAATTCGATTGGTCGAATTTACTTTAGGAATTATTAGCTATGAGCTATGTGCGAATATTAAAAATTTAAAAATATTTCTTCCTCTGCTTATGGTAAGTGTTATTGCTGAATTATTAATTTTTATTTTGATTCCTCAATACCTGTTTTTTGCCGTGCCCCTCTATCTTCTAATTTTACTTATGTATTTGTTATTATCCAATCCTGTTTGGATGCGTTCCAAATTACTGGTTCTACTGGGCAACAGTAGTTATTCTTTATATCTTTTGCACTTCCCTATATTAATTTACATTGCGTTAATGGTTCAGATGAAGTTAATTTCTATAACTTTAATCAAAGTAATAATTATTTGTATTTGTTTAATAATAATTTCAATTATTACTTATAAATTTTATGAAAAACCCCTTACCGTCTATTTGAGAAAGAAAAAAAATCCTCTTCTGTGAAGTGAATAAACAATTCTATTCGTTTTAAGTACAAATTAGGCGGTATGGACGTTGACTGTTTCAATGCCAAACCATGGATAATTTAAATAATTAGTAAAGCAATTGATAAGGTTAGGATTTTGCTGCACTTTAAGTGCAGCAAAGATAAATGTTACTAGTTATAATTAAATTGGGGACCCTTATCTTTTGATGCTTTCTCTTTTACCGTTGCCGATGAGGAATAAAAGCGAATTCTAGAATATTCCTGAGGTAAGGGTGACATCCTCGCATCATTTTGCAAGATATGAGATATTGTATTGGGAGCACCCACATCTGTTGAAATAGTGTTGACTGGTATTAATGGCTCATTTAATAAAGAACCAAATGGATTTTCAAAAGCTAATTTATAGTTCTTGGTTGTATTTGAATTCATGCTATTGAATGCGCGGGTTCCTAAGCTTTCATGTGAATGATTTCGAACATGGTCAATAATAAGATTGACCCGTGCGATACTGGGAAAAGATATGGTTACATATTGCCAATCAATTGGTGTCATTTGGATAATAAAGCTTTGAAGCTCCTCTTTAGTGATGTGATCTTTAAAGATATCATAAAATTTATTGATATAACTTAAAGTCCAGACAGGCTGNNCAAATTATTAATAGTGAATCCCTTGTCACGTAAAAGTAATAGTGAGGTAAAGAACTGGGAAATTTTTTCTTCATTTGCAGGAGGATTGGTTTTTATGTAGTTAAAGGCTAGAGTTATAAGGTTTGAGAAATATTTTGTTTTCACTTCAGATGGAAGCAACAATGTTCTAATATAACCTTCGGATAAGGCAAGGTAAATTAAAATACTATTTTTTAATTTAGTATTATTCAGAACAATTAATTCGACACCAACAGTATTTGATTCGATTGGATTTTTTGAGAATTTCGAGACGCTTTCTATTAACGGCATTAAATAGTTTTTTTCAAAATCCTGATGTTGGACCTGGAAAGCTACTACTTTATTGATCCAATTTAATAATTTATCCTTAAAAGATTGGTCGAATTGTGATTTTGATAAAAGGCCCAAGAAATTTTTATCGTTTTGATAAGCGATACAAAAATCTCGAACATCATAGGTCAATATATTTTTATCGATGATTTCACCAATTTCTTTTAACTTTTCAGAATCATTTAAACTAATTGCATTGCATAAAATTTGGTAATATCTGGACATGGTGTTCCTTTTTGGCTCAAATGCGTCATTCTAAAATAATTTAATCAAAATGTAAACACTTTGTTATAATATTGGGTTTTTAGCTGAATGAAGGAAAGCAGATCCGACTTGAATAGTAATGTTAGATCGTCTGATAAGGGATCGTAAAGAAAGTATGATGATTCCATAGAGATTTCTCAATAAATTAGGCATAAAATTGAATTTGATTGATGATCCAGAATGAATGTTGTTAGATTTAACTATCAATGTTTGATTATCTAATAATAGTTGTAAGTTATCTTATTACAATAAAGAGTCTATGATTATAGAGAATATCAATCTCTTTATTAGACGGTATTATCGGATAAAATTGTGGACAAAAAATTAAAATTTAAGACAATTATTGATCAGATCAATGATGTGGTCATAATCACTGAAATTGAACCCATAGAGGAACCCTTTGGTCCGAAGATAGTATACGTGAATGAATCTTTTGTAAAACTTACAGGTTATACCCGAGAAGAGATTATCGGCAAAACGCCTCGAATCCTGCAGGGAGTTAAAACAGATAAAAATACACTCAAACGTATTCGGGAAGCATTGGAAAAAAAAGAGCCTGTGTATGTGGAGTTATTAAATTATGCAAAAGATCAAACAGAATACTGGCTGGGCTTTACGATCGTCCCGATAAAGGATAGTAGTGGATTTTATAAGTATTTTGCGGCTATTGAGCATGATCTTACCGAGCGAAAAAAAATGGAGGATGCTCAAGCTATGCTCTCTGCGCTCGTAGAATTCTCTGATGAAGCTATTATAGGGAAAACTTTAGAGGGAACCATATTTAGCTGGAATAAAGGAGCAAAGAATCTTTATGGTTATGTTGAAGAGGAAAGCATTGGTTCCAATATAAAAATGCTTTTTCCTAAAGACCGTGAAGATGAGTTTCAACAAATTATAGGTAAAATTATCAATGATGAGCCCATTAAAGGATACGAGACATCAAGAATACATAAGGACGGCCACATTATACCCGTTTCAGTCACCATATCACCAATAAAAGATGCTGAGGGGAATATAACAGGTGCATCAACTACAGCACGGGATATTACCGAGCAAAAGCGTATTCAAGAGCAATTAAAACATCTTGCAGAACATGATACTTTGACTGGGCTGATTAATCGGACGCTATTTAAGGATCGTTTGATCCAGGCCATTGCTCTGGCAAAACGTGAACAATTTCATATAGCAGTTTGTTTTATAGATTTGGATGGGTTCAAAATAATTAATGATACTTATGGTCACCCCACCGGAGACTTATTATTATGCGCCGCGGCAAAATGTATGCAAGATCATTTACGTGAGATGGATACTGTAGCTCGGTTTGGTGGGGACGAATTCGCGTTAATTTTAACTCATCTTAATGAAAAAAATGATGTCATAAACATTATGAGAAAGTTGATTCAGCAATTTTCAAAAGGTTTTTTGATTGAAAATCATACCCTTAAAGTCTCTTTAAGTATTGGTATTTCGCTCTATCCTGCTGATGGCGCGCATGATTTGCTTAAGAAAGCAGATAGTGCTATGTACCACGCAAAAAAACATGGCAAGAATAATTTTATTTTTTTCCATGATATCGATACCCACTAATATTATGGGTGCTAAATAATTATTATTCCCTATATTATCAATGACATGATGAAATCTATAACGCCATCTCATATTTTTGACATAATAAAAAAACCTGATATCCTCATGTTGAAAAAATTAATAAAAAGGGATTTTATGAAAAAGATTATAGCATTATTGATTGTAGTATTTGTAAATTCGAACGCATTTGCAGCTATTAGTCAAGACAATTGCGAGCGTTCCCAAGGTTTATGGTTAGGCAAGTTTTCTTATAAAGACCCCAGTTTTTGTCAATTAAGTAACCCTGAATTATGCGATAAAGTGAGTATTGCAATCGGGGTCAAACATTTAGACGAAGAAAATCGATACAGTGCTGATTTATACCCACAGCGAGGGGTTGCTGCAACTATTAACTTATCTTGTGTGGATGGTAATTTAACTCCATTACCAAATGATCCAGGCTTACCACCAGAGACTAAAATTGCGTTTCAATGTGATGAACTTGATAATTGTACTGTGAGTTATGAAGATTTTCGCTTAAAAGCATTGCTCATTAAAATGTGGCAAGAAGATATTCGTATGTAATTCTACTGAAATAAAAATCCTCTTTCATATTAGAGGTTTAATTATTTTGCAACACAAATTATTTTTGAATTATTCAATCCATTTACTGTAACACAATACAAACTGGACTTCATGATATGGGAGTCCAGATTGATTGCTTTTAGCATCTTAATTGTATGCAGTCACAATTTTAGTATAATGCATCTTAATTATTAACGGTTTGATTCATTATATGCCAGAATATATAAAGTATAATAGAAAGATTCAAGAGTTTGAAGCGACCGGAAAAAGACCAGGTAATCAAAATGGTTTTGCCATTTTGAACAAAATCGCTGAAAGATTGGAAAGATATACTTACGAGAATAAAAATGTAAAGATGACTCCACTCCAAAGTAAATTTATAACTCTGGTAAGGGAGCAAAAACGTTTTTTGCTTAAAGAAAAGATTGATGTGGCTCATCATATCGCTATAAGTAAGATAATAGAAGTTCTTGTAACGATTATGAACAGTCCCGAGGCATCCGCACTAAATAATTTTCATAAATTTGGCGATGAAATGTTATCCACTGAAGAAGCGGATGATGATAAAGGTCGGTCGGATTTGGAACTTTTTTTGCAAGATATTTTTGAAGGAAACCTAACGCCCAAGGAGCTATGTGCTGAAGCAAATAAAATAATAGCTAAATTAAATTGTTGCTCAAGAAATTTAATTCCGGGTTATAGTTCTGTTAATCGAAGTATTTCTGATAACAAAGACCTTCACTTAATTTATATTCAAAAAAACCGTTCTTTTGTAAGTACCCCGCCTTCAATAAAAATAGGGAAAGCTTTTTCCCACTTGCCAGCTTGCGATAATTATCGGCCTAAATCCCAATTTTTAGGAAATAAAAAAACGCTCTTCAGTTCAAGTGTATCAGCAAATAAAGAAGAATCTTGCGTCTATGAAGCAACAAAATCGACATTGAGAGTGTTCATCTAACTGTGTCACCTCATTGATTATCTAAGTCCCAGATTTAATCTGTCTTCGAAATAAATATGTAGCTGGGAAATGATA